>DASRWD010000201.1:0-10608 GCA_035654755.1 Trueperaceae bacterium
ACGTACGTGACCGCCGGGCTAGCGATCTGCTCTCCCAGCTTGTCCGTGAGCACCGACGCGTTCCGAGCGACCGCGGTCGTCTCCAGCAGGTGACCGAGGGCCTCGTGGAAGATGACGCCGCCGAACGCGTTGCCGACCACGACCGGCATGGTGCCTGCCGGCGCCTTGCGAGCTCGGAGGTTGGTGAGTGCGATCTCCGCAGCTCGCCGGCCGGTCTCGGCGGGTCGGTACATGTCGAGGAGCTCGAGGCCGACCGAGAGACCGGGACCGACGTGGGCCGTCTGCGTCTGGTCTCCTTCGCGCGCGATGGCCTGCACGACCAGGCGGGTCCGGGTGCGGTCGTCCGTGGCGATCACACCGTCGGAGTTGGCGACCAGCACCTCCTGCTCGATCTCGTTCAGGTTCGCCTCGACCTGGCTTATGGCCGGATCGATGCGTGCGCCGGCGTCCGCCTCGCGCAGGCGCTCCAGGCGCCACCGTTTGTCGTGAGCGTCCGGTGCGACCTTGGGGCCGGGCAGGTCTGGTCCGGTGTCCAGCCTACGCAGGTCCAGGCCACCTTTGCCGGCGGCGTCGGGACGGCCGTTGCCGCCGCTGCCCCTCACGGCGACGAGGCTGTCCAGTACCTCTCTCAGCCCGGCGTCCGTGAGGTCGTTGGTGAAGCCGTAGAGCACATCGTGCCCGAAGAAGAGGCGTATGCCGGCGCCACGCTGCACGACGCTGGTCGCGTCCTCGACCTGCCCGTTGACGGCGCGTATGCCTCGTTTGCGCCAGCGCTCGGCGTATACCTCGGCGAAGTCGGCGCCAGCCGATCGGCCGCGCGCGATTATCGCGCTCAGGGTGTCGGTACTTAGCATGTCGCCGATGCTAACCCGTCATATATAGGCGCGTGACGATGTACGAATCCCTAAGATGTCTCCATGCCACAGGCAGTACGCCTGTTCGGTGAGGCGCAGGCCGACCTTGGCGGTGAGTGGGTACCCTTGCCGAGGGACAAACGAGGCGCCTTGCTCGCGTACCTGGCCATCGACGGCGGCCAGGTCAGCAGGGAGCGCCTGGCCTTCCTGCTGTGGCCAGACTCCACGGACGCCGTCGCGCGCAGGAACCTGCGCCAGCTGCTCTCTCGGCTCAAGCGCCATCCGCTTGGAAGCTCGGTCGAGTGCAGCCGGACGCACCTGCACTGGGACGTCACCACGGACTTGGCGGCGTTCAAGGCGGCCTTGACGCGCGGAGCGGTCGCAGACGCCTTCGATTCTTGTCGCCAGGAGCTCTGCGTCGGACTGGATCTGGACGAGGCAGAGGGCTGGACGGGTTGGCTCGCGCAGGTCCGCGAAGAGGTCCGCACGGAGTGGCGCCGCGCCGCTACCGCGCTGACACGCCAGCTTCAGGCAGAGGGCCAGGCTGCCGACGCTGCGAGGGTGTTGCAGGCGGTCTGGCATGCCGACCTGCTGGACGACGAGGCGCTTCACGATTACCTACTGGCGGCGCGAGCGGCGGGCCTCAAGGACGAGGCTTTGACGGCGTTCCGTGCGTACGAGAAGTTGCTGGACGGAGAGCTCGGCGTAGCTCCGTTGCCGGAGACGCGGGCGCTCGTAGCTGCCTTGGAGTCGACAGGCACTCAGGTCGAGACGGGCCTCCATGGACGCGAGCGAGAGCTGGCAGAGTTGCGCGCCCACCTTCGTGACCCGAGCTGCCGTCTGTTGTCGCTCACCGGCGAGGGCGGTGTGGGGAAGACGCGCCTTGCTCAGGAGCTGATGAACGCAGACCTGCCGGGCCGGTTCGCTGACGGCAGGTGGTTCGTGACGTTGGGCCACGTCGTCGATGCCTCACAGGTCGTAGCCGAGATCGCAAGGGCCGCGGGCTTCGGGTTCGCCGGCGGCTCATCTCCCGAGGCACAGTTGCTCGACCACGTCCGAGACCTCTCCGCGCTCCTCGTGCTCGATGACGTCGAGCACCTCATGGCCGCGATGGACACCGTGGCGAGACTCCTGGAGGCGGCCCCGGCAGTGACCGTCGTCGTCACGTCGCGGCACGCGCCCGAGCTTCCCGGTGGCGTCGTCGTGCGCCTGGGCGGATTGGATGCGCCGGCGGAGCCCGTCACCGACCTGGCCGGCATCGCCTCGAGCGCGGCCGGTGGCATGCTGATCGCCCGCGGCGCGGCGGCGAACAGGCGGTGGAGGCCGTCTTCGGACGACGCCACGCACTTGGCGCGTATATGTGCCCTCACGGGCGGGCTGCCGTTGGCACTGGAGCTCGCCGGAGCGATGTTCGCCGTCCTCGAGCCCTCCGAGGTCGCAGACGAGCTCGAGGCGGACGTCGCCGCACTCGACCGATCCCCCGCCGTTACCGCCGATGCCGACCCGGCGGCAGCGCACGCGCCGGGTCCCGGGCCAACTTCGGCCATGAGGGCCGTCTTCGAGCGCTCGTGGCGTCTCCTCGCCCCCGAGCAACGTGATGCACTGGCCTCTCTCGCGGTGTTCGCCGGCGGTTTCTCTCGCTCCGCCGCGCAGGCCGCGCTAGGGGTGAACCTGGCCGTGCTGCTGGGGTTGGTCGCCCGGTCGCTTCTCGCCAAACAGGGGAGTGGCCGGTACGTACTGCACCCGTTGTTACGTCGCTTCGCGCTGGAGAAGCTGGCTGCCTCCGGCCTCGAGGACCGGGTCCGCGAAGCTCACGCGCACCACTTCCTAGGCGCGTTGGCCGAGGCCGGTCGGCCGGAAGCCGACCACGGGTCCTCCGTCCTCGCGGATCTCGACCAGGACCTAGGCAACGTCGCGGCCGCCTGGTCTTCTGCCGTCCTCAACCGCGACCTGCCACGGATGAGCGGGGCGTTGCGGGGGCTCACGCTGCTCTTGGAGAGGCGGAGCGCGTTCGCGCTGGGGACAGACTTGCTCGCAGGGGCTGCCGATGTGCTGCCGGCAGGCTCCGAGTTGCGGGCACAGGTCCAGTCGCACATTGGTGGTCTGCTGTGCCGCCTGGCCCGTTTCGAGGAGGCAGAGCGGCTCACGGGCGGCGCGCTGGCGGTGCTGAGGGGCGCCGCCGGGGCCGGATACGCGCCGGCGCTCAACCGGCACGCGGCCAGCCTCGACGGGTTGGGACGCTACGCCGAGGCTCGCGAAGAGTACGGGATTGCGCTGCACTACGCGGAGACCTGGGGCGAGACGGACGCACAGCTTGCTGCGATCACGGGGCTCGGGCTGGTAGCCATGCACTTAGGTGACCTGGCCGAGGCAGAGTCGCGCTTCACGGCGGCCATCGAAGCGGCCCGCGAACTGGGGCGCGCGAGGCAGCTGGTGACGCTCCTCCAGGACCTGGCACTCACGCAGCTAAGGCGCGGGCGGCACGCAGAGGGTCTAGGGACCGCCGAAGCCGGCCTGGCAGCCGCGCGTGAAGCGGGCGACGTACACGCCACGGCCGAAGCGCTGACCGCGAAGGGCATCGCGCTGTACGGACTCGGTGAGAACGAGCCGGCGCGGGCGGCCTTCGAGGAGAGCCTGCTGCTGCACAGGCGCATCGGGAACAGGGCGAGGGTGGCGGGCGCTCTCAACAACCTCGCTGGCGTCGCTCACGCCCTCGGTGACTTGGGCGCTGCTACGCGGCTCACTCAGGAGAGCCTCGCCATCGCCAAGGAGATGGGCGACGTGAAAGCCGTGGCGTTGCGCTCGCACAACCTCGGCAACTTCTACCAGTACGCCGGCGACCTGGCTGCCGCGCTGAGATGCTTCGAGGAGGCACTCGACTCTGGGCAGCGGTTGGGGCACAGGCGCGAGGTCGCCGCGACGCTGGCGTCGATCGGTTCATGCCTGGTCGAGGCCGGCAGGGGTGAAGAGGCGGCCGCCAAGCTGTCCGAGTCGTTCGCGCTTGCGCTGGAGGTGGGCGCGCACGACGTCGCGACGACGGCCCTCGTCACCCTGGCTTCCCTGCGACTAGATGACGCCCCGGAGTCAGCGGTGGTGGCGGCGTCGGCCGTGCTGTCTCACCCGTCGAGCCTTCCGGCGGCCAGGAGGGCGTCGGAGGAGCTCGTCGCCGACGGCGAAACACGGTTAGGTAAGGCTCGGGTCCGGTCCCTGAGCGAGAACGCCGCCGGCACTGAGCTGGAACTGATCGCCTCGCGGCTCGTGGCGGACGTTCGGACGACCTCTGACGAGGCCTGAGCACTCCCGAAGCCTGCCGCACCACCTAACGTTCGCGTAACGCACCGCTTCGATAGCGTCCTGTCATGGGACGAGACAGGCCAACGGAAGGGTTCGTCGTGCGGCTTCAGTTCGTCGCCGGCGGCAAGTGGATCACCGTGCAGAGGCTCCAGACGGGCGAGATGCGCGAGTTCGCCTCATGGGAAGCGTGCGTGCGGTACTTCGAGTCGATCGAGCGGGTAGCGGATCGGAGGCCGGCATGAACGCGTCCCGTGTGCGCCTCGCGCTCCTCTGTGCCCTGAGCGTCGTGACCGGGTCGATTACGAGCGCCGCTACGCTCACGGTGTCGACCCTGTCGGACGAGCTCGTAGACCGCACGAACCACGTCAACGACTGTTCGCTGCGAGAGGCCGTCATCTCGGTCAACGAGGGTGGGAACCGCTACGGTTGCTCCGCGACCGGGACGTACGGCCAGAACGACACCATCGTCCTCCCCGAAGGGACCATGAACCTGCTTAGGACTCAGGGAAGCGGGTACGCGCGCGCTGGACGCCTTGACATCCTACGCGACGTAATCATCGTGGGCCAGGGAGCGTCCAAATCCACGGTCAGTGCCGCTGCGCTCCCAAGAGAGTTCAACGGCGTCGGAGGAGTGTTCAACATCGGGGACCTATCCGACTTCTGTGCGGCGCCGAACCCCACAGTCGTACTGCGGGGCATGACTATCACTGGTGGATCGGTGAGCTTCGCCGGAGGCGGTATCTACTCATGCGGGAATGCCGCGCTTACTCTGGACGCGGTCCTGCTAACGGGCAACACGGCAACGTACGGCGCCGGGCTTAGCGCGCACGGCACCGTCACCATCCTCGGGTCGACGATCTCCGGCAACACTGCGGAGAACGCCGGTGGGGGAGGGGAACTGTCTGGCGCGGAACTGGAGATGCTCAACTCGACCATCTCGGGCAACGAAGCAGGCGATAGAGGCGGCGGGTTGTACTTCTCGGACACCGACGCCGAGCTCTCCAGCGTGACCATCACGGGGAACGAAGCGGCCAGTGGACAGGGCGGCGGCCTGGACGCCGGCTCGCCGGGCAACGACGTACGGGTGAGGAACACGCTCATCGCCGCCAACCTGAGCGGTGGCAGCCACACGGACTGCTCGGGCACCTTCGACAGCTTCGGCTTCAACCTCATCGGCGACGCCACCGGCTGCGCAGGCTTCGACTCGCCGTCCGACGAGACCGGCACGACCGGATCTCCGCTCGACCCGTTGCTCGGGCCCCTCGCGAACAACGGCGGCACCACGCCCACGCACATGCCCGCCAGCGATAGCCCAGCGGTGGACGAGGGCGGTATCCCGCAGATCACCGACCCTCTGCGGGTCGATCAACGCGGCGTCGAAAGACCCATGGACGGCAACGGTGACGGCACCAACCGCTACGACATAGGCGCGGTGGAGCGCGCGGGCACCGCCAACGCCGACGTAAACATCGGGGTCGTCGACACGCAGGATCCGTCGCCCTTGGGGAACGTCTTCTTCTACGAGATGACGGTGCGCAACGACGGGCCAGCGCCGACGACGGACGTCGTGGCTTCTGGGTTCGTTACGGGAGGCGAGATCGTCAACTGGGCGACCTGCGACATGGCGGGGCCCACAGGTATCAGCTGCTTCATTGGCGACCTGGACGTGGGTGAAGAGGTCTCGAGGAGCTTCACGGTGTTCCCGGACAACGACTCAACGGAGATGACCGCAGCCGTCGAGGTCGTCAGCGACCTGCCCGACCCTCTGCTCTCCAACAACAGCGCGACAGAGGCGACGGCGATCGGCGAGCCGAGCGCGATCCTCGACCTGGACCTGTCGGACTCCGTCGATCCCGTGCTGACCGGCCAGGTCTACACGTACCGTGCGGCCGTCTCCAACGTCGGCACAGGCGGTACGGGCATGATCACACTACAAGGCAGCATAGGGAGCGGAGCCACGGTCGCAGCGACGTCCGCCGATTGTTCCGTGACGTCTAGCACCACGTTCGAATGCGACGGCTCCAACCTCGGTCACGGCGAGGTCAAGGTCCTGGAGGTCGACGTGCTCGCCCCAGACGTACCGGCGACGGTGGAACTCGAGGTCGTGGCCTCGGCGACGATCGCGGACGCCGTGCAGGCTCGCACCTCTACGCAGGTCGTCGCGCCGGCGGCCAACCTGAGAATGCGCAAGGCGGGGCCTTCGGGCGTGCTGGTCGGCACGCAGTTCGCCTACTCGCTGACGGTGAGCCACGAGGGCGGGAACGCCCCTGCCGAGGCCGTCGTCGTCAAGGACACCCTGCCGCCGGATGTGAACCCGCTCGCCGTCCAGTCGGGCCCGATCCCTCTCGACTGTGCTGTCGACGGCCTCGAGGTCGAGTGCACACTGGAAGCGTTGGCGCCGGGAGAGGAGACGGTGTTGCTGATCACGGTGGAGGCGCCCGCCAACGAGGGCGAGTTCACCAACGAGGCCACGGTCGCGAGCAGCACATCTGACCCCGACCCTTCCGACAACACGGACTCCGTCACGTCGCTTGCGGTCCTCGACGTTGAGCCGGCTGCCGACCTGGGTGTCGTGAAGTCTGCGCCACAAGAGGTCGAGCCGGGGGAGACCTTCACGTACCAGGTCTCGGTGTTCAACAACGGCCCCGACACCGCGGAGGGCGTGGTCATGACGGACGTGCTCCCGGCAGAGCTCGAGCTCGACTTCGCGCCGCTCGACTGTGACGGAACGCAGACCGTCACGTGCGAGATCGGGAGCATCGACCCGGGCGATCTGGCGAGCTTCGAGATCGAGGTCGTCGCACCGGGTGACTACGCGCTTTTGACGAACGTCGCTTCCGTCACCAGCACGACCGACGACCCCCACCCGGACAACGACTCCGCGAGCGCCATCACCGTCGTGACTCCCGTCCAGACAGGCGGCAGCCCGATCGTGGCGGTCCAGCAGGGGCCGTCCTCGCCGCAGGGTGGAGGGGTCGCGGGCGCCGCCGTGGCCTTGCAAGCCGAGTTGATCAACCTGAGCCTCGAAGCCATCGAGCCGATCGCGCTCACGCTGCGTGCTACCGGGACGGGACCGTCGCTGGACGGGGTCCGGGGCGTGCGCGTCTACGGAGATGCCGACGCGGACGGCGTGGTCGACGAGGGCGAGGAACTGCTCGCTTCCGGCGACTTCGATCCGGACGACGGGACGAGCACCCTTGCCCTGGAAGTGGACCCCACGCCCGCGGGCGGCACGATGACCGCGCTGGTGGTGGTGGACCTCGAAGGTCAGATCGCGGGGAACCTCGCTCCGGTAGCTGCGATCTCCTTGGCGACGCTGGTGCTCGTGTCCCGCCGGACGCACAGTCGGTCACGCCTCACCCTGCTCGTGGCAGCGGGTCTTCTAGCGGCTGGGTGCGTGCAGCAGCAGCCACCACCCTCTCCTCCGGCGGATCCAGTCTCGTATCAGGTCGTCCTCGAGGAAGTGGAGGCCCAAGGCGTCGACTCCGGGTTGCCGGCTGTCGTGGTGGGCGTGCCCCTGGAAGGAGCGGTGCTCGAGGTGGAGTAGCGCCTACTGCAGCGTCAGGTAGTGAACACGTAGGCTCACGTCGCCAAGGTGACTGGGGACTGCGGCGACGCCACGCGCGGTCGTCAGTCGCGTGCCGTCGTCCGGCAGGAAGGGAAGCAGCTCGCCGAACACGACCTCGAACGGCCCATCGCCCCTGAGCATCAGCTCCACAACGCGACCGTCGCAAGAGGTGGCGGTGCATATGAACGAGTGCGCCTGGAGGCCGGACTGTCGCCGGAAGTCCCACGAGGTCGGAGTGCCCACGAAGCGCGCCTCGGCGACGGCCGCCTCGGGGGGAAGCCGAAGGACGGTCTGCAGGACCGCTCCTGTCGTCCCGAGCCGCAACCTCAGCTGTCGTTCTGAACCGACCATCACGTCGGAGATCACCTCTACGCGGGGTGGCCCGCCGGCGCCGGCAGTCGCGGCGGCATGGTGGTACAGGGTGGTAGACCAGGCCGGGAACGCTACGGGATCCTGCCAATCCGCAGCTGCAGACAACTCCTCCGGAAGGGGCCCGGACGGTTCGGTCAGCGCGAGCCAGCGGGCGGCCTGACGCTCGCCGTCACGCCACTCCTCCAAGTGCGTGAGCGTCACGTGCCGCGGCCACGTCTCGGTGTAGGCCGGCGTGGCCAGGGAGATGCCGTACGCGGCCACGAACAGCGCTGCGAATGCCGCCGCCGAGAGCAGTGCGGACCTGGCCCGCCTCTCGCCAGGCGGTCGCTCCGTAGGACGCGGGGGAGGCGGCGGAGCCGCGCTTGCCGCCTCATCCAGGGCGACCCGGCGGGGTCGGTACGTCCGAACGCCGGCCAACAACGGAGTAGAGGTCGCCGCCACGAGGGCTACCACGACCGCGATCGCACCGGCGACGCCGAGGCCCAAGCCGTTCTCGAGGTCGCGAGCCAGCGGCAAGAAGACGTAGGCTGCGGCTGCCGTGGCGACGAATGAGACCGCCCCGGTGAGTAAGGGATCCGTGGGACCCGCGATCGCGGCGATGACTAAGAGAGCGGCCGCGACCAGCAGGACCAACAGCAGCTCGGCGCTCGCACTGGGCAGTAGGACCGCGACGGCCAGGGTGCATAGCGCCCAGAACGTCCAGGACCCGAGGGCGAGACCCCAGCGACTCGCGGTCCGCGCGACCACTGCGCTCGAGAGCGAGACGGCCGTGATGGCAAGAGCCCACACGGCCACCCGCGTGGGTAGCGGCTGCGCGTACCAGGGCTCACTCTCTGGACGCAACAGGGTCAACAGACCCGTCGCCCCGGTGGCCAGCAGGCCCGCGAACCCGACCGCTACAAGGGTGGCGACGAGCCCGAGCGCCCAGCCGAGAACGGTCACTTGCCCCCGCCGCCTCGCGAGGAGGAACGCGAGGACGAGCGCCAGTGTGCCCAGGACCGCTAGGGGCACCGCCCAACCGAGAGGTGCGAGGGCCACGATGCCCGGCGCGACGTAGGTGAAGATCGCTCCGTCGTTCGGCGGGTCTTGAAGGTCTGCCTTCGCGTAGGCTCTTGCCGCCGCCAGAACGTTCTCTCCCTGGTGCTGAAAGCTGGCTAGCGAGAGATGCTCGAGATCGTCGAGAGGCGTGTGGTAGTGGGGTAGCCCGCCAACGTAAGCGAAGTTGACGCCCGACATGCCTGCTGCCTTGTACTCCGTCAGGTCGGTGTCGTTGGGCAGTAGCTCGTAGATCTGGTACAGCAGCGAGCTCGTCATGGGCCGTCTGGCTTCCGCCGCGAAGGCGCGGATGAGCCACGCGTTATCCGCAGTCGTCTCGAACAGCAGGCTGGGCCCGCGGCTGCCGCGAGCCTCGGCGTTCACGACCAGTGCTACGTCCTGGGCCAGAGGATGCGTCAAGAACGTCGTCGCCCCCAGCAACCCCGCCTCCTCCCCATCGCTGAACAGCAGCCCGACGCGGTTGGCGGCGTCGCCGTCTGCGAGCAGATGCCGCGCCGCCTCGAGGATGGCGGTGACACCGACCAGGTCGTCAGAGACGCCCGGGCCAGCAGGGGCGGAGTCGTAGTGGGCGGTCAGCAGGAGCACGGGACCGGTGTCCGGACCGGGGAGCAGCGCTATGACGTTGGCGACCTCGCCACACAGCTCGAACTGCAGGTTGCATGCGAACGTCTCCTGGACCTCGGGATCCAGTCCCAATGCGCGTATCTCCGCGAGGAGCCGCTCGCGTACCGCCGCGTTCGCCTCGCTTCCAACTGGGTGTGGTGTGCCGTCGCCTATGAGGCGCTCGAGTACGGGCAGCGCCCTGCCCGCCGAGAACTGGTCGGCGTCTGCGTCGGGACCCAGCGGTTGGGGGGGCGACGAGGCGAGCAGGCCGAAGAGCAGACCAAGCGCAGGAGCGAGCCACGTCAGTAGCGCCCGTATCCAGGCGCTTGACGATAGGTTGCTGGCCGGACCCACCCCGTCAGCTTGACACAGAAGGGGCGCTCTCCTGCACGGCGCTCACCAGCCTTGGCCAGGCCGCCGTGAGGGTAAGTGCCCGCGCGACGAGTTGGATGATCAGCGCCAGCCACAGTCCGTGGTTGCCGAACATCGCGCCCAGACCGAACGATGCGATGACGTAGATGACGGTGGACACGATCATGGAGTCGCGCAGAGCCCGCGTCCTGACCGAGCCGAAGTACACGCCGTCCCAGAGGAACGCCCATACCGCGGCGAGGGGCGCCAGCACCTGCCAGCCCCAAAAGCGTCTCGCCAGCTCCACGAGTTGATCGTTGGTGGTAAGCAGGGGCAGGAACACGCCGGGAACGGCGGCCACGATCCCGGCGACCACCACGCCCCAGCCCAGCGCCATGACCGCGCCCCGCGACACGACGTGCTTCAGGGCCGCGGCATCCCGCGCTCCAACGGCGCGGCCCGCGTACACCTCGACGCCGAGGGACACGCCGTCGATGAGCGTCGCGAGCA
>DASRWD010000202.1:0-4633 GCA_035654755.1 Trueperaceae bacterium
GAGTGCTGCGTGGCCTGCATTTCCAAAACGAGCCGCACGCTCAGGGCAAGCTCGTCGCCGTGGTCAGCGGCAGGGTGCTCGACGTGATCGTCGACATCCGTCGCGGCTCCCCCACGTACCTCCGTCACCTGAAGGTCGTGCTCGATGACGAACTGCACCGTCAGCTCTGGGTGCCGCGCGGGTTCGCGCACGGCTTCCTAGCCCTGGCGGAGTCGTGCGACGTGCTCTACAAGGTAGACGCCGTGCACGCGCCGGGCCACGAGGGCGGGCTCAGGTGGGATGACCCCGCCCTGGGCATCGACTGGGGGCTCGAGGCCCTGGGACCTGGCGCGTGGCCCATCGTCTCGCCGAGGGACGCGGCGTTGCCCACGCTGGCGCGCGGCACATCCGTCCCTTAGCTCGCCTTTCGCTCCTGGTAACGTCTCAAGCGTGTCAGACGTCAGTCCCCTAGGAACGACGCTGGTGACGGGAGCGGCAGGCTTCATCGGCTCCGCCGTCGCCAGGCGCCTGAGATCCCTCGGCTTGGGCCGCGTCGTGAGCCTGGATGCTCTCACGTACGCCGGAGACGTGTCGCGCCTGGAGCCGGCAGGCGGCGAGCCGGGGCACCGCTTCGTGCACCTCGACGTACGCGACGAGGACGCTGTCCTCGAACTGCTCCGCGTAGAGCGCCCGCGAACCGTGCTTCACCTGGCGGCCGAGACGCACGTGGACCGCTCTATCGATGGCCCCGAGGCGTTCATCCAATCGAACGTCGTCGGCGCACTGAGGCTGCTCGAGGCCGTGCGGGCATACCTCGCGGACGCTTCCGACGCAGAGCGGAGCGCCTTCAGGCTCGTGAACGTCTCCACGGACGAGGTGTACGGATCGCTGGGGCCAGAGGGTCGCTTCACCGAGACCACGCCGTTCGCGCCCCGCTCGCCCTACAGCGCGTCCAAAGCAGGGGCAGACCACCTGATGAGCGCCTACGCCGAGACGTTCGGCCTGCCCATCGTGACGACGCATGCTTCGAACAACTACGGGCCGTACCAGTTCCCAGAGAAGCTCATACCGCTGGCCCTCGGCCGGGCACTACGCGGCGAGAGCGTTCCTCTGTACGGGACCGGTGACAACGTCCGCGACTGGCTTCACGTCGATGACCACGCCGACGGGATCATCGCCGCAGCGCTGCGCGGCAGGCCCGGCGAGGCCTACCTGATAGGCGGCGGCAACGAGCGATCGAACAGGGACGTGCTGAACGCGCTCATGGACCTCGTCGACGAGCTGGCCCCGGCGGGCCGCGAGCATCGCGAGCTCATCGAGCTCGTGGCGGACAGGCCCGGTCACGACTTCAGGTACGCGGTTGACACGTCCAAGGCGAAGGCTGACCTCGGGTGGCGCCCGGCCGTGCCTTTCGAACGGGGCCTACGCGAGACGGTCGCCTGGTACCTGGCGCATCGCGAGTGGCTCGCGTCGGTAACGAAGGGTCGCTACGCGCTCGAGCGTCTGGGCACCGCTCAGGGCCCCAACGCCTCCGGCGGCCTGGCGTGAGCCTCAAGGGCATCGTCCTTGCCGGCGGTAGCGGTACGCGCCTCTACCCCGCAACTCTGGCAGTGAGCAAGCAGCTCATGCCCGTCTACGACAAGCCCATGGTCTATTACCCGCTCAGCGTGCTCATGCTGGCCGGGATCCGCGAGACGCTGGTCATCTCGACACCGCGCGACCTTCCGCTCTTCCGGGCGCTCCTGGGTGACGGGTCGGCATGGGGCATGCGCTTCGAGTACGCCGAGCAGCCGCGGCCGGAGGGTCTGGCTCAGGCGCTCGTCATAGGCCAGGACTTCCTCGCAGGCAGCCGCTGCGCGCTGGTGCTGGGCGACAACCTCTTCCACGGCTACGGCCTGTCCGGCATGCTCGAGGAGGTGGCCAAGCGCGACAAGGACGCGACGGTGTTCGGCTACCGGGTCACCGACCCGCAGCGCTACGGCGTCGTCGAGTTCGACGCGGAGGGGCGCGTCACCGACATCCAGGAGAAGCCGGCGCAGCCTCGCAGCGATCACGCCGTCACGGGCCTCTACTTCTACCCATCCGACGCGTCCGAGAAGGCGCGCGGCCTGACCCCTTCGTCCCGCGGCGAGCTCGAGATCACCGACCTCAACCGGCTCTACCTTGCCGAGGGTAGGTTGCGCGTCGAGCGCATGGGACGCGGGATGGCGTGGCTGGACACCGGCACGCACGAGAGCCTGTTGCAGGCCGCGAACTTCGTTGGCACGTTGGAGGCGCGGCAGGGGACGAAGATCGCATGTCCGGAAGAGGTCGCGTACCGACAGGGATGGATCGGCGACGATCAGCTACGCGCCTTGGCAGGCGCCTACGGCTCTTGCAACACGTACGGGCGCTACCTGCTCAGCCTCATAGGCGAGACGGGCGGCCGCTCAGTCTGAGCAAGAGGGAGTCGCACCGGGCTACCACGGCGGTCGCCGCGCAGGGCCGCCTCAACCGGGGCGGCTTTCGACGTCCTCGAGCCCGAGTGAGTGCAGTCGCTTGAGAGGCGCGTATATCAGGACGAGGTTGAACGTCACCCCGACCATGGCGAAGAGCACTATGCCCAGCTGGGCGTCGTCCTGCTGCGCGCCTATCAGCAGGGCGGCGAACCTGGCGACGAGGTAGATGACCTCGTAGACGACGTGCCACCGCTGCATGTTCAGCAGCGGGATGAGGCTCACGGACGGGATGTTGACGAAGCCGACGGCGAGCCACAGTATGAGCCAGCGCGCGAACTCCCCCGCCACGCGCCACCGCGGGCCCAGGAGCCACGCGAACAGGTCCGGGCCGAACACGAAGACGAGCGCGGCGGCGGGCACGGCCATAGCCGCCATGACGAGCGTCGTCCTGATCGCCGACCTGAGGGCGTCGCCATCCTCCAGCGCGCGGGCGAGCTGCGGGTAGATCACCTGCCTGACTGCGCGTCCCACCAGCGAGACCGGTGCAGACACGAGTCGATGGGCCATGAGGTAGAAGCCCGCGATACTCGCGTTGAACGTGGTGGTGAGCACAAGTGCAGGTAGGCTCTGGTTGACGGCGTTCACGAGAGCCTGAGGGGTCCCGTACAGGATGAACGTGCGGTAGCGCCGCAAGACGCTGCGGACGCGGCCCCAGCTCATCCGGCCCACGAACATGCGGCTCCTTATCCGCGAGCTGACAGCGAGCGCGCCCACCGCCTGCACGACCGGACCGGCGACGTGTCCGGCGACGAGGCCAGCAGCACCAGACCGCAGCAGGCCCAGGACGTACTGCACGACCGCTACGAGGATGCCGCGCATCGTGTTGAGCGCGGCAACGGGAGCGAACCTGCTCTCTCGTGCGAACCAGAAGTTCAGCATGTTGAAGATGCCTGTAGAGCCGAGGTAGAGAGGCAGGTACGCGAGCAGTGGCCTGAGGTCCGGCTCGCCGACCATCGCAGACAGCTGATCGCCGAAGACGGTGACAACTACGGCGGCGAGAGCCGCCATTACGGCGACCAGCATGACCCCGACGAGCACGACCTCTATGCCCTCGCCGTCGTCCGCGGGGACCGCGACGGCCAGCTCCAGCCGCAGCGAGACCGCCACGCCGGCGATCGCGGCCATGGCCGTGAACACGGAGAGGAGCCCGAAATCGGCAGGCGAGTAGATGCGCGTGAGCAGTGGCGCCGCCAAGACACTCACAACGTGACCGGCGGCGGTGCCTACGGCGAGCATCCCTACGTTCCGCAGCCGCGTCATAAGCTAGACCACTGTATCCAGCTACATGAGACGGGCCGTAAAGGGAGCTAATCGCCGTCCCTTAGCATCTAGTGGCGTTGTCACAGCCCGTCATGACGACCATCAGAGGGAGGGCCCCGAGTGCCAGCTGACGCCGTCGTAGCCATGCTCGTGGCCCTAGCGGCCCTCTTGGCGCTCGCGTTCTCGCGGACCGCCCCCGACTTCGTCTTCCTCGCGGCGCTCGTCGTGCTAATGCTACTTGGGGTGATGCCGTTGGAGGCAGCGCTCAGCGGCTTCGCCAACGAGGGGCTGATCACGGTGGCGGCCATGTACGTCGTCGCAGCCGGCCTGCGGGAGACCGGTGCCGTGCGTTGGCTGAGCTCCCGCCTGCTGGGCAAGCCCAGGACCGTGCGCGGCGCGCAGCTACGCTTGATGGCCCCGGTGGCGGTCATCTCGGCGTTCCTCAACAACACGCCTTTGGTCGCCGTCATGATCCCGACCGTGTCCGAGTGGGCGAAGAAACAGGGCATCTCCGTCTCCCGTCTGCTGATGCCGCTGTCGCACGCGGCGGTCCTCGGGGGGACGATCACGCTCATCGGCACGAGCACCAACCTCGTCGTCAACGGCCTGATGCGGCAGCAGTCCGGAGGGGGTCTAGGCATCTTCGCGATAGCGCCCGTAGCCCTTCCGACAGCGATCCTCGGCATCGCGTTCATCACCGTGTTCGCGAAGTGGCTCGTGCCAGAGCGCCTACCCGTCGTCCAACGGGTAGCCGACGCCCGCGAGTACTCCGTCGAGATGACCGTCGTCGAAGGTGGCCCGCTCGACGGCAAGACGATCACCGAGGCCGGACTTGATGCCCTCGGCGAGGTGACCCTCTTCGAGGTCGAGCGAAAGGGCGTCCGGGAGCCGGTGGC
>DASRWD010000203.1:0-14223 GCA_035654755.1 Trueperaceae bacterium
CACGCGTGGCGCTACATAGAGGACAACAACGTTCGGCACGCCATCGTCACTCCGGACGCCGCCCGCGTCCTGGAGTTCGACGAGGTCCTGAGGCGCGCCGACAGGCAGTTGCACTACGTTCAGTACCTGCCCGACATCGGCGGCCTTCCAGCCAGCTCCGTGTCCGCGACCCCTCTCGGCACCTCTCTGGCCCTCGAGGTCCGCAACCAGCTCGCCTCACCCTCGAACCGCTTCATCAAGCGGACGATGGACATGTTCCTGTCGGGGGTCATGCTCGTGCTGCTGGCCGTTCCTCTGGCGCTGATAGCTCTCGCCGTGCGACTCGACTCCGCTGGGGCGCCGCTCCACCGCTCCCCGCGCGTCGGCAAGGGAGGCAAGCCGTTCGAGTGCCTGAAGTTCAGGACGATGTTCGTCGACGCCGAGGAGCGCCTGAGCAAGCTGATGGAGGACGACCCCATGGCTCGCGAGGAGTACATGCGCTTCCGCAAGCTCACCAACGACCCGCGTGTGACCCGGATCGGGGCGGTCCTGAGGCGGCTATCGCTCGATGAGCTGCCGCAGCTCGTGAACGTGCTCGTCGGCCAGATGAGCCTCGTCGGGCCGCGACCCTACCTGGTGTCCGAGCTGCCGGACATGGGCAAGGAGCGCGACATCATCTTCCTCGCCCGTCCGGGAATAACAGGCTACTGGCAGGTCGAGGAGAGGAACGAGGCCACCTTCGAGGAGCGCCAGGCCATGGAGGCGAACTACGTGCGCAACTGGTCGGTCTGGTGGGACATCGAGATCCTGATAAGGACGCCGCTCGTCATGCTCGCGCCCAGCGGCAAGTGACCGTGGATAGCGCAGCGCGACACGCAGTACCCTGGCTCTCTTTCGACCGGTGCCGTCCCGATAGACTCTGAACGTGCAAGTCGACACCACCGACCGCGAGTCGGACGCCGCGCGCGAAGCTGACGTCGCCGACGCGCCCGCCGGGCCGGCGGCCCAGGAACCCGAACGAGAACCCGCCACCACGAGCCGTCGCGCCGCGGCGGCCAAGGGCACTCTGAACCTGGTGAACGGCGTCGCCAGGCCTCTCTACTGGTTGTACGAACGGCGCCTGCTCAGCGAGATCAGAGCCGAGGGCGTCCTGCCGAACCACATCGGCATCATCATGGACGGCAACCGCCGCTTCGCCAGAGCGGTTGGCCTGGACGTCAAGGCCGGACACGACCACGGCGCCGGCAAGGCGAGGGAGGTCCTCGACTGGTGCCTCGAGCTGGGCATCAAGCACGTCACCCTGTGGGGGTTCTCGACGGACAACCGTGGAAGGGCGCCGGACGAGATCTCGCATCTGCACGGCCTCTTCGCGCAGCAGGCGCGCGAGCTGCTGACGGACGAGAAGCTGCACAAGAACCGCGTACGGGTGAAGATCATCGGCGACACGTCCGACTTCCCGGAATCGGCCCGGCGGGCCCTGAGGGCCATGGAGGACGCGACCCAGAGCTACGACAACCTGTTCGTCAACGTGGCCCTTGGTTACGGCGGGCGCGAGGAGATCGTCGACGCCGTCAACGCGCTCTTGCGCGCCAGGTTGGACGCGGGCGAGGAGCTGGCGACCGTTGCCGGGCGCGTCGGGGCGGACGAGATCACGCGCCACGTGTACACGGCCGGCCTACCTGACCCCGACTTCGTCATCAGGACCTCGGGTGAAGTGCGCCTTTCGGGGTTCATGCTGTGGCAGACAGCCTACAGTGAGTTCTACTTCTGCGACGCCAACTGGCCGGAGTTCAGGAAGGTCGACTTCCTCCGCGCCCTAAGGGACTTCCAGGCGCGCGAGAGGAGGTACGGACGATGAGCGACGCGAACCGCGGCAACGCCGACCTCTCGGAGCTGGGCCCGATCCCGGGTTTCCGCGCGGTCATCATGGCCGGCGGCCAGGGACAGCGCTTCTGGCCCCTCTCGACTGCGGACCGTCCCAAGCAGTTCCTCGACTTGGGCCGCAGCGGCCGCACCCTCATCCAGTCCACCTACGACCGCGTGCTTCCCCTGGCCGGCGACCCCGCGAACGTCTACGTGGCCACGGCGCGCCGCTACGTAGGCTTGGTCTGCGATCAGCTCCCGGACATCCCGCTCGAGAACCTGCTCGTCGAGCCGACGCCGCGCGATTCGGCTCCCGCCATCGCGTTGGCCACCCTAACCATCGCCAAGCGGCACGGCGACGTCGTCACGGGCTTCTTCTCCTCGGATCACCGCATAGGAACCGGCTTCCACGACGCCATCACGGCGGCGGCGGGGGTCGCGCAGGAACTGGCAGGGCTCGTGACCGTCGGAATTCAGCCCACGCGTCCCGCGACTGGCTACGGTTACATCGAGGTCGGTGAGCCGGCCGGTCCCGGTTACCGCGTAAGGCGCTTCGTCGAGAAGCCCAGCGCCCGCACCGCAGAGGCGTACCTGGCGTCTGGCGGTTTCCTGTGGAACGCTGGCATCTTCGTGTGGCGCACGCACCCTGCGCTCGAGGAACTGGACAGGCGCGCCCCGGACCTCATGCTGCCGCTGCGCTCGGCGTTCGATGCCGGCACCGTCGCGGACAGGTTCGGCGAGCTCCCGCGCATAAGCATCGACTACGCGCTCATGGAGCGCACGGACCGCGCGCACGTGGTTCCCGGCAGCTTCGAGTGGGACGACATCGGAGACTGGGGAGCGCTCGAGAGGCTCGTCGCGCACGACGGTTCGAACACGGTCGTGGGCAGGCACATAGGCCACGACGCCTCCGGCAACATCGTCTACACCGAGGACGAAGGCGATGTCGTGGTCACGCTGGGCGTGAACGACCTCGTCATCGTCAAGCGCGGTCACGCACTGCTGCTCGTCCACAAGGACAGGGTCCAGGAGATCAAGACGCTGCTCGCCGACGAGCGGCTGGCCGAGCTCCTCAAGGAGCCGGTCGGGAAGGGCTAACCCTCAGCCGGGCTCGGCGTCGGTGCGCGGAGCACCGGGCAGCTCGCGCTCCAGCGATCCCTGTACCGGACGCACCCGCGGAGGTACTCACGAGAAAGGCGCGGCCACTTCGGCCGCGCCTCGCCTAACCTAGCCTCGCACGGCTCAGAACAGGTTCGCCACGTCCACCTCGCCCTTGGGCTCCACGTACTCGGTGTCCATCTGCGCGAGTTGGAGCTTGCCCGACACGTCGTCGTTGACGCCATGCCAGTACGTGTAGCTCTCGATGACCCAGATGCCCGACTCGCGCGTGCCGTTGCCGGAGCCCTTCACGCCGCCGAACGGCATGTGGGCCTCGGCACCAACGGTGGTGTTGTTTATCGAGGACATACCGGCCTCGATGTTCTCCTTGAAGTGGTGCGCCCACTCCCGGTCGTTCGTGTAGATGGCGGAAGACAAGCCGTAGTCCACGGAGTTGGCCGTCTGAACCGCCTCCTCGATGCCGTCGACCTTGACCAAGTTGCCCGTGGGGCCGAAGACCTCGGTCTGGAAGAGCTTCATACCGGGCTTCACGCCTTCCCACACGGTGGGCCAGCCGTAGTAGGCCGCGCTGGGGTCGCCGACGTAACCCTCGGGGGCCTTGCCATCCTCGATACGTCCCTCGCCGTGGAGCAGAGTGGCGCCTTCCGAACCGCCCCACTCGTAGTGCTTCTGCCAGTTCTCGTAGAAGCGCTGGTTTATGAACGGTCCGTAGAGCACATCGTCGTGCTCGTTGGGGTCGCCAATACGGATCTGCTTCACGCGCTCCAGGAACCGGCGCTTGAACTCGTCGTAGATCGGGGCGTCGACGATTATGTTGCCGGCCGAGGTGCAACGCTGGCCACCGGTGCCGAACGCCGAGAAGACGGCGCCCTCGACGGCGTTGTCCAGGTCTGCGTCGCGCATGACGATCAACGGGTTCTTGCCGCCCAACTCCAGCGTCGGGTGCAGCAGGTTGCGACCCGCCACCTCCCCTATGTGCCTGCCCACGGCCGTGCTGCCCGTGAAGGCGAACTTGTCGAGGAGACCCTCGTCCATCATGTCGACGAGGAACTCGCCGGCTGCGCCCTTGCCGCCGCCGAACACGACGTTCAGCACGCCGGCTGGCACCCCGGCCTCCTCGATGATCTTGGCGAAGGCGTACGCGACGGCCGGGGCGTCCTCGCTGGGCTTCCAGACGATCGTGTTGCCGGTGACGAGGGCGGGGATGATCTTCCACGACGGCACGGCGATGGGGAAGTTGCCAGCCGTGACGATGCCCACGACGCCCAACGGACGCCGGTAGGTGTTGAGCTCCTTGCGCGGCATCTCGGAAGGCACGGTCTGGCCGTACAGGCGTCTGCCCTCGGACTGGAAGAAGTGGCAGGTGTCGATCGCTTCCTGAACGCTGCCTCGAGCCTCCTTGAGGGTCTTGCCCATCTCGCGCGTCACCAGGCGCGAGAGCGACTCCTTCTCGCGCTCGAGCGCCTTGCCGATCTGGCCGATGAGCTGCCCACGGATGGGCGCGGGTGTGCGCGACCAGGTCTTGAAGGTTTCGCGGGCGGCCTCGCAGGCCTCGCGCACCTGCTCCTTGGTCGCTTCCGGGAACCTGCCGAGGACGTCGTCCAACCGACTGGAGTTGCGCGATTCGAAGGTGTTCTCGCTGGCGATCTCGCGGCCGCCTATCAGGTTGGGGTAGGTGTTCGCGGAGCCGGTGTGTGGCTCCTTCGTCGCCGTGTCTGTCATGAACGGCACGATAACACCGGGTTTCTACGCGCTTCGAAGCGTCAGTGCGAGCCGACGTCACCACTTCGGCGGGCGCACCCACGGCGACCCGGCACGGCGTTATGCTGGCCGCACCTTTAATCCGGTCCCGTGAGGCCGGGAAGGAGTGAACGTGGAAGACAACCCGAACCTGCAACTCAAGTCGACGATCATGTCAGCGGCCGAGTTCGACCGCGCCATGAGGCGCATCGCCCATGAGCTCATCGAGCGGAACAAGGGCGCCAGGGACGTTGCGCTGGTGGGAATCCACACGCGCGGAGTACCCCTCGCGGAACGCCTTGCCACGCTGATCGAGCAGTTCGAGGGCACGAGGCCCGCGATAGGGAAGCTCGACATCACGCTCTACCGCGACGACCTCACCGAGATCTCGCTGCAGCCCATCGTCAAGCGCACGGAGGTGGATTTCGACGTCCACGGCGCCCAGATCGTCCTGGTCGACGACGTCCTCTACACCGGCCGCACAGCGAGGGCCGCCCTCGACGCGATCGTCGACATGGGCAGGCCCGGCAGTATCCAGTACGCGGTGATGGTCGACCGCGGCCATCGCGAGCTACCGATTAGAGCCGACTACGTCGGCAAGAACGTCCCGACCAGCAGGTCGGAGATCGTCCACGTGCGCGTGGCCGAGGTGGACGGCGTCGACCAGGTAGAGCTGTGGGAGCGTACGGAGTGATCGGCGCAGCAGCCGCTCACGTCCCCCCTACCCCTCCACCCGCGCTGGCCAGAAGACACAGGCACCTTCTCGACTTCGAGGGCTGGCCGGCCGAGGACCTCGTCGCGCTGCTGGACACCGCGGACGTCATGGCCCAGGTGTTGACCCGCCCTGTGAAGAGGGTGCCCGCGCTTCAGGGCTTCACGGTCGCGACCCTCTTCTTCGAGGAGAGCACCCGGACGCGGCTCAGCTTCGAGCGAGCTGCACGCGCGCAGAGCGCAGACGTGATGTCGTTCGGCGCGGGCTCCTCCTCCCTCGTCAAGGGTGAAAGCTTGCGCGACACGTTGCGCACCATCGAGCAGTTACAGGCCGACCTATACGTCGTGAGGCACAGGTCCGCCGGCGTCCCGCACCAGCTCTCCCGGTGGACGGATGGAGCAGTTGTCAACGCGGGCGACGGCCGACATGCGCACCCAACGCAGGCGCTCCTGGACGCATACACGTTGAGGAACTGGTTCGAGGGAGCGGGCCTCGAGGCCGAGGAGAGAACGCAGCCGTTCGCCGGCAGGCGGCTCGTCATCGTGGGCGACGTCGAGCACTCGCGCGTCGCGCGCTCGAACGCCGAGCTGTTCACTCGCCTCGGTGGGCACGTCGTCTTGGCGGGCCCGGCTGGTCTCCTGCCCCATGAGCTCTCCTCAATGCCGGGTGTCGCCGCCACGCCCGACCTCGAGGAGGCAGCCCGCGACGCGGACGCAGTCATGGCGCTCCGCCTCCAACGGGAGCGGATGGGCTCGAGCCGCATGCCTTCTGTCTCGGAGTACGTCAACCGCTATCAGGTCATGGATCGCCATATGGAGCTCGCCAAACCGCACGCGCCCTTCCTCCATCCCGGGCCCATGAACCGGGACGTCGAAGTATCGAGCGAGGTGGCAGACGGTCCGCGCAGCCTCGTCGAGAAACAGGTAGCCGCGGGCGTACCGACTCGCATGGCGGTCCTGTACACGCTACTGGTGGGCAAGCGGTGAGGGTAGCGCTGAGAGGTGGCCATCTGCTCGACGGCGCCGGCGACCACGGCGTTCACGACCTCTATCTGAGGGACGGGGTCATCGAAGGTGTGGACGTCGGGGACGCGGTAGACCTGGAGGTCGACGCCGACGGCATGACCGTCACGCCTGCCTTCCTCGATCTCCACGTACACCTGCGCGACCCGGGTCAGGAGACGAAGGAGGACCTCAAGAGCGGGCTGGCGGCCGCTGCGGCCGGCGGCTTCGGCACCGTCGTCAGCATGGCCAACACAACGCCCGTCGTAGACGACCCGGGCCTCGTCGCAGACCTCGTCGCGCGGGCAGCGAGGGTGGCCGGCGCTCGCCTGCGCCCTGCCGCCGCGCTGAGCAGGGGTCTCAGGGGCGAGGAGCTCACGGACATGGCCGCGCTCAAGGCTGCCGGCGCCGTGATGGTCACCGACGACGGTGTACCCGTCGCCGACGCCAGGCTGTTCAGAAGCGCGTGCCACTACGCCGCCGAGTTGGGCCTGGTCGTGCAGACGCACTCCGAGGACCCCGGCTTGCGCGACGACGGCGTCATGAACGAGGGCGAGGTCAGCCAGCGCCTCGGCCTACCGGGCAACCCGGTCGAGGCGGAGGCCGTGATGCTCTTCCGCGACGGTGAGATCGCGCGCCTCACCGGTGCGCGTGTCCACCTGGCGCACGTCAGTTCGGCGCGAGGGCTCGAGGTCGGACGCTGGCTGAAGGGCAGCGGCGCGCCGGTGACCCTGGAGGTGACACCACATCACCTCACGCTCACGGACGAGGCCCTCGGCGGCTTCGACCCTCTCTTCAAGGTCGCGCCACCGTTGCGTCGCCAGGAGGACGTGGAGGCCTTGCGGGCGGGTCTCGTGGACGGCATCGTCGACTCGATAGGTACGGACCACGCACCCCACACGCTCGCCGAGAAGCAGCAGGACATGCTGACCGCCCCGTTCGGCATCGCCAACCTCGAGGTCTGCTTCCCGCTCCTCCACACGCGGCTGGTCCACACGGGCCTCCTTACCCTCGAGCGGTTGCTCTGGTTGCTGCAGGACGGCCCAGCCAAGGTCATGGGTTGGCCCACGCCGCGGTTGACGCCCGGTTCGCCGGCCGACGTCACGGTGCTCGACCTCGCTGCCGAATCGCCTGTGACGGGTGCTCGCTTCCTCACCAAGGCGAAGCATTCACCATGGGAGGGCGATCGGTTGACGGGCTGGCCCGTCGCCACGGTGGTGGGCGGCCAGGTCGTAGCCGGTGGGTCCTGAGGCGCCGGGGTCTAGGCTGCAGTCCGACCACAGCGGGCTTGAGACCATCCGTACGTGCCTTTCCCCGCCCCTGGCATTAGAATCGGTGCCATGTCGGCCGCGTACGACGCCCCACAGGTCCCTGCGGATCGGCGAGCACCGTTACCGGCGCTGCAGCAGGGCGCGGGCTACGTGCTGCCCCAGGCGCACGGCGGCGCGGGGTTCCCGCTGGAGGCCGGAGAGACCCTGTACCACCAGGGTGACGCCGCTCTCGGCTCCTACGTCGTCACGTCGGGTCTGCTGGCGCTGTCACTAGATGGCGCGGGCGGGCGTGGGCGCCTCGTGGACCTGGCGGGCCCAGGAGACGTGGTCGGCGCGCTCAGCGCCTCACAGGAACGCTACCTCGACACGGCCTCGGCTCTCGGTCAGGACGTCAGGATCGTAGCGATGTCCGAGGAGGCCCGCGCGGGTCTCGCAGGGCGGGAGGTCCTGGATCGCGCCGCCGCCTCGCGGCTGGAGCGTCTGACGGAGCAGCTCCAGGACGCGGACGTGCCCGTCGCTGTGCGGGTCGCGAAGGTGTTCAACCGTCTGGCCTCACGCTTCGGCCAGGAGGTCCAGGGCGGCATGGTCAGGCTCACGCTTCCGCTGACGCACGACACCCTCGCTGGTCTGGTGGGCGCCGCGCGCGAGACGACCAGCTCTGCTGTAGCGCAGCTGCGCGCCTTGGGCCTCATCGCCGGTACCCGCGGCCGCTACCTCGTGCTTCCGCAAGCGCTCAGGGCGTACGCCGAAGACGGGCCGGCCAACTGACCCCTCGCAAGGGCGCCAGGCCGTCAGTACGGGCTCACGGATGGTCGCTGGAACCAGTTCAGGAACGGTTCAAAGCTCGGCGAGCAGACGCGGAACGTCCCTGGCCAAGGTACGTACGACGTCGGAACCGTACACGTAGCGCAGCCTGCCCTCGCGATCGAGTACCGCGACGTACTCGGTGTGTACTAGGTCTACGCCCGCGCCGCCGTAGCCCACGAAGAACGCCTTGGCGGCCGCCGCCACCTGTGAGTTCGTGCCGGTGAGGCCGATGAACGAGGGGTCGAAGCGCTCTACGTACGCGCCCACCACGTCCGGCGTGTCGTACTCCGGGTCTACCGTGACGAGCACCACCTTCAGGTCATCCGGCTCGCCGACCGCTGAGTAGACGCTGGACAACTGGGCCATGGTGAAGGGGCAGACGTCCGGGCACCTCGTGAAGCCGAAGAACACGAGCGCGACGTCGCCACTCAGGTCCTCTGCCAGGTCGAACGAGCTGCCGTGCTGGTCCACGAGCTCCAGACCGGATATCTGAACGGGGTCCGTCAGCGGGGTGCCGGCGGGCTCGGGCTCGGGCCGCAACGACGTGCCCAACCAGTACGCGCCCAGGCCGGCAACGACGAACAGCGCGAAGAAGACTGCGAACCTCAAGGGGCGGGGCACGCGGGCCAGCATATCCTCGGCCCGCGGCACTACTCGTTGTCGATGAGCTCGAAGAACGCGTCCGCGATCCGCGGGTCGAAGTGCGTGCCGATGCCCTCCTTGATATGGGCGAGCGCCTCCTCACGCGTCCATGCCTTGCGGTATGGGCGGTCGGAGGTGAGAGCGTCGAACACGTCGACGATCGCGAAGATGCGAGCCGCCAAGGGGATCTCCTCGCCCTTGAGCCTGCGGGGATAACCGGTCCCGTCCCAACGCTCGTGGTGGCTGTACGGGATGTCGAGGGCCGGTCGCAGGAACTCGATCGGGCCAAGCAGCTCATACGCGTACACGGGGTGCTGTTTCATGACCGCGAACTCGTGCTCGGTGAGGGGTCCACGCTTGAGGAGGATCGAGTCGGGTATGCCCATCTTGCCGATGTCGTGCAGGAGAGCTCCGCGCTGCACGTGCACCAGGTCCTCGGCCGCCATGCCAAGGCGGCGCGCCAGGCGCACTGTCATGTCCGTGACTCGTTTGCTGTGTCCGGCCGTGTCCTCGTCCTTGAGGTCCAGAGCGTTGGCCCACCCTGCGATCGTACGGTCGTACGCGCGCTGCAGCTCGACGTTCGAGCGCTCGAGCGAGCGTAGGAGCTGTGCGTTCTCGATCGCGATAGCGCCCTGGTCGGCGTACGTCTCGAGGAACTCCAGCCACTCATCGTTCGGGTCCAGCACCGAGCGCGTGTAGAGCTCGATGACGCCCTGGAGCTGACCCTTGGCGAACATGGGCACCGCCATGTAGCTCTTGAAGACTTCCTGCTGGGCCTCGGCGATGGCCGCCCCCTTGAGTGGCTCGGAGACAAGATCGGGCAGGAAGATCGATCGCTGCTCCAGCGCGGCGCGGCCCGCCGGACCGTCTCCCAGGGCCAGACGCAGGCGCTGCCTCAGCTCGGCGGTGAACCCCCGACCGACAGAGGGTCTGAGGACTTGCCCCGCCGGTTCGTACAAGAGAACGGCCACGGCGTCCACCCCGAGGTCCTGCACGAGCTGGTCCATGAAGATGTCCAGCACCAGCCGCACGTCGACGGAGTTGGTTATCGCCATGTCGATGCGGCGAAGCGACTGCACGTGGTCGAGGCGGCGCTTGAGCTCGTCGTTGAGGTTCTGGATCTTCTCCATGGCTCTGACGCGGTCGCTGATGTCACGGAAGTTGACGACGAAGCCCCGCACGTCTGGATCCTCGAGCAGGTTGGTGATGGTCCCCTCGAGCCAGCGCCATTCGCCCCGTGAGTCCTTGAACCGGTAGCGAACGCTCTCCGACGCGCCAGGCACGGCCTCCGCCATGTCCATCGCGTCCGCGAACGCGTCGATGTCGTCGGGATGGATGTTCTGGTCGCGGAGCGGCCCCGAGTAGAACTCGAGCGGGTGACCAAGCAACTTCACGACGGCGCCGCTCGCCGAGCGGACGCGCTTGTCTCTGCCGAGCAACACGACGCCCTCGAGGCTCTTCTCGAAGATGGCCCGGTAGTAGGCCTCGCTCAGGCGGAGGCGTGCCGCCGACTCCTCACGCTCGGTGACGTCACGCACGTTGAGGACGATGCCGCGGACATCGGGGTCGTCGCGCAGGTCTGCTGCCACGGCCTCGACCCAGCGCCACTCTCCACGCACGCGGTAGCGGAACCGCGAGACGCGCGGCGGCAGGTGGGCGGCCGAGCCGGCCCTCGCCGCCTTCAGCTCCCGCATGTCTGACTCCACCCTCGCGCGGTCGCGCGGGTGGACGACCCGCCAGAGCTGGCTCTCGGTCACGATCTGTTGGTAAACCCCAAGTCGGGCTATCGAAGGCGACACGTAGCTGATGCCGCCATTGCCGTCCATGACGATGGTGACGTCGGAGGAGTGCTTGACGAGGGCCATGAAGCGCCGCTCGCTGCGCTCGAGCGCTTGCTCTGCGCTGCGGGCGAGGGTCGTGTCGCGACACAGGAGAAGCGTGGAACCGCCGCCCAGACGGCGTGCCAGGATCTCGACCGGCACGAAGCCGCCGTCGCGCCGCTCAAGCTCCACCTCGAGAAGAAGCGGCTCGTCAGCGTCCTGCACCTTCAAGAGCGCCAGGAGAGGCGAGCCCATGGGCACGAGGTCTTCCAGGGATAGCCCTATGAGTTCGCCGCGACGGGCACCCAGGGTGATCTCGGAACGCGGGTTGCAGTCGACGACGCGGTCGTCCTTGTCGAGCACGAGGACGGCCTCGCTGGTGTGCTCCAGCAACTCTTCCAGGAGACGTACGGCTCGGCTCGCAGCGCTGACGGACTCGGTGGTCATCTCGGCTGCGAAACCCTTGGCGCTCACTACCCCACCCCGCACGAACGAGCCTCCAGCGCGGAGGCCGCGCTGCGTCGGGGAACGCTAGTAACGGCCGCCAACGCGACGAAGGTCACCCGCCGAGGATACGTTCTGCGTACCTTCGGATGCTGACGAACTTGCCACTCGATCCGTTGCGACCGGGGTCCAGGCTAGGGCTTGGGGTCGGTTCCTCGGCCCGAGTGCCTCAGTCGCCGGCGGTCTCCAGGCGGGTCTGGATCGCGTCGAGGCGCGAGGCCACTAGCTGCGCCACGTCGAGCACCTCCGGAGCGTCCGCCGCCTGCGAGCCCTCGCTGGAGCCCAGCATCACCTTGCAGAACGGGCAGCCGGTCGCCACTACCTCTGCGCCGGTGGCGACAGCCTGGGAGAAGCGCTCCTCGGAGACCCGCCTCTCTCCCGGCTCCTCCTCCTTCCAGAACTGCGCGCCGCCTGCGCCGCAGCAGAAGGAGTCGTTGCGGCTCTTCTCCATCTCGATGAGGTTCGTGCCGCCGGCCTTGAGGACCTCGCGGGGGGCGTCGTACTCGCCGTTGTGCCTTCCCAGGTAGCAGGGGTCGTGGAACGTGATGCTGCGGGTCTCGGCCAGAGGAGGCAGCCGGCCCTCGGCCGTCAGACGCTCGATGAGCTGCGTATGGTGCACGACCTCGTACTCGCCACCCAACTGTGGGTAGTCGTTGACGAGGGCGTTGAAGCAGTGCGGGCAGGTCGTCAGCACCAACTTGCTCATGCTCGCGTCGAGGTTCTCGCTGAGCAAGGTGGCGTTCAGCGTCTCCACGTTCTCGGTTGCGAGCTGGTAGTAGAGGTACTCGTTGCCGGCGCGTCGGGCTGGGTCACCCGTGCAACGCTCGGCCTTGCCGAGGACCGCGTAGTTGACCTTGGCGTGCTCGAGGATCCGCACCATCGCCTTCGTGGTGCGCTGGGCAGCGGGATCGTACGAGCCGGCGCAGCCGACGAAGAAGAGCACCTCGAACTCAGGGTTCTCCTCGACGGTCGGGACCGTGAGGCCCTCGGCCCACTCCATGCGTTTGTCCTGCGCGATGCCCCAGGGGTTGCCCGTGCGCTCCATGCCCCGGAACGCGTTCTGGAGCTCGGCCGGGAACTCGCCCTGCATCATGACGAGGTCGCGGCGGATGTCGACGATATCGATCATCTGCTCGCACCCCACAGGGCAGACCTCGATGCAGGCGCCGCAAGTGGTGCATGCCCAGACCGCCTCGGGCGAGATGGCGAAGTCGATCAGCGGCCGCGGGCTCTCCTCGCCCGCCGCGAAGGCCTCGCCTATCAGGTTGAGCTCGTAGCGCTTGTTGATCTCGAGCGCGGCCGGGGAGAGCGCCTTGCCCGTCTGGTTGGCCGGGCAGACGTTCGAGCAGCGGTTGCATTGGATGCAGGCGTAGGCGTCGAGGAGCTGCGGGTAACGCAGGTGCTCCAGCTTCGCAGCACCGAACTGCTCGGCGGTCTCGTCCTCCAGGTCGACAGGCTCGAGCACGCCGAGGGGCATAGGCTCGAGCTCCTCGTCACGGCGCTCGAGCGCGAAGTTGACCGGCGTCGCGAACAGGTGGATGTGCTTGGACCTAGGGAAGTACGGCAGGAAGGCGAGGATGAGACCCAAGGCGCCCCACCAACCGACATGCCAACCCAGCATCCGGCCGTCGCCGAAGCCCACGAGCGAAGCGACCGCCGAGGAGAAGGGCTGCCAGACGTCCGTATGACCCTCGGCCGCGAGCAGGAACGACTCGGCCATGAGGCGGAAACCCACGTGCAGGATGATGAACCCGCCGACGATCAACGAGTCGCGGCGCACCGACCCCTCGCGCACCTCCTCGTGCAGCATCGTTCGTTCGTTCTGCTGCATCGTCGTCGGCCGCACGGCGAAGCGCCTGACGAGGAAGAAGACCATGCCGATGAGAATGAGCACGGTCAAGACGTCGGCGACGAGACGGTAGACGTCGCCGACGACGCCCAAGCCCAGCCCGGCGGTCCAGCTCGGCGGCAGGAACCCCTTGAGCCCGTCGACGACGTTGACGACCAGGTAGAGGACGAAGCCGTAGAAGATGAACGCGTGGAAGGTGCTCGCGACCGGCCTGGCGCGGAAGACCGTCCTCTGCGACATGGTCTTCACCACGCCCTCGACCGCACGCCTCATCAACTGGTCGGTCCTCGGCAGCGGACCGACCTGCCCTCGCCGTATCACCTTCACGACCTTCGCGAACCCACGGTAGGCGAAGTAGGCGGACGCCGCGGCCAGGATCACGAAGAGGATCTTCTCGGGGACGCTGAGCACTTGCCTAACCCTCCTGCGCGCACGGCGCGGCCGCCGTGGACGGCGGTTCAAGCTCGGTTTCCAATTCTACTGTGACCCGGTTCATGACAAGCCCGGCCCCCGTGGCGTTAGAATTCAGGCACCACGGAAAGGAGGTGGTCCATATCAGTAAGAGTGACTGTACGACCAGTGGAGGTGCCCGTCGAGGGTAACTCAGGACTACCTCCTGTTTTAGAGGTCGGAAACTAGTTTCCCCTCAATCCAGGCGGTCACCGGCTCGCCCCGCATGCGAACGCGTGCGGGGCGAGTTCTCTTTGGCCCGAGCGCGCCTCCGGCTGAGCCTCGAACGCGGCGCCGTACGTATAGTGCCGGCATGTCGGCAGCAGAGCCCGAACGCGGTCCAGCTGAGATCGACGAGCCCCGTGGGTCGGACACTCCGGTCGTGTCCGACTGGGTCATAACGGTCGATACGATCTTCCCCAACCAGACGAACCCTGTCGGCTCGGTGTTCGGTGGACGGCTCCTC
>DASRWD010000204.1:0-12285 GCA_035654755.1 Trueperaceae bacterium
TCGGGTACGCGGCGTACATGGCCGAGATCTTCAGGGCGGGCATCGAAGCGATCCCCAAAGGTCAGATCGAGGCGGCGAGGAGCGTCGGCTTGAGCGTCGGTCAGACCGCGCGGTTCGTGACGCTGCCGCAGGCGGTTCGCATCGTGCTGCCGCCGCTCGGCAACGAGTTCATAGCCATGCTCAAGGACACTGCGCTGCTCTCGGTGATCGGCGTGGGCGACGTGACGCAGAAGGCACGCGAACTGGGCGCGGCGACTCTCAACCTGTTCCCGCCGTACAACAGCGCAGCCGTGCTCTACATCGTGCTGACGCTCGCCGCCTCGAGCCTGTTGAAGTCGCTCGAGAGGCGCACCGCGTGGACGCGCTGAGCGGGATCGTCGACTCTCGGGTGGACCCCTCGGACGGCTCGGCGGCCGTCGCCGAGATCGACGTCTCGGCCCTCGCCCACAACCTCGCGATCATCAGGTCGCACCTGCTACCTGGCGCCGACGTCATGGCCATCGTGAAGGCGAACGCGTACGGGCACGGGCTTCCGCACACGGCTCTGCACCTCGAGCGCATGGGCATCAGGCGCTTCGGCGTCGCTACACCTCACGAGGCGCTGCGGCTGAGGCGCGGCGGCGTTGGTGGCGAGGTGCTGCTGCTGTCGCCGGTCTACGAGCCCGCGGTGCTGCGCGAGCTGGCCGATGCCGCCGTGACGCTCACCGTGCCCGGCCCAGCCGCTGTCTCTGCGATCGCGGATGCGCGTCCAAGCGCTCGAGTCACCGTGCATGTGAAGATCGACACCGGCATGGGACGCATCGGCGCTACCACGCCTTCGGACGCGGCTCGGCTGGCCGTGGCCGCGGCGCGGACGCCAGGCGTGGAGCTCACCGGGACCTTCACGCACCTGCACTCGGCCGAGGACGAGGACAGGCGCCCGACCCTCGGGCAGCTAGAGCGGTTCCACGATGCCGTCGCGGCGATCGCCGAGGCGGGCGTGGACCCCGGCGTAAGGCACGCCGCGAACTCTGCCGCGCTGTTCGCGTACCCGGACCATCAGCTCGACCTGGTGCGGCCCGGGATAGTCCTCTACGGCTACTACCCCGGACCGGCCACGATCGGGCTGGCACCGGGACTCAGGCAAGCGATGCGCCTCACGGCCCCGGTCAGCTTCGTCAAGCGCGTAGAGGCGGGCACGACGGTCTCGTACGGCGCCTCGTGGCGGGCCGAGAGGGAGACCGTAGTTGCCACCGTGCGAGCCGGTTACGCCGACGGGTACAGGCGATCCCTCTCGGGTCGCGCTGCGGTGGGCTTCGCCGGCCGGCGCGTCCAGGTGATCGGCCGTGTGTGCATGGACCAGTTCATGATCGACGCGACGGACATCGACGTGGCGGTTGGCGACCGCGTCGTGCTGTGGGGTCCTGGCGGCCCGAGCGCCGAGGAGCTGGGCGAGTCCATCGGCACGGTGTCGTACGAGATGCTCACCGGCGTCGCGGCGCGGGTCGGCCGGCGTTACGTGAGCAGCGAGGCTAGCGCTTCGTAGCTTTCTGGTTGCCCGTCTATCGGGTCTCGGCCGCGGCCTCGGTGGCGCTCTCGACCGCCCTCTCCAGCTCGGGGTCCACCCGCGAGCACATGACGCTGATCACCCGTCGACCGTCGGCCTGCTCCACCTCGAAGCGCATGCCGGAGTACGTGACGTTCTCGCCCGCCTCGGGGATGTGCCCCAGCTCGTCGATCATGAAGCCGGCCAGCGTGTCGTAATCGCCGTCCTCGTCGAACTCCAGCCCCAGCGCCGAGCCGATGTCCTGCAGGTTGGCCGACCCGAGCAGGCGGTAGCTGCCGTCCTCCAGCAGCGCGATGTCCGCCTCCTCGTCCTCGTCGGTCTCGTCGTATATCTCGCCGGTTATCTCTTCGATGATGTCCTCGAGGGTTATGACACCCGCCGTGCCGCCGAACTCGTCTACGACGACGGCGAAGTGGCTCTTCCTGACACGCATGTCGCGTAGCAGCGCCGCCACCGAGAGAGTCTCGGGAACGAACTGCACCTGCGTCGTGAGCTCGGACACGCGGGCTGCGTCTATCGCCCCGCCGTTCTCCAGGTACTTGAGGAGGTCCCGCGCGTAGGCGACGCCCCTGACGTTGTCTATCGTCTCGCTGTAGACGGGCAGGCGGCTGTAGCCGTGCTCGCGCACGAGGGCGAGCAGGTCGCGGAGGGAAGCCTCCTCGGCGACGCCCACGACGTCCACCCGCGGGGTCATGACCTCCCTGACGACCGTCTCCTCGAGGTCTATGACGCCGCGGATCATCTGCTGCTCCTGCGCCTCTAGGACACCGGTCTCGCCAGCGTTGCGCAGCAGTTCGCGCAGCTCGTCCTCCGACATCTGCGCGCTGAGGCTGGGCTCGATCCGGAACAGCCTCAAGACGCCCTTCGTCAGCCACGTGAAGAGCGCGCCGACGGGGTAGATGACGATCGAAAGTAGATAGACCGGTCTAACCACGGCGCGAGCCATGCCGATCGGGTTGCGCAACGCGACGGAGCGAGGGATTATCTCACCGAAGAGCAGTATGGCGAGCACCGCGGCGAACCCCCCGTAGAACACGGCGAGCCCGGTCGAGAACCCGGAAGGCGAAGCGATCTGCAGCGCGGTGACGACAGCCAGGGCAGCGAGCGCGACGTCGGACACCGTCCTGACGATCAGGAGGGTCGAGACGAAGCGCTGCGGGTCGCGCTCGAACAGCGCCAACGCCCCGTTGCCGTCGTCCCTGCCCTCCCAGAGCTGCCTTAGGCGCCACTCCGAAAGCGAGCCCATGGCGGCCTGGCAGGCAGAGGCGAAAGCGGAGACGAGCAACAACGCAAGCAGCAGTACGACGCGGCCAGGGCCGACGTCGACAGCGAGAGCGTTGCTCACCGTCTCTTGTGCGGCCGCGTTGCTGAAGGCGAGGGTAACCAGGACTGTTGCCGAAGCGACGTGAAGGCGCCTCGGACTCGGAGGTTCGTCCATCAAGCTAGCGCGGAGTGTAGCACAGCGCGGAGCCACCCTTGGGTCACCTCTGCGACCCGCGAGAGCCCGCGAAACGCGGGGGTATGCTCGGCAACCGATATGTCGCTCATCGTCATCGAGGGGCCCATCGGCGTGGGCAAGACGAGTTTGGCCCGCATACTCGCCGAGCGGCTCACCGCCCGCCTCCTTCTCGAGGTGGTCGAGGAGAACCCGTTCCTGGCGCGTTTCTACGAGGACAAGGACCGCTACGCTTTCCAGACGGAAGCGTTCTTCCTGCTCTCCCGCTTCAAGCAGCACGCCGAGCTCTCGCAGGCGCCGCTGTTTCAGAGCCACACCGTGGCCGACTACCTCTTCGACAAGACGTTCCTGTTCGCATCGCTCAACCTACGTGGCGACGAGTTCGAGCTGTACCGGACCCTCTTCGATCAGCTCCGGACACGCCTCCCCGACCCGGACCTCACGGTCTACCTGCGAGCCGAGCCCGACCTACTGCTTAGCCGTATCGGGAAGCGGGGCCGCGAGTTCGAGTCGGACATGAGCGCCGACTACCTGCGTCGCATCGGGGCCGCGTACGACGACTACTTCGACGCCGCGCCGTTCCCCGTCGAGGTGGTGGAAGCCTCGACCCTGGACTTCGTCGAGGTGAGCAGCGACCGGGAGGAGCTCGTAGGGCGGCTGCTCGAGAGGCTCACCGCGGTGACGTCGTGACTCCGGGCGACCCGCAACGGGGTCTCTTCGTGGCCGTGGCGGGCAACATTGGCGCCGGCAAATCGACGCTCACACGCATCCTCTCCGAGCGCTACCACCTCTCGCCCGTCTACGAGGCGGTCGACGAGAACCCGTACCTGGCGGACTTCTACGGCGACATGCGTCGCTACGCCTTCCAGTCACAGGTCTTCTTCCTCGCGGCGCGGCTCCGTCAGCATCTAAGGGAGGTGAACCTTGGCAGACGCGTGATCCAGGACCGCACGGTCTACGAGGACGCCAACGTGTTCGCGCGCCTGCTGGCCGAGGACGGGCAGTTGGATGAGCGCGACCATGGCAGCTATACGCTGCTCTACGACGCTGTTGCCTCCGCGCTCAGGCCACCAGATCTACTCATCTACCTTCGGGCCTCGCTCCCCACGCTCAAGGCGCACATCCGGCAGCGAGGCCGCGACTACGAGGCCGACATCGACGACGCGTACCTCGTGCGGCTCGGCGAGCTCTACGAGCGCTGGATCGAGGACTACTCGCTCTCGCCCGTCGTCGCGGTGCCAGGGGACGACCTCGACTTCGCTCACGACGAGAAGGACCTGGCGCTGGTGCTCGACACGCTCGAGAGGCACGGCCTGACGCCACCCGTGGTCAGGTAGGCGTACGTGAGGCTCTCTGACCTTCTCGCAGAACTCCGCTCGGCCGCGCCCGAGCTGTTGGTGGGCGGACCATCGCCGTTGGAGGTCGACCCGCAGGTGAGCGCCGTCGTGCAGGACGACAGGAGGGTGTCGCCAGGGGCGCTCTTCGTCGCGAGGCGCGGTGAGAGGTTCGACGGCCACGATCACGCGGACGATGCCGTGGCAAGGGGGGCCGTCGCGGTCGTTGGTGACCGGCAGGAAGAGCGGCTGCCTGCAAGCGGACGGAAGGTCCCGTACGTGCGCGTCGTGGACGCCAAGCGTGCCCTCCCGCACCTGGCCGCCGCGTTCCACGGCCACCCATCGCGCCACCTGAACGTGCACGGCGTCACCGGTACCGACGGCAAGACGACGACGAGCTTCCTGCTCGCGCACCTGCTGGGGTCCAGCTTCAGTACGGGTCTCGTCAGCACCGCAGCGGTCAGGCTGGGCGACGAGGCGTTGCAGCTTGAGGGTCACTTCACCACGCCCGAGGCCCCCGAGGTGCAGGCGTACCTCGCGCGGTTTACGGAGGCAGGGGCCACGCACGCCGTGCTCGAGTCCAGCTCGCACGGCTTCTCACAGCACCGCCTCGACGCCGTTCAGTACGCGGTGGGCGTCGTCACCAACCTCTCCCCCGAGCACCTCGATCACCACAAGACCGTGGAAGCGTACCTGGAGGCCAAGGCCACCCTCGTGCGGCGTGCGCGGACGGCGGTGCTGAACGTGGACGACGATCACTGGCCGGCATTCGAGCGCGCCGCGCGTGAAGGCGGAGCGAAGGTGGTGACGTACGGAACGTCCGAGGGAGCCGACCTACGGCTCCTTGGCGTCTCTCCGTCATCCGGTGCTCTTGACTTGAAGCTGGACGTCTTCGGCGAGCGGCGCACGGCGCGCCTGCCCATGGTGGGCCGCTACAACGCCTGGAACGCCGCCGGTGCGCTCGCCGCGGCTCGGATCGCGGGTTTGGACCTCGACGCCGCGCTGCAGGCTCTCGACGGCTTCGCGGGCGTGCCCGGCCGCATGCAGGTGGTCACCACTGGGCCGTTCACCGTGATCGTCGACTTCGCCCACACCCCGCCGGCTCTGACGAAGGCGCTGGAGGCCACGCGCCGCCCCGGCTCGAGGACGATCGTCGTCATCGGTTCCGCCGGCGAGCGTGACCCGGGCAAGCGCGGGCCGTTGGGCGCAGCCGCCACGGAAGGCGCCGACGTCGCGGTCTTCACGGAGGAGGACAGCCGCTCGGAGCCCGTCCAGCAGATCCTGGCTGCGATGGCTGCGGGCGCGGAATCGAAGGGCGGCGTTCGCGGGGTCACGTACCACCTCGAGCCGGACAGAGAGCGGGCCATCGCACTCGCGTACGAGCTCGCGGCGCCCGGTGACGTGGTCGTGCTCGCCGGCAAGGGCCACGAGGCGACGCTGGAACGCGATGGCGAGACCCTGCCTTGGGACGAGGCCGCCCTCGCCCGCTCGCTACTGCCTGGCGCCGGTGCCTGAGCGCAGGCTCGTGGCCGCGTAATACCATCGGACACATGACGTTCCGCCCGCTGGATCTCGTCGTTGCCAAGCGTGAGGGACGCGAGCACACGGCCGAGGAGCTCCGGAGCCTCGTCGACGGCTTCGTGGCGGGCGACGTGCCCGACTACCAGATGTCGGCGTGGCTCATGGCCGTCTGCTGGCGCGGCATGACGCCGCGCGAGACGGCGGACCTGACCATGGCCATGGCTGACTCCGGCGACCGCCTCGACCTGTCCGACCTCCCACACACCGTCGACAAGCACTCGACCGGCGGCGTCGGCGACAAGACGACGCTGGTGGTGGCGCCGCTGCTGGCCAGCCTGGGCGCGACGGTCGCGAAGATGAGCGGCAGGGGACTGGGCCACACGGGCGGCACGGTCGACAAGCTCGAGAGCATCCCCGGCTTCGACGTCGACCTCTCGGAGGAGAGGTTCCGGAGGCAGGCTCGCGAGGTCGGCGTCGTCGTGACCGGCCAATCGAAGGACCTCGCGCCGGCCGATGGACTCATATACGCCCTGCGTGATGCCAGCGGCACCGTGGAATCGTTGCCGCTGATCGCGTCGAGCATCATGAGCAAGAAGCTCGCGGGCGGCGCCCACAGCATCGTGCTGGACGTGAAGCTGGGCTCAGGCGCCTTCATGCGCACCGAGCAGGACGCTCGGCGCCTGGCCGAGTCGATGACGGACATAGGGAAACACGCAGGTAAGGACGTCTCGGCCGTCCTCTCGAGCATGGCCGAACCGCTCGGCAAGGCCGTCGGGAACGCGATCGAGGTGATCGAGGCGATCGAGTGCCTGCGCGGTGGCGGCCCGGCGGACCTCCGCGAGCTCTGCGTAGTGCTGGCGGCTCAGGTACTGGCGCGCACTGGTCTGCCTTCGAGCCGCGCCCAGCTGGAGGCGGCGCTCGATGACGGGAGAGCGTACGAGCGCTTCGAGCGTTGGGTCTCGGCGCAAGGCGGAGACGTAGCAGCGCTCGGCTCGCTAAAGCTGGCACCGGACCAGGACGTGGTGCGCGCCCCTCGGCCCGGACGACTGGCCAGCCTCGATGCCCGGTCTGTTGGCGAGGCCGCCGGGCTGCTCGGCGGTGGCCGGGCTCGCAAGGGCGACGCCGTGGACCACGGGGTCGGGGTGATGCTGCACGCCAAGGTCGGAGACGAGGTCGCGCGAGGCGAGCCGGTCGCTACGCTCTACCACCGCGCGGGTAAGGGCCTGGAGGCCGCGAGGTCCAAGGTCGCCGGTGCCATCGAGGTTGCGGACTTCGCCACTCCCCAACCGCTGATCATCGCGACGGGACTGGGTCTACGCGACTAGCACCGTAGTGACTCGGCTGCCAAGCCTGCAGTCCGGCGGTGCCCTGGCCCCGCAGTGCATCACGTCCCGTTGACACTAAGCAGCAGCAATCGTTACTATCGTCTTTGCGCCGCTCGAACGGCGCCCGCTCGAAACGCCGCGGGGTGGAGCAGTCTGGTAGCTCGTCGGGCTCATAACCCGAAGGTCATTGGTTCAAATCCAATCCCCGCAACCAACCTAGAAGGCCCCTCCAGCGAGGGGCCTTCTCTCTTGCTCACGACTTCGCCAAGCGGGCCCCGGTCGTTCCAGTCCCTTCGCCGTCACGGTCCATCACATAGACTCACGGACAGTGACGGACCTGAACCCACGAGAAGAGCCATCCAGCCAGCTACCCACGCGCTCCGGCTTCGTCGCCATCGTCGGCAAGCCCAACGTCGGCAAGTCGACGCTCCTCAACACCATGCTGGGCGTGAAGGTCGCGCCCATAACGCCCAAACCGCAGACGACGCGGCGCGGCGTCCGCGGCATCTACACGTTCGAGGACCGCCAGCTCGTCTTCGTCGACACTCCCGGCCTCCACCGCGGCGGAGACACGGTGCTAGACGAGGCGATGAACCGCGCGGTCCGCGACGCCGTCATCGACGTCGACGCGATCCTGTGGGTCGTCGACCTGCGACGCCCGCCGGGTGATGAGGACAAGGACGTGGCACGCCTGCTCGGCAACGTGCCGGACGGGGTGCAGATCATCATCGTCGGTAACAAGGTCGACGCCGCCAAGTACCCGGACGAAGCGATCTCCCTGTACCGCGAGCTCCTGCCGAAGGCCGATCGCGTCGTGGCACTATCCGCCCTGAACGACCCTAAAGCCGTGTACGCGCTGAGGGACGACCTCATGGACCGGCTCGAGGAGGGCCCTTTCTTCTTCCCTGGCGACATCAGGTCCGACCAGACGCGCGAGCAGTGGGTGGCCGAGCTGATACGCGAGGCGGCCATGATCCACCTGCGTCAGGAGCTGCCGTACGCGGTCGCCGTGCAGGTCGTGGAGTGGAAGGAGCCCGTCGAGGAGGGCAAGCCCGTGGTGATCACCGCGGAGATCTGGGTCGAGAAGAGCGGGCATCGCCGCATCGTCATCGGCTCGGGCGGGGCGATGATCAAGGAGATCGGCAAGATGGCGCGCAAGCAGCTCGAGCTGTTCATGCAGCAGCGCGTGTTCCTCGAGCTGGAGGTAGTGGTGCGCAGCGACTGGCGGCGCGACCGCGAGGCGCTACGCGAGCTTGGCTACGAACCGTGATCCTTCGCAGCACCCGCTTCCCGTGCCCATAACGGCAAGGTGGCGTCGCCTCGAGCTGCTGCCCGCGCCACGCGGACGCGACGCCATGCCCGGCGTCTACGAGCTGGCGGGCGAGGACAAGGTCGTCGTCTACATCGGACAGTCGGCACGCGACGTGCCCAACCGGATCAGGCAGCACCTGGCGCGACCGGGCCCCGTCAGGGACATGGCCCGGTACTGGCGGTACGCGTACAGCCGGGTGCCGCAGGCCGAGGAGGCGCGCCTCCTCGAGGAGTACAGGAGGCGGCATCATGGTCAGGTACCACCGTGCAACACGGCGAAACCGCTTCAACGCGACCCGAAGAGGCGTTTCGTCGAGCGGTTCGGCTTCGAGGGGGAGTGAGGCGGAACGACAAGCGAAAAACACGATAACCATCGCAATCGTGTGAAAACCTCTACTTGTCGCACATTTAAGACCGTGATATAAGAATTCAGGCGAGGAGCTGAAGACTTCTCTAGTTCGTTTGGAGGCTTTCGCATGCGCAAGTTCTTGGTTTCGTTGATCGCCGTGGCCGCGCTCGGTACCGGCACCGCGTTCGCACAAGGCGGCTACTGGGCGGGCTTCAGCGTCGGCTACCCCGGTGCGGCCCTCCACTTCGGTATAGACGGCATCTCGCCGGGCCTGGCTGCCCGCGTGAACGCCGGCTACAACTACATCGGTGCCGGCGGTTTCGCCCTCGGCGCTGACATCCTCTACGACCTCGCGGTCGACACCGGCACCGCCCCCATCGACGTCTACCTCGGTGGTGGCGTCGGTCTCGGCATAGGCACCGGCATCAACGTCGCGGTCAACGCATTCGTCGGCGGCGAGTTCAGCCTCGCGGGTTCGGGCCTGCCGGAAGGCGGCATCTTCCTCGAGGCCGGTCCCTCCATCGGGTTCAACCCGTTCGCCCTCGGCGTAGCCGCCAGGCTGGGCTTCAACTACCACTTCTAAACCACTAGTCAGCTAGTCCAAGCGAGCGGCCCCCGCCCAAGAGGCGGGGGCCTTACTCATGGCCTCTGCACTGCCCGCGGAGCCGCTGGCGTCCGTCAGCCGACGAGGTAGAGCAGGTCAGTCACGTAGCCGGGCAGGTCCTCGCTCTTCAAACCCCGCTTCTTGATGCTGAAACCCGGAGGGTAGCGGGTGACCTCGACCTGGAACGGCAGTTGTCTGAGCGCCTTCGTGTCGAAGTCGATCGCTTCCACGTCATCGCCCTGGAACGTCACGTGCACGTCGGTCATGTGCTCCTTGACTGCGGCCACGTCCTTGGAACCTGCCAGGATCCGCAGGCGGGTCAGATCGACGAAGGCCTTGACCTCCGTAGGGAACGGGCCGTACGCCTCGCGCAGCTCCTTCGCCACGCGCGAGACCTCCGCCAGGCTGTCCGTCTCCGCGAAGCGGCCGTAGAAGTTCACCCGCACGTCGTCGTCCTGCACGTAGCCCGGGCTCAACCGGGCGTCGATCGAGAGGTCGATGGTCACTTGCGGCCTGTCCGCGGTGCGCTGCTCGCCCTTGAGCTTGGCGATCTCCTCGGCGAGCAGCTCCGTGTAGACCTCCAGGGAGACGGCGCTGATGTGCCCGTGCTGCTCGGGCCCCAGCAGGTTGCCCACGCCGCGGATCTCCATGTCCTTCTCGGCCAGCAGGTGCCCGGACCCCAGGTCGTTCAGCTCGGCGATCGCGTACAGCCGCCGCTGCGCCTGCTCAGTGAGCCTGCCCGGGTAGAGCATGTAAGCCCAGGCCTCGGTCTCGCGCCGGCCCACACGGCCACGCAGCTGGTAGAGCTGCGCCAGACCCAGGCGGTCCGCGCGCTCGATCACCAACGTGTTCGCACCCGTTATGTCGAGGCCGGACTCCACGATCGTGGTCGACAGCAGCACGTCGTACGCGCCCTCGTCGAAGCCGAGCATCACCTGCTCGAGCTCGTCCTCCGGCATCTGCCCGTGCGCGACGCCGATGCGCGCCTCCGGCACGAGCTGCGAGAGCGTGCGGGCGCGTAGGCTCATGGAACCGACCCGGTCGTGGATGTAGAAGACCTTGCCGCCCCGCTCGACCTCGCCCAGCACCGCCTCGCGCACCGTCAACGGGTCGTAGGGCTGCAGGACCGTCTGGATGGGCTTGCGGCCTCTTGGCGGCGTGAGGATCTGGCTCACGTCCCGTAGGCCGACGAGGCTCATGTAGAGAGTGCGCGGGATGGGCGTGGCGGACAACGAGAGCACGTCGACGTCGGCCTTCATGCTCTTCAGGCGTTCCTTCTGACCCACGCCGAAGCGGTGCTCCTCGTCGACGATGAGCAGGCCGAGGCGCTTGTACTCGATGCCGTCGGCGAGCAGCCTGTGCGTGCCCACGACGACGTCGACGTTGCCGTCTTTCAACCCTTTGAGCACATCCCGCGCCTGCTTGTCGGAGGTGAACCGCGAGAGCATCTCGACCCTCACGGGCACGCCGGCGAACCTCTCCTTGAACGTCTCGAAGTGTTGCTTCGCGAGCACCGTCGTGGGGACGAGCATCGCCACCTGGTGACCGTGGCCGATCACGCGGTGGGCAGCCCGCAACGCCACCTCGGTCTTGCCGAAGCCCACGTCCCCCGAGATGAGCCTGTCCATAGGCACGGCGCGTTCCAGGTCCGAGAACACGTCCTCGACGGCCTTCGCCTGGTCCTCCGTGAGGTCGAACTCGAAGTTCTTCTCGATCAGCGGGTCCCAATCCGGCAACGGCGGGAACGACTGACCGGTGGCGACCTGCCGCTTTGCGTAGGCCTTGATGAGCTCTGCGGCAAGCTCGGATGCGTTTACTCGCGCTCGCTCGCGCGCCCTCGCCCACTCGTTCGTGCCGAGGGTCGACAGGCGCGGCGGGTCGTCGGTAGTGCCGGGATGGCGGCGCAGGAGCGGGAGCTGCTCGACAGGCAGGTAGAGCCTGCCCTCCCCCGAGTACTGGAGCATGAGGTAGTCGCGCGTCACGCCCACGACCTGCCTGGGCTCCAGACCCAGGAAGCGCCCGATGCCGTGGTCTGGATGGATCAGGTAGTCCCCGACGGTGAGCTGGGAGGCGTCGTGCACCGCCTTTCCGGGAGCTCGCCTCAGACGCCTTCCGCCCTGATAGCCGTAGAGCAGCTCCTCGGTGAGCACGACCTCCTTGCGCTCGGGGTCGCGATAACCGCCCTGCGCCTCGCGCGCCAGTAACAACGAGACCTGGCCCGGGTGCTCTTCCAGGCGGTTGCGCCAGTGCGACTCCTGGTCGTCTATCACCTTCTCGCGGAGGTACCGCCCCGTGCGCTCGAACTTGAGGAGCAGGTTCACGGTGTACCCGTCACGCACCCACATGTGCACGTCCTCGGCGAGTGTCGAGAGCTTCCCTCGGTAGTAGCCGAGCGGCTCGAGCGGCACGGTCGCCTTCTCCAGGTCGAGCGGGTCCCTCCCGAACGAGACGACGTCGCGGCTCGCAAGGTGCCGCCACAGCCACGAGGTTCCGGGCGTCGCCGTAGAAGGGTCGTCCTCGGACGGCGCGTCGGCGACCTCGGCACCGGTTCGGGAACCGTCCCGGACCGCCCCGGGCATCAGCTCGGGCGCGTCCAGGAACACCGTGCCCGGCAGGTGTTCGATCAGGCGCGAGGTCCACTCCGACCTGTCGTACTCGGCCAGTGAGACGGGAGCGAGGACGTGCGCCCGCAACGACTCGCCGCTTAGCGTCATGCCCTCGAGCTCGTCGGCGAAGAACTCGAGCCGGAGGGCCCCCTCCTCGTCGTCCTCTGACAGGTGGACCGTGACGGTGTCGCCCCTGACGGCGAAGCCCGGCGCGGCGTCGCGCTCGTAGCCGA
>DASRWD010000205.1:0-18158 GCA_035654755.1 Trueperaceae bacterium
GTTCGCGGCGGGTCGCTCAGAAAAACATAAAACCCTGACCGGCGATTTTAGCCCCGACCGGCCGATTTTAGCAATCAGGCCTCGTACATCGGGGCCGGCCCGTCGAGCTGCCGTTTTAGCTCTCGGAGCTGCTCGATCTGCTCCATGGTGTGCTCTATCTCGTTGATCTGCTGCGTCGCGATGAACAGCAGGCCGAGCAGGACGACGAAGCAGACGATGAGGAAGGTGAGGAAGGCTGCGTTGTTCACGGTGTTCTCCTAGAACCAGTCGGGGCTGCGGTAGTCGAGGCGGATCAGGGTCTTGTCGCTCTTGCGTCCGTTGCATGCCCGGCACGCTGAGCAGAGCTCGTCGTCTGTGTACTTGGTGCGGCCTGAGCCGTTCAGCGCCTCGATGTGGTCCACCGTGGCGTCGTCACCTACGAGGTCCTTGCCGCAGTAGGTGCAGGCCCAGCCGTCCCGGTCGAGGACCCGCATGCGCTGGGCTTCCCACTCTGCGCCTCGTGCGCTCTGCTTGCTCATCGCCTAGCTCCTAGTTCGTCGGTGTTCGATGCTCGTATCTTAGCACACGCATCTCACCCGTCCAGCGGCCCATGTCCCAGGGGCTACTACGTAGTCCCCCTGGGACTCTTGGGATCCCAAGAGGGCTGGGACTGCTGGGATGCAGGTCAGAGCGTTTTTGGGAACGCTGGGACTAGTCCCAACCGAGTCCCAAACGTAGTCCCAACGGGATCGCTGGGAACGGGGCTTTGGGACTCGGATCCTGCATCCTCGAAGCATGTGGTACGCTGCTCGCACCACCCCGACGAACTAGGAGTAGACATGGACTACCAGTACCTCGCTCTCGTGAAGGACGCGATGGTCGGATCGCTCGGCCGGCTCGACGAGGCCATCGCGCAGCAGGACGACTTCCTCACGGAGGCCGCACTGCGAGAGACCCGTGACCGCGCCGACGCCGCGCTGAAGGCGTCCATCAAGATCGACACCCCCGAGTGGCGCCGCCGCCGCGCCAGCAACGCCGCGAAGGCGCGCTGGGCCAAGCGGTCCGAGGAGCAGCGCATCGCCGAGATGGCTGCCGTCCGCCAGGGCTCGAAGTAACCACCGCACCACGACGAAGGGCACTACCGTGACCACCACCAGCAGCATCTTCGACGTCGCCGCACTCGGCTACCGTGTCTACCCGTGGTACCCGTCTGGGAAGTCCATCCCCGACCCCGCTACCAACGCCACCACGAATCCGCCTCAGGAGTGGGGCCACGCTGCGCAGTTCAGCATCCTGTGCACCGAGGACGTGCTCTGCGTGGACATCGACCGGCACGACGGTGGTGCTGACGGCTTCGAGGCATGGCAGGCCGCGTACGGCGACCTCCCCGAGGTGTCGAAGCCGTCGAACAGCGGCAGGGGCCTGCACGGCTTCTACCGCGTCACCCCGGAGCAGCGCGCCGCGATCAAGAAGCACACCGTGGGGCTGCTGCCGGGCGTCGACATCGCCTGGAACGCGAAGTGCCTCGCTACGCAGTCCTACGATCTGCCGCCCGTCCACGATCTGCCCCCGGTGCCCGACGACCTCATGGCCGCGATCGCCGCCGAGAAGAGGGCCACGGTCGCACCGGTGGCTCCTGGAGAGACGCCGCGCGCCGTCGCCCTCGCCATGCGCAACCCGATCCCCCGTGGCGAGCAGTGGACCACGCTGCTCTCCTACGCCGCGCACATGGCATCGAAGGGCTACGACCCGACGGCGGCTCGCGAGCTGTTCGCCGCCGCCCTGGCCCGCTGCGAGCACGTCGACGACGAGAAGCACGCCTGGACGGCGTTCGACAGCGCCTACGGTGGCCGCTTCTACGCGGAGGCCGTCGAGCGCCAGGAGTACGACGCCATGTGGGGCCAGATCATCGCTGGCGTCCAGGCTGACGAGGCTGCGCGCCGCAGCGTCCCGGCGCAGGCGCTGCCCTCCGCCCCCGGCGAGCCCGAGGAGCCGCCGGCGCCTCTGTACGGCGACGTGGCGGCGCTCCTGGCCGGCGACCTCCCCGAGCCGCCGGTGCCCGGCCTGCTGCGCTGCTCCGATGGTCTGGGCCTCTTCTACGAGGGCAAGTACAACGTCGTCTACGGCGACCCCGAGTCGGGCAAGACGTGGGTGGCGCTCGCGGCCGTCGTCGAGACCATCAAGGCGGGCAACATGGCCGTCGTCGTCGACATGGACCACAACGGCATGGCGGAGACCGTGGCCAGGCTGCTGCAGCTCGGGGCGACGCCGGCCGAGCTCGGCAAGCCCGAGCTCTTCCTCTACACCGAGCCCGAGGACGGATTCATGCTGGACGCCGTCGTCGCGGACCTCGTGGTGAAGCAGCCCGCGCTGGTGACCCTGGACAGCATCGGCGAGATCGTGGCCTCCTACGGCAAGAACAGCAACCTCGACGACGACTTCACCTGGGTCCACCAGCGGGTCATGAAGCGCCTGGTGCGCGCCGGCGCCGCCGTCGTGGCGATCGACCACCTCGCGAAGGGCGAGGAGTCCCGTACCAAGGGCGCGTCGGGCGCCGCGGCGAAGAAGCGGGTCATCGACGGCTCGTACATCCGCTGCATCGTCACCCAGCAGTTCTCGCCGGGCAAGGGCGGCCGCGCCTCCCTGGTGCTCAGCAAGGACCGCAACGGCGGGCTGCGCAAGGCCCGTGGCGACGGGAAGGTCGGCGACATCGGCCTGGCGTCGTTCTGGCTGCGCCCCGTCGATGGGTGGGTCCTGGACGCCCCCGTGGCCACCGAGGCCACCGAGGACCGCGAGGACAAGCTGGCGAGCGCCCCCGTGCGCATCCTGGCCTTCCTGAAGGAGAACGCGGGCCAGCGCTTCACCGCCGAGCAGATCGCCCGTGAGGCCGTGCAGATGAAGGGCCAGCAGATCAGCGCCGCGCTGAAGACGGCGAGGAACCGTCTGACCGCGCTGCACGCCGAGGGCCAGATCCAGCGTGGTCACAAGAGCAACCCCGAGCGGACCCTCGTCTACTGGGTTGACATCCAGGAGTAGGTCTGTGCTACTGTAGTAGCACAAGGAAGCACCGAGAGAGAGGCACTACCGTGAAGCACCCCCGTTACTCCGACGGCACGCCGATGGCCCCCGCCGACGCCGCCCAGGTCCACCGCTACCGCCGGGCCCTGCGCGCCGGCCGGAAGGCGATGAACGAGGTCTACGCCGAGCACGACAACGAGTGGTCCCGCGAGATCCAGAGGGAGGCCAAGGCGGCATACGTCGAGGCCTACGAAGCAGAGATGAAGGAGTCCTGACCATGTTCCTCGACGAGCGCAAGACCGAGACCGGCGGACAGCGCGTGCTCACCCCGGGCGGCGACGTGGAGCCCCGCGAGGGCACCCCGGTGGTCCACGAGGGCCGCTGCTACCTCCCCATCTTCTACGTCTCCCGCTACCACGGCACCCGCCAGGCGGCGTGGCTCGTGGTCGGCCCCGACAAGATGCCCAGCCGCGAGGTCGTCGGCCAGCACTTCGACGTGGTCACCATGAACATCGTCGACAGCGTGCCGGGCACCGTGGAGAACACCTGGGCCCCGGCGCCCTACAGCGCACCGGTGACCATCCCCGCGACGAGCTGGATGGTCCCGTGAGCGCCGGCGGCCACGAGTGCTGGTGCCACGGCAAGCAGCCCTGCGACTGCCCGTGCCATGAGCCGAAGAAGTGGGCCGACCGCCTGAAGGCCGCGGCCGACGCGATCGAGTAGCCCCGAGCAGAACGAAGGCCCCGTCTCCTGAGAGGCGGGGCCTTCGCGCTACCCGACGAAGGGAGCTACCGTGGACTCCGAGTGTAGCACCTCCAGCGCCGCACGGGTACGTGCCGCCTCGTAGCGCCGCATCAGCGCCAGGTTGGCGGCCTCGTTGGCGTAGTAGGCGTCGCCTCGTTTCGCGTGAGCCCGTCCCGGGTGCCGCAGCAGGATCATCTGGCCGGGGACCCGGGTGCGGTCGTAGCCGTTGATCCGCATGGCGTGGACGAAGGCCCGGTCCTCGTGGCCCCAGCCGACGAAGCGCTCGTCGTAGCGGCCGGCCTCCCATACCTCGCGGCGGACCGCGCGGACCCCACCGAACGGCGGCTTGTCGTCGCGGCGCGGCGCCCGGCGGCCCCGTAGCAGCAGCGTGGTCTCGCCCAGGGACAGCTTGGTCACCCGGTCGAACGCGTAGACGTAGGGACGCCCCGCCTCCGCCAGGCGCACGGCGATGCGCAGCGTGTTCACGTCCTCCAGGAGGAAGTCGGCGCCCCACTGCACGACGACGTCGTCGTCGCACGCCTCGAAGGCCCGGTTCCAGGTAGCGGCGATCGAGAAGGGCTGGCCGCCGCTGTCGGCCTCGATGATCGGCCAGCCGAGCTCCTCCATCTGCGCGCGGACCCGGCGGTAGATCGCGGCGCGGGGCCCGTGGTCCGTCCTCCACGGCACGAGGATGGCGGTCATCGCTCCCACCTCGACGGCGTGACGAGCCGCGAGCGCAGCTCCTTGCCAGCCTCGGCCCACGTCCGGTCGCTCGTGGACAGCCAGCCCTTCGTGGGGATCGGCCGGCCTGGACGCCACTTCGGGTCGACGCCCTTGCGCGCGTTCGGGGCGTAGAGGTTGCCGTAGACGGAGCGCCACTGCGCGGGCAGGGGCGTCGTCGTCATGGCGACGTCGATCGCGGTGACCATCTTCTCGGCGTCGCACCGGAACGGCTCGTGCAGCTCGTAGCTCTTCGCCTTCGGGCCGCACACCTCGTAGACGGCCTCCAGCGTCGTGCGCCACGCGGACGGCTTGCAGTTGCCGGCGTGGCTCACCATGTCGTCGCGGTGCCGGATCATCGGGAAGCCGCCCGACAGCAGGAAGAAGTCGTCGTTCATGACGATCATCTCCCCGGTGAGCTCGCGGGCGGCGAGGCGGATGTTCGCGGGCACGTTGTGCCACTTCCCCATCTCCTGGTTGCCCGGGATGAAGAGGTCGGGCTTCACCCACCACGGGCGGTGGCCGACGATGATGACCTCGACGTTGCGGTTGCCGAGGGAGCGCAGGCTGTAGCGCAGCTCCTCGTTGTCGTCGCCGGGGCGGACTGGGTAGACCAGGGTCTGGGTCATGGCTTCTCCGGGGGCTTGGGGCGCGGCGGCGGCGTGATGCCGGCACCGGCCATGGTTAGGACGAGTAGCGTGATGTAGGCGCCGTCGATCTCGCGGGCGGCTTCGAGGTGCGCGATGCGCTCGCCCTGCTCGGCGAGCCGCTTCTCCAGGTGCGCGACGAGGCGCTCCGTCGGCGCGGACTCGCGCTGCTGGACGCCGTCACGCCACGACATCCACGCCTTCCAGGCAGCGAGCAGGCCGCCGCCCCCTCCGACGGCCGCCAGTAGACCAACGGCTATCTCATACCACTCCGGCATCCTGGACCCCCATGGTGTGCAGACGGCGGGCTCGCCGTGCGATCAGTACCAAAACCAGGAGGCGTCGCGCGTAGTGGGGGATCAGCGCGGCGACGAGCCACCCGACGACCTGTGCGTCGTTCAGGACGAGCCAGAGGACGATCGCGCCGAGGCCGGTGAGGACGGGCCACAGCGCGACGAGTTCGAGGTTGTAGTAGCGGGTGCACACGCCGATGGTCGCGAGGAGGCCGGCCGCGACGAGCGCGTAGCCTCCCTCGCGGGCGGGGAATGCGTCCACGTAGATGATGGCCATGAGCCCGGCGACCGCGGTGAGCAGGTAGCCCGCGACGTAGAAGGTGGCCTCGGCGAGCTTGGCCCACCAGGGCTTGGTGATGTAGGGCTGCGAGTCGGGCATCTCCGTCACCCCAGGAACCAGCTGAGCCCGGAGAGGGTGACCCAGTCATCGACTTCGAGCGTGAAGTTCGAGGACTGCGTGATCGCGATGACGCCGGAGGGGCTGATGACGGCCCGGACGATGGGCCCGAGCACGGTGGAGTTGATCGGCGAGTGGGTGTGCGCCGTGCCAGCAGAGGCCGGTCCGGTGGTCCACGTGCCGTTGTGCATAACGCCGATCAGCATCTGCTGGGCGGGCCGGAACCCCGTGGGCAGGGTGCAGATGTCCACCGACGAGCTAGTCGACGAGTTGATCCGCCTGGCCATGCCCCGCAGCTCCACCTGCATGCCGATTCGGCGCACGCTGAGGTGGTGGTCGGAGCCGAGAGACACGCCGTAGTTCTCGAAGTTGGCGGCGAACGACGTCACGGATACCCAACCCGTGTCGTAGGCGTCGCCAGCGTTGGGCACCTGGTTGACCAGGTAGGCGTTGATGAGCGATGCGGTGAGCAGCTCCGCATCGACGAACGTACGGCTGTTAGCCATTGTTGATCTCCTTCGTCAGGCCGAGGGTCGTGAACCAGCGCCCGGTGGTGGCTTCGATGTCGTGGGTGATGGAGGTGACCCTGCACGGGTAGCCTACGCCGCGCCGCGTCACGGACACCCGGGAGTTGATGTCGAGCGCCTGCTGTACGTTCGCGAACTTGTCGCCCCGGAACGTGACCGAGGTGACCGCGAGGGCCGCGTCCTTCGACGCTTCCAGGATCCACCCGGCCACGGTGTCCACGGCGCCGGTGTAGGTGCCGTCGTTCTTCAGCGAGGTGTCGATCGTGGCCTGGCGCGGCCCCCAGTTCGCCGAGCTCGTGACGTCCCGGACGCCGTAGGTCACGTCCGCCGCGTCACCCGTCACCGCGTCGCGGCCGTGGTTGACCACGGCCAGTTCGTTGACCACGTTGGTCGTGTCGTACCCGACCTGGACGTCCGTGTAGCAGACGTGCGGCGCGGCGCCCGCGATCGGGATGTCCTCGTGCACGTCGCTGAAGCGGGCCACCAGCGGGTCCGTCCCGGACAGCGACGCGGCGAACTGCGTGACGTTGTACTCGTCGACCCACCAGGAGCCGCCGACCGAGTTGCTGGCGAGGTCGAAGTGGTTGGCCAGGCTGGACTCGTAGACGACGTCCTGGAGCACGAGGTCGGTCGTTGTCTCCAGCACGGTGATGTCGGAGAAGTAGATGTACACGTAGTCGTTGAGGAACGTCGCGTCGTAGCTGCCCGTCATATAGAGCGCGATGTTCACCTGGTGGCTGGTGGCCGTGGCAGTGAACTCGTAGGAGAGCGGGATCAGCTGATCGACGACCTGGGTCGCCGGCTCGCCCCACCCCTTCCCGGTTACGCCGATGGCCCATGTAGTGAACCCGGACGGCGGGTTGTAGTAGGTGAAGAGGCCCACCTGGACGCGATAGTGTGCTCCGATCTTAAGATCTGTCAGCGTGCGCCGAACACCGGTGGAGCCGGGCGTGATCGAGATGTTCGCGGTCGACAACCGTCGCCAGAGGAGCATGTCGTCGTCCGACCACTTCCTCGTCCTCCCGTACGGCCCATCAAGTGTGCCACCGCTGAGCTCGCCGTACGTGTCCCACCCATCCTTGCGCCCCGTGAACGTCGTCGGGTGGGTCCGGAAGGAGTTATAGCGATATACCTGACGAGACTGGTCAGCCTCGGGCCCGGGGACGTTCACGTCCGTGATGGCGCTCGCGGCCAGGCGACGGATCCGATTTGCCCACGGCTCGTAGCCGACCCCGCCCTCGACGACGGCGCCGTAGCGCTGCACGTTGTTGTGCTGCTTCACGGCGTCGGCGGCCGTGATCGTCACGAAGGTGTTGTCCTCGCGGTCGAAGTCGACCTGCACGTCCTCCAGGTTGCCCGTGAACAGGCGGGTGCGCTCGAACGTCGTGACGTCGTTGAACAGGCGCACCGACCGCACGGCGGTGGAAAAGCTGCTGCCCGTGATGGACACGTACACAGGGGTAGGCTCGGACGCGTAGTAGTCCAGGGTCACCGTGGTGTAGGCGCCGGACGTAGCGTTGCCCTGAGCCAGGACGGTGTTGGTGCCAGCGCTGTAGAGCCGGATCGCGCCGGAGCCGGCGCCGGCGACGTCGTAGTTCCTGGCGACGACCTCTACCTTGATCGACCCGTCCATGACGTAGACGCCGGACTCGGCGCCAGGGAACGAGCCGGCCTCCTTGTCGATCAGCAGCGCGGTGCCTGTACCCCACGGGTCGGCGCCGATGGTGACGGATCCGGTCTCGCTGACGTTCTCCCAGACCACCGTCTCCCCCGCATTCCAGTCCCAGCCGAAGTCCTGGACGCCAGTCGGCACGTCGGCCTCCACGCGGATGGGCGTGTTCGGCTTGATGGTCGGGTGGTCCGCGGGGTCCCAGGCGTTGACGGTGGTCATGGACAGCGTGCCGACGTCGAGGGTCGTGGCGACCCCGGTGCGCTTGCCGCCGCGCTCGATGTGCACGTTGCGGGCCTCGCAGCCGATGTCCGTCCACTCCAGCTCGACGTCGGCTTCCGTGAGCGCGTCGCCCACGAAGCTGCGGCCGATGACGAAGGCGCCGCTGTCGGGGATAGTCAGGGTCTCCACGTAGAAGCGCGTGGAGTCCGGCTGCGGGTTGTAGGGGATCCAGCCGGTCTCGCTGTAGATCCACGTCGAGTCGAGGTCAGTGCGGTAGACGATGGCTCCCCGCACGCCGTCCAGGCGCCCCATGCCGAGGTCAGAGTAGGCGATGTAGTTGCCCTTGCCCGTCCAGACGAGGCGCAGGTCCACGATGTCCTGTACCTCGGTAGAGCTGGTGACGCGGCACAGCGCGATCGGGTCCTGGTCCAGCGAGCCGCCGTCGCTCGTGGAGAGATCGGGGATGGCGCGGCTCGACGTGCCGTTCACCACGCTGATAGTCGAGGAGTACGGGGATGCGCCGACCCACCGGTTCAGGACGATCGCCTTCCACTGCGAGGAGCCGGACGGCCCCGAGAGGTCGACGCTCTCCGTCGCGTCGCTGTGGACCAGCACGCCCTTGCCGTACGAGTACCCGGGCGCCAGCTCGACACGACGCGTGCCGCTGCCCGGGACGATCGACCCCAGCAGGTCCCCTGCGCCGGCGACCGCGTAGTCGTCCGCGAAGGAGCCGAACCGGGAGATGACGTCGCCCGGCGAGTCGGTGCCCGGGTACCCGTACGAGGTGATAGCCATCAGCCGCGCCTCCTTCCGTTCTGCTGCTCGAACTTCTCGATGTACTTGACGAGCTCGCGGCCGACGTCGGCGGCCGACGCCCCGACAGGGACGGTGACGGCGATGTTGTAGTAGTTCCCGCCGCCTGCGAGTGCCGCACCTGCCACGTCCAGCCCCAGCCTACCGTTACCCCCGAACGACGGCTCCAGCACGCCGAGGTCGGTGTCCTGGATGGTCTTGGCCACCTCGCCCAGCGTCCTCTTGATCCGGGGCAGGCCCTTCTTCAGCCCCGTCTCCAGCGACTGCATGATCCAGCCGCCGTTCTTCACCAGCAGCTTCAGGTCGTAGGCCTTCGGGCCCTTGTTGTCGGCGATCCACGAGCCGATGCCGCCGATAAAGTCCTTGACGTCCTCGTACTTGTCCTTCAGCCCGGAGAGGAAGCCCTTGATGATGTTCCACCCCGCGTTGTAGATCCAGTCGCCGGCGGTGGAGAAGAAGTCCTTGACGGCCTGCTTGCGGCCGCGGAACCAGTCGCGCGCCGCGATCCAGCGCTCTCGGATGCCGTCGCGGATGCCCTGGATGATGTTCTTGCCCGACTGGACCAGCCAGTCGCCGGCCGACGAGAAGAAGTCCTTGACGGCCTGCTTGCGGTCGCGGAACCAGTCCCTGACGGCACGCCACTTCTCCAGGATGCCCGCGAGTAGGCCGACGAGGAGCTTCACGCCCTCCGTCTTCAGCCAGGTGTCCGCGGTCTTCAGGATGTCGTCGATCCACTTCGGCAGGGTCTTGCTGAACCACCTCTTGATGTCCGGCCAGTAGTCCTCGATGCCGTCGAGCAGCCCCTCCAGGAGGTCGGCGCCGGCGTCGATCAGCGCGGGGATGATGCTGATGATGGCCTCGATGATCTGGGGCAGCATCTTCACGATCGCCACGATGATCTTCGGCAGCGCCTTGGCCAGGCCGGTGATGAGCGCGAGGAACAGCTCGATCGCCGTGATGATGATGGTCGGGATCATCTCGATCAGCGTGGTCACGAGCTTCGGCAGGATCTGGGCGACGGCCTCGATGATCTGCGGGACGGCGATGGCGAGAGCCTCGACCAGGGACACGAACAGCTCGATGGCCGTCGTGACGAGGTCGGGGATCATGCCCAGGATCGTCTCGATCAGCTCGGGCAGCAGGTCCAGCAGCGCATTGATGATCTCGGGGATAGCCTTCAGCAGCCCCTCGACGAGCGAGGAGAACAGCTTGACGGCGGACGTCAGCAGCTTCGGCAGCATGCCCAGCAGCGTCTTTACGAGCTTCGGGAGCGCGCCGACGAGCGTGGTCAGCAGCGGCGGGATGATCTCGACGAGCGCCTCGATGATCCCCTCGAACGCGACGGCCGCGGCGTCCAGGAGCTTCGGGGCGCTGTCGGCCAGGAGCTTCACGATGCCCTGCACCATGCTCAGCACGCCGCGCAGGATGTCCGGCAGCGCGCTGGCGAGGCCCTCGACGATGCCCGGTGCCGCCTCCAGCACCGCGGTGAAGATCTTCTCGCGCCACTCCAGGAAGCCCATCACGAGCTCCTGGATGCCGCCGCCCCGCACCCACGCGACGGCGGTGTCGACGGCGTTCGCGAGGCCGTCCTGGATGCTGTCGAAGATCTCCGTGCCGACGGCCTTCACGCCGGCCAGTCCGCCGCCGGCCTCCTCGAACACGGCACGGAGGCCGTCCGCGTAGCCCTGGACCTTCTCGGCGCCGCGCTCGAAGAACTCCTCCAGCTGCTCAGCGGGGATCAGCGCCTCGACCAGCGTGGCCCCGAGCTCCATGACGGGCAGCACGATGCCGCCGGCCGCCGTCAGCGTATTCAGCATGTCGGCCTTGATGCGCGCGGTCGTGGCGGCCCAGGTGTCGTACTCGCGCTTGTTCTGGCCGATGACGCCGCCCAGCTGCTCCTGGATCAGGAGCTCGGTGGCGGCCGCGGCCGTGATGCCCTCGGCCTCCTGCTTGCGCTTGACGAGGTCGGCGGAGAGCTTCACGCCGTACTTCTCCAGCTGGTCGAACTCGCCACGCAGACCGGCGCCCAGAGCGTCCAGCGCCTCCGTGGTGTCGCCGCCGAACGCCGCAGCCATGTCGGCCGCCGTCTCGATGCCGCGCTGGCCGAAGTCGGCCAGGTCCTTCTCCGCGATGCCCAGGTTCTTGCCGAGCGCCGCGTACTGCGCGCCGGCCTGGTTCGCGACCTGCTCCGTCAGCCCGAAGGCCGCGGCGTTCTCGTCCGTCCACGCCTTGAACTGGCGCGCCGACGAGCCGAGCACAGCATCCACGGCGCCGAGGGACTGCTCCGCCTCGCTGGCCATGCTGCCGAGCTTGAACGCCCCAGCACCTGCAGCGGCCCCGAGCGCGGCGACGCCGACGGCCAGAGTCTTCAGGCCGCCGGCGAGCTTCCTCAGGCCGCTGGTCTCGTTCCCGATGTCCTGGAACGCCTTGCTGAACTTCTTGGTGTCGGCCAGGACGGACACCGAGATGGTCTGACCGGCCATGACCTGTCCTCTCGTGGAGCCCGGCCGGCCTCGGGGGAAGGGGCCCAAGACCGGCCGGGAGTTTTAGCGCCGGCGGTTTGCGGCGGCGACCTTTGCGTTGTACGTCTTGACGATCTCTTCGCGCTCGGCGGGTTGCAGCGCCCAGTAGGCGTCCGGAGTGAAGCCGAGATGGACCACGAAGTTCGCCATCTCCTTCACCCGTCCCGTCGCTACGCCTCGGGCACCTGAGGGTCCTCGCGGACCTCCAGGACCTGGGAGTCGAGCTGCTTGGTGGTCTCGGGGCGCGCCGGCGGCTGCACGCCGGCTCCGGGGGCCTTGGGCTCCGGCTCGGCGGGGGCGTCCTGCGGCTCGTCCTTCGTGATGCCGAGCACGGCGTTGGCCTCGACCATGGTCATCCCCAGGGCGTCGTTCCAGTCGGTGGGGCTCGGCGGGCGGCCCGCGGCGAGGTGCTCGCGGCGCTTCATGACGAAGACCATCGCGGCCAGCATCTTGCCCTTCGGCGCGCCGTCGTCCCCGATGGAGTCGATGGAGCGGCCGGACAGCTCCTCGATGCGGTCGATCTCGCCGAGCGTGAGGCTCTTGACGTCGAACATGGTGTGGGTCCCTTCCCAGTCAGATCAGCTTGTTCTTGCGGAGCAGCTCTTCCAGCCCGGCGTCGAGCGCCTGGAGGACGTCGCTGCGTTCACGGTTGAGCGCCTCGATGAGGAACTCGTTGGGCTCTATGTTACGCGCAGGCCAGCCGTAGTGGACAACCCCCGCGTACGGAGTCCTGGCACCGCCCGCGCGGACCACGGCCTTGGTCTTGCCGCGACCCGCCCGGACGGTGCCAGAGAGGCGACCGGTGAGCACCGGAACCTTCGCCGCGCGGACCACGAGGTTCCCGATGCTGTGCATCAGGTCCTTCATGTCCTGGGCGTCGGCCCCGGCCTTCGAGAGCGCGCGGATGGTCCGGCTGAGGCCCTCCACCTTCAGCCGGACATCACCCTGCGCGATCTCGAAGTCGCCGGCCGCCATGATCAGCTTCCGGAGCCGTCGTCGAGGACGGGGACGCCCTCGATCTCCCACACGCTCTCGAACGTGTAGGTGTTCGACTGGCCGGCCTCGCCACCGATGGTCGGCCGCGGGCCGATCTTCACCGTGCCGATGAAGTGCGGCTGCGACGCCGTGGGGACCTCGTTGCCGTGCGGCGCGTACGTGAAGCCGACGACCTCGCCCGCGTGGTCCCAGGTGTAGCGCCAGAGGCCGTCCACGTCCGTGGACTGGATCGCCGTGATGTTGAGGAAGTACTGCCGGTCGTTGCCTTCGGCAGCGTCGCAGAACGTGATGACGTCGGTGTCGCCCTCGTCGTTCGTGATGGTGGCCGCGGTGACGTCGCACCAGTAGTCGACGGCCGGCGAACCGAGCTTCAGCGCCAGTGCGACGCCCTTGATGCGAGTGGAACCACTCATGGCCATGCTCCCTTCAGAGCTTTACGGTCTGGATCACGGTGATGTCCACCGCGATGAACTGGGCACTGTTCATGTCCAGCGGGTAGGGCGTGCTCGTCTCGGCGACGGACACGCCCGCGTTCACCAATGCTACGACGGTGTTCTCGATGAGCTCGTCGAGCTGCTTGGTGATGGTCTCGTTGTCTCCCGCGCGGACGGCGGGCGACACGGTGTGGTTGACGTCGAAGGACCCGAACGGCGTCGAGTCCGATCTGCTGAGGTACGGCTGGCCCGGCAGGACGATGATCGCCGTCCCCGAGAGCCGGCCCGGCATGAAGCCGTAGCCGGCGGTCTCGTCCACGACGGGGTCCTCGCCGCTCGTGAGAGCGGTGAGGATGGTCTGCCGGGTCTCGTTGAGCGTCATGCGATGCCGACCCCCAGCCCCGGCACGCGGTTGAGGATCGGGTAGGCCCCGACCATCGGGTCGCGTGCGATGCGGATGGGCGCGGCGTCCGGCGTGGCGAACTGGGCCACCCCGTTGGGCGCCTGGCGCCGGTGGAACAGCTCGCTGCCGACCTCCTTGACGGCCCGGTCGTAGATCGACTCGGGCACGACGACGGTACCCACGTACAGGTCCACGAGCTCGGTCGCTTCGTCGAGGCACTCCTCAGCGAAGTCGTTGTCGGCCGCGGAACCGTTCACGTAGGCCAGGAGGTCGGCAGCGGTGACAGCCATGGTCAGGAACCGGCCTCGGTGAGCTTGATCAGCCCGTCGGGGAACTCGGTGAACGAGGTCGCGTAGCCGTAGACCGAGAAGTCCTTGGTCAGGTTCACGACGTTCTCGTCCTGGAGCCGCAGCGGGGCGCCGGGGCTCTCCTGGGTGCGGACGGCCACCGAGTCGTAGCCGAAGGCCAGACCGGACGTGGCGCCCGGGAACAGCTGCACCTTCAGGCCGGCGATGTTGCCCTCGACCGACTGGATGGTGAGCGTGCCGAGCTTGTCGGTCGGGGCCTGCGTCACCTGCAGGATCCGGTCCGTGGCCTCCACGGCCAGGAGGCCCATGAAGACGTCCTTGGCGACGAACAGGCCGTCCAGGTTCTGCCCGACGGCCTCGAACGCCTCGACCAGGTCGATGATCCCGGCCACGACGCCGTCCTGCGTGGTGAGGTCGGCCTCGACCTCGTTGGCGGTGGCCAGCGAGGCGGTGATCGTAGCCCGGGTGAGCAGCTCGACGGCGCGAGCGTACTTCAGGGCCATGGCCCGGAACGACACGTCGAGCACGTTGACGCTGGTGCGCTCGATCGCCTGGCGGGACAGCGAGGTCCAGCCACCGAGGGTCTTGACCGGCGCGGTGTCGGTGCCGATGGACACCTTACCGAACAGGAGGTCGTCGCCCTCGGACGACTGCACGCCGACCTGCGTGGTGTCGGTCTCGACGAAGCCGTACTCCACGTTCATGCCCTCGCGAGGCAGGTCGTGGGTGTGCTGGAACGCGTTGGTGACGCGCTGGCGCTGCTCCATGAGCTTCAGCGTGGCCCCGAGCCAGCCGTCGTGGATGACGGTGTCCCCGGACACGGCGCCCGTGTAGGCACGGTTCGCCTTCTCGTCGCCCTTGGCGAGCGCCTTGACGTACTCGCCGAAGGAGCGGAACTCCATGACCGGCTTGTCGTCGCGCTTCTCGGTGAGCGAGGCGAGGCTGGCGTCGAACTTCCGGTCCAGCTCCTCGACACCGTTGCGAACCTCGTCGAGGTCCGCCTTGGTGACTTCCGTAGCCATGTCGGCTACCTCCTTCGTGTGGTTGTCAGCAGCGCGGACCGCGCCGACCTTGGCCCCATCGTACGCGGGAATCGGTACGAGGGAAGTCTCTCGAACCCGGACCTTCGTCCGGATGACCTTCTCGTTCTCCTCGTCCACGCGGTGCTCGATCGGCTGGAAGCCGATGGAGAGCCGGTCGACGACCCCGTCCTTCAGCAGCGTGTACGCCTCGTTGCCGCGCGGGGTCTCGGAGATGCGGGCGGTGATCTCCCACCCGGCGTCGGTGTCGCGGTGGGAGACGATCTTGCCGATCGGCTCCTCGTGGCGCCACCACAGCTTAGCGTCGTCGCTGTCGACGACAGCGCCGCGCTCGAAGCGCTCCGTGTACCAGCCGCCGATGTCGGCGTCCTCGTCCCACGGCACCGCGATGCCGGTGAACTCGCGCTTCTCGGTGTCGACGGCACGGACCTCGAACTCGCGGGTCTGGACCTCCTCCACCTTGCTCAGATCGAGCGTCATGACTCCTCCTGGTTCGGGACAGGTGCCGCCGGCTTCGGCAGGGTGATGGTCGGGAGGCCCTCGATCTTACGGACCTCCTCGGGGAGCATCCAGCCGCCGGTGATAGCCAGGCCGTGCGCCTCGTAGCGCGTCTTCGTGTCGGGGCGCAGGAGGCCGTCCAGATTGAACCGGGCGGTCTGGATGCCCGGGAGGATCAGGGAGAGCGCCTCCTCCATCTCGCGGAGGTAGCGCATCAGCGTCCACCGGATGAACTGGAGGTCGGCCTGCTCGATGTTCTGGTACGTCTGCGCGCCACCCTCGACGGCCGCCAGCAGCTGCGCCGCGGGGATGCCGAAGAGGCGGGCCACCTGGACCACCGAGAAGTTCTGGTTCTCGATGAACTGGGCGTCCTTCGGCGAGATCATGATGGGCCGGTAGTCCAGGCCCGAGCCGAGCACGGCCACGTCGTGCGCGTCGCGCGCCTTCCAGCGCTCCTTGTTCGCCTCGGCCTGCTCCTGGGTCAGGGGCTGGTCGGACTTCAGGATGCCGGTGGGGACGTCGCCGGACGAGAACCACCCGCTCGACCAGTTCGTCAGGTCGTGGATCCCATGGAGCTCGGCGCGCGCTGCCTGGATCGGACCGAGACCGCGGGCGGAGCCGGGGATGCGCATCAGGCGACCGTGGTAGATCTCCTTGGTGCTGTACTCCTTGCCCTTGTACGAGATCGTCTCGACGCCGGTGTTCTCGTCGATCGACGGGTCGCACTCCCACGGGTTCAGCACCCGCATGGAGCTGACCTCGTTGCGGGCGTTGCGCTGGAGCTTCCAGTAGAAGTCGCCGGACGTCGCCATGCTCAGGGTCGTCATGCCGTAGAAGGCCGAGCCGGTGTCGTTCAGGTCCGGCTTGCGCACGAGGGCCGGCCGCTCGACCTGCTCCTCGCCGCGCCAGACGTCCACCGTCAGCTGCATCGCGGAGGTCTCCAGGATGCTCAGCGCGCGATAGACCGTCGACAGCGAAGTGGCGTCCCGAGAGGTGAACTGGGACCGCGCGGGCGGGGTGACGCCAGGGCTCGGGGAATCAGTGGAAGGAGAGGTCGATTCCGACCTCTCCTCCAGACCGAGCCACTCCAGGATTCTCCCCATGGCCGAATCGTACACCATACCTCAGACGAACAACTGATCGCCGATGTCCTGCACGACCTCGGCGGCGTAGACGGCCTCCATCGTGGCGATGACGCCGTCGATCTCCGCGCCGGGCAGCCGCGAGATCCGGAAGGTCGTGCCGACGTTCTTCCGCACCGTCTTCGGCATCTGGATCGTCAGCAGCGGGTCGCTCGCGTGCACGAGGTCCTGGCGCTTCACCTTGGCGTAGAGCATCTCCGAGCCGGAGGTGACGTCGGCGAGCGTGATGGCCCGCGTCGTCAGGCCCGAGCGCTTCAGCACGGCGAGCAGATCCTTCAGCACGTAGTTGTCGGCGACGAAGGCCTTCGGGCTGTGCCGGTTCAGCTCCATGCACACGGCGGCGAGGCGCTCCACCGTCGGCTTGATGAGGACTGCGACGATTTGCGTGTGGATGCGGCCGTCCGCGGCCTTCCACGCCGCGGCGATCGTGGCTGCTCCCCAGTCCGGCGTCCTGTCGATCGCGAAGACGGGACGCACCGGCGCCTCCAGCACCCCGGCGCACTTCATCCAGAGGCTCAGCGGCATCAGCGAGTTCGTCGACTTCACGAAGCGGTTGAGGTTGTAGCGCACGGCGTCGACCTCGGGCATCGACAGCGTGGACTCGACGGCCTCCTCCAGGTCGATGCGCCCGCAGGCGATGGCCGGGTTGGCGGCCGCCAGGTACTCGCCCAGCAGCGCCTCGTTCGGCGTCTTGTCGGGGTTCATCGGGATCGACGCCTCGGGCGCCTCCCAGATGAAGTAGCCGAACCGCGAGCCCTCGCCCTGCTTCTCGACCTGGCTGTACAGGTCCAGGAGGAGCGTGCTCGTGTCGTCGCCGGCCGTGGTGATGCCGACGACGATCCCATTCTTGCGGGCCTTGGTGCCGTTCACCATGTCGGTCCACAGCTCGGGCTTCATGATGTGGAGCTCGTCGGCGAGCCCGACGGAGAGGTCGAGGCCCTGCACGGCGGCGGACTTCGCGGCCTTGATCTCGTACCGCGAGCCGGACTTGCCGCTGATGCCGCGCGTGTCCGTCAGCCGCTCGAAGCGCTTGGCCAGCTGGGCGTTGCCCTTGATGACGGCGAGCAGCCGGGTGTAGATGATGCGGGCCTGCTCGGCGCTGGAGGCGATGCCGATGACCAGTGCGCCGGACTCTCGGATCAGACCGTACAGCCCGAAGATGGCGCCGAGCACGCTCTTGCCGTTCTGCCGCCCCATGGACACGACGACGCGCCGGAACCGAAGCCGGCCGGCGCGGGGGTGCCCCTCGGGGAAGACCTCCAGGATGTGGCGGATGAGCCAGCGCTGCCACGGGTCCAGGACAATGCGGGAGCCGTCGGGGAGCCGCCACGCCCGGTCCACGATCTTCAGCAGCCAGTCACCGTGGGTAGGGAAGTCCTCGGTCCCGGTGAGCGTCGGGGTGTAGCGGGTCGGCAGCCAGAGCTCAGTCGCCGGGAGCATCGTCGAGCAGTCCGTCCAGCTCGTCCTTCTCGCCGGCGGCGGCGGGCTCGCGCTTCTGGAGCGCCCGGAACGTCATCCCGAACTGGGCGACGAGCGCCGGGACCAGGGGCCCGTTGTCGAGGGCGTCGGCCAGCGACCGCAGCGTCGTCACCGCGGGGGCCTCGGCGTCCGTGATCCACTGCGACTCGCGCAGGTACTTCTCGACCGACTGGCTGTAGGTCATCTTGCGTGGAGTCCTGCGTCGCGGTGTCGCGCCGTTCGTGGTCATGGTGGCCCCTTCCGCCGTCGTGCTGTCCATCGTACCCCAGGCCCGGATATTTGAGCCCCGTTGCGTGAGAATGTCGGC
>DASRWD010000206.1:0-5214 GCA_035654755.1 Trueperaceae bacterium
CCACGGAAGAGGACTGTGGCGAACGCCGCGTTGATCACGACGGCTATCGCGGCCTTCCACCCGAAGTGCATGAACATGAACTGCAGGTCCCATCCCCACGTTCCCGCGACCATGAGCACGGGCGGTGCCGCGAAGGACGTGAGTGTCCCACCGATGGAGATGTTGACGAAGAGCACCCCTATGGTCGCGTACTTCAGACGGTTCGAGATGCCACGGGAGAAGAGGCTGTTGGCCAGCACGAGGGCAGCCAACGTCATCGCTGCCGGTTCCGTGATGAAGGATCCGAGCAGGGGCACGGCAGACAACACGACGAAGTGCACACCCATGCTTCCCGGTAGCGGTAGAGCCGAGGACAGCAGCCGCACGATCGCCATCGCCGTCTGCAGGATGGGCCGGGTGCCCGCGATGACCATGATCACGAACACGAACATGGGCTCCGTGAAGTTGCGCGAGTCGATGTATTCGGTCGCTGTCTCGGCCCCGGTCATGAAGAACATCAGGGTCACGAGGACCATGGCCCAGAAGCCGAACACGACCTCCACTTCGCCGAGGAGGTGCCAGATGCCCTTATGCCTGGGCCGTGACGTCTCGAGACGTTCGAACAGCTTGACCGAGAACGTGTGGAGGATGGCTACTGCGAACAGCACCGTCCCGACGATTTGTATTGGGGCGGGTGTCATCCGCGCACCTCTGGCATGCGAAGGAAACCCTATCAGGCCGACAAGTCTGACGTCTGAAAGCAACTTGCGTGAACGCGCTCCGATTCAGGCCAACCCATCGGGTCTATATCAGTATGATATCATCGCGATGTCAAGGAGGACCTGATGGTTCGTGTACAAGAGAAGCAGGCACTCAAGGTCAGCGGGTTCCTTGCCCTGCCGCTGGTACTGGCGCTATTGGTCGCAGGTGCCTGGCTGGTCTTCGGCGCTACCGTGACCGCGTCGTCCGGGAACATGGGTGCCCGTCTCGCCCTCGGAACCGCTCTGGCGCTGCTCGGTCTGGTGGCCACCGGCGGCTTCTTCACGGTGCAGCCCAACCAGGCCCGTGTGCTCGTGTTCCTGGGCCAGTACGTTGGCAGTGTCAGGGACACGGGCTTCTGGTGGACCAACCCGTTCACGTCCAAGCGGGCGGTGAGTCTCCGCGTGCGCAACTTCAACTCTGAGCGCCTGAAGGTGAACGATGCCGACGGCAACCCCGTGGAGATCGCGACAGTAGTCGTGTGGCGAGTGGTCGAGTCTGCGAAGGCGGTCTTCGACGTAGACGACTACGAAGAGTTCGTGGACATACAGGCCGAGACGGCGCTGCGCAGTCTCGCGACTCGGTACCCGTACGACGCGGCGGGCGCGGACCGGACGAGTCTGAGAGAGAACCCGGACGAACTGGCAGAAGCGCTCAAACTCGAGTTGGACGCCAGGCTGGAGGTGGCCGGAGTCGACGTGATCGAAGCGAGGCTCACGCACCTCGCGTACGCAGCCGAGATCGCGCAGGCGATGCTGAGGCGTCAGCAGGCGCAGGCCGTCGTCTCGGCCAGGCAGCTCATCGTCTCGGCAGCGGTAGGGATGGTAGAGGACGCGATCAACGAGCTCGCCCGAAGCGGCGTCGTCGACTTGGATCCCGACAAGAGGGCGGCGATGGCGAGCAACCTGTTGGTGTCACTTACGTCAGAGAACCCTGTGACCCCGGTCATCAACACGGGCACCCTATACCAGGGTTGAGGGGCTCGCTGACCTTCGGCTCTCGCTTCTGGCGAGTGCGATTGGTGGAGAACCCAAGTGAGCGATGGGGCGGCGTAGACCCCAAGGAGAGGAAGGCGTTGTGATCAGTTTACTGACGAAGGGCACTCTAGTTCTGCTGGCTTCGGCTGTGGCGTTCGCCTGGGCGCAGGGCGCCGAGAGCGAGCTGGCGGACGCCACCGTCTACCAGCTCAGCCAGGGCGGCGTTCCGTTGGGCGAGGTCGGGATGGACGTCGACGTCACCTCCACCGGCTACCGGTCCAGTTCATACGTCGAGATCCCCGGCCTACTGGAGCTGCGCAACGAGCTGGTGGCGGGGCCCGACGGCGCCGCGATCGGCTACGAGCTGAGCGGCGTGATCCAGGGGGTCCAGATCTCGATGTCCGCGACGTTCGACGAGGACGGGGCCTCGTTCGAGCTGACGCAGGCCGGCCAGACGGCGGAGTTCGACCTGGCATCCGATGAGCCTTTGTACGTCGTGGACAACAACTTCATCGACGGCTTCCAGGTGGTCGCGTACGAGGTGCTTAGGCGAGGCGAGCCGGTGGACGTCGCCGCGGTCGTGCCGCAGGGCGGGGCCATCGGGAGGCTGAGCGCGGCGCTCCGGGCCGACCCGGAAGAGCTGACAGTGGGTGACGTGAGCACCGAGGTCACCGGGCTGGACATGGTCCTCACCGTGGGACCACAACGGATCGAGGCGGTCGCGTGGCTCGACGCGGACGGAGCGATAGCCGCCCTCGACCAGCCACAGGGCGCCATCAGGTTCGAACGCCTGGCAAGCGAGGCCGTGGCCTCCACCGAAGATGTCGCGCCCGCCGCGACCACGGAACAGGCCGAGACGGCCGACGAGCTCCTCGCGCGTACGTCCTCCTGCGTCGAGACGGTGGCGCTGGAGGTCGAGTCGACGGGTGCGACCCTCTACGGGCTCCTCTCGTTGCCGGTGGGCAGGGCGGCCGTTGGCGCTCCCACGCTGCTGTTGCTCCCGGGTAGCGGGCCGACCGACGTCGCCGGCAACTCTGCCCCGCTCATCACGAACTCGGGCTACGAGCAGCTCGCCAACCTCCTCGGTTGCGAGGGCTACGGAGTCCTTCGCGTCGCCAAGCTGGGTATCCCACCGTCCACGGGCGACGCCAACGCTGCGACGCTCGAGACGTACGCACGGAACGCTGCGGACTGGTTCGGCACGGTGGCCGAGACGGACGGGGTCGACCCGGCAAGGCTCGGCATCATCGGCCACTCCGAGGGCGGCCTCATCGCCTTGTACGCGTCGGCCGAGGGCTACATAGAACCCGACGTCGTCGTGCTTATCGCGACGCCGGGTAGGCCTTTGGCAGAGCTCCTCAGGGAGCAGACGATCGCCTCCGCCGAGCGCGGCGGACTGGACGAAGATGCGGTCGCTCAGTACGCGCGCGGCGTCGACGAGCTACTGGACGCCATCAGGCGCTCGGACGGGGTCTCTCTCGAGATCACGGACGAGCTGAGGGACAACCCGATCGCGCCGGCCTTCGCTCCCGCGGCCGGCCTGTTGCGAAGCGAGATGGACGTGGACCCGCAAGAGCTCGCGAGGACGCTGGAAGTCCCGACACTGGTCGCCCAGGGCCTCAAGGACATCCAGGTTCTACAGGTGGACGGCCGTAGACTGGCCGACGCACTGCCGAACGTGTTGCATCTGGAGTTCCCCGACCTCACGCACAACCTGGTCGAGACCTCTCTGCCTGCCGAAGCCATGCTGCTACCAGGAGGAGACTCCGTCGTGTCGGAGACCCTCGTGACGGCCCTGGCCACGTACCTGAACGGCACGTTGCGGCTGGCCCGCTAGGGGTAGCCACGTGTCCGAGCGCAAACGCTTCCTCCTGCGGATCCACCCCAGGCTTTACCGAGCGCTCGAGAAGTGGGCCGCCGACGAGTTGAGGAGCGTGAACGCTCAGGTGGAGTACCTGTTGACCGAGGCGGCCAAGCGCAGCGGCCGCCTCGACGGACCGGGGGACGAAGACGGCAGCTCGGCCGGTACGGACGAAGACACCGACGGTCCTGCAGGCGACCGGGACTGAGGGTCGAACCAGGATAGGAACCTGAGCTTCGGCGACCGTGACGCCCGTCGGTCCTTCGTTCTCATTCACCTCTAACCTGGGTGCAGCGAGCTCTGCGAGGCGCTCAGCTTCCACCGACCCGAACGGATCTCATCGTCACGGAGGGGCTGGACGCGCGCCGGCCACCCGAGGTGAAGAGATGAACCGACTTCCGACCGTCCTGCCACGCCTGACCATGCTCGCCCTGCTAGCCGTGCTGGTGGGCTGCACCAGCGAGCGCTCCGCGCCTACCGGGTTGCACCCGGTGGTCCTGAAACTCGCCGCAGACACCGGCCTGACGCCACAGGGCGTCCCGACCGACGGTGGGACCAGCGCCGTCACCGAGCTCGACATCACCGTTCTGGACGAGAACGGCGAGGTCGTTCGGTTCGACGTCGACGAAGCTTACGACCCCAGTGGCGCCTTCGAGTCCCTCAGTATGTCGGCCAGTCAGGCGTCTATCACGGTTCTACTGCCGGCCGGCACCTACAGGTTCCTCACCTTCGGGCGCGGCTCGGACGGAGAGGTCCTCGCCTACGGCGAGACACAGGCCGAGGTCGGATACGCCGCCACCAGTGTGACGCTTGGCGTTCACACGCTGATCGGGTCGGTCGAGCTAGTCGAGGAGGGCTTACGACACTACGTGGTCGCCGGCGAGGTCATAGACCTCTACCTGCGCGTGCGGACGACGCACGGCTCCTACGACGTCCCGCTCGCCGACTTCACCGTGAAGTACGAGCTGGAACCGGAGCTTGGTGACGCCGAGGGCAGCGCACTCGGTGCCCGCGTCTGGGTCACCCCCAGCCCTCAGTCGGACGTCTTCGTGTTGCGGGCGTTCGTCAAGGGTTGGCGCCTCGTCGAAGGCACGCCGACAGACCACGGCAAGCTCGTCGCCAAGTACGAGCGGCCGTTCGCGCATGCCATCGGCATCTCCTTGGACGTAGTGCCTCCCACGCTTGGTTTCACACCACCGTCGCCCCTGCCGCTCGGCGCCCCCAGCCCTGTGGGTGGCACCGCCGCAGACGAGGTGGGTCTGGCCCGGATCCAGGTGTTCGAGGGACCTCTGCTGTTGGCGAGCACCGCCTCGGAAGACGTCGCCTCCGGCGCACTTCCCATCCAGCTCACGGACCTCGCGACCGGAGCCTGGAGCTTCGAGTGGACCCCCGGCTCCACCGGCGTCTACCGGCTCACGGCAGTGGCAACCGATACCAGCGGCAACGAGACGAGGGTCACGCGCGACGTCGTCGTCGAGGCAGGGGCCCCGCCGCCAGACTCCATTAGTGGGCTGATGCAGCTCTCTTCTTCAGAGCCGTTCGACGAGGAGGCCGGCAACTGCGCCGCGAACGAGCTGAGGCTTCCGGGACAGGGCCTTCAGGCCGTGGGCGCCGGGCTGCAGGCTGTCGGCGCGGTGG
>DASRWD010000207.1:0-5100 GCA_035654755.1 Trueperaceae bacterium
GGTGCGTACGCCGCCACGCGTGCAGGCCGCATCGAGGACCTGTTCGTATCGACCGTCGTGCTGTTCGGCATCTCCATGCCCGTCTACTGGCTGGGTCTAATGCTCATACTCCTCTTCTCCATCCGGCTCCGATGGTTGCCCGCTGCCGGAGCAGAGGGCCTCTTGGCCGTGGTGCTCCCCGCCTTCACGCTCGCCTTCTTCTCGATGGCGTTCATAGCTCGCATCACCCGTTCGAGCATGCTCGAGGTGCTGCACCAGGACTACGTGCGCACGGCGAGAGCCAAGGGAGCGAAGCAACGCGAGGTGATCTGGCGCCACGCGCTGCGCAACGCGCTGGCGCCGGTCATCACGGTCATAGGGCTCCAGTTCGGAGAGCTGCTGGGCGGCGCCATCCTCACAGAGACCGTTTTCGCCTGGCCGGGGCTGGGCAGGTTGCTTGTCGATTCGATCTTCGCCCGCGACTACCCAACGGTCCAGGGTCTCGTGATCGTCTTCGCACTCCTGTTCGCGCTCGTGAACCTGGCGATCGACCTCTTCTACAGCGTGATCGACCCCCGGGTGCGCTATGGCTAGGCCCGTTGCCGTGACGCCGTTCGACGAAGCGCCTCACTCGGCGTCGCTGCGGGGGGACACACTGCGCCGGTTGGCGAGGAGCCCTAGCGCGGTCGTGGGCGTAGTGCTAGTAGGCGCGCTGATCCTAGCCGGCGTGTTGGCGCCGTGGCTGACCGGGCACGACCCGGTTCAACAGAACCTTCGCGCCGTGCTTCAGGCGCCTTCCCTCGCCCATCCTCTCGGCACCGATCAACTTGGCAGGGACATCTTGGCCCGCATCCTCTTCGGTGCCCGCCTGACCCTGTTCATCGGGGCATTCGCCGTGGCCGTAGGCATGGTGGTCGGGGTGCCCCTCGGCGTCGTCTCCGGCTTCTACCGCGGGACGATCGACATGGTGGTGCAGCGCGTGATGGACCTCATGCTCTCGTTCACGTCGTTCCTGCTCGCACTTACGCTGGTGGCTCTCCTCGGAGTAGGTCTGACGAACGTCATCGTGGCGGTGGGCATCAGCACCATCCCGAGGTTCGCTCGCCTCGTGCGGAGCTCTGTGTTGTCGATCCGCGAGGTGTCTTACATAGAGGCCTCCACGGCCCTTGGCGCACGCGGACGGCGCGTGCTGTGGCGGCACGTGCTGCCCAACGCCCTGGCGCCCGTGATCGTGCAGGCGACCCTCAGCATGGGCGCGACGATCCTCACCGCTGCCGGCCTGGGCTTCCTAGGCCTGGGTGTACAGCCACCGACCCCCGAGTGGGGTGCGATGCTTGGCGAGGGCCGCAACTACATCTTCTCGCAGCCATCGGTCACGACGTTCCCCGGCTTGGCGATATTCCTGGCGGTCGTAGGCTTCAACCTACTCGGTGACGGCCTCAGGGACGCATTGGACCCTCAACTTCGCGGCAGGCGCTAGGGTCGACGAGAAGCCTCTTCATCCCACCAGGTCGTGCCGGGTCTTGGCCCGTCACGCCGGCGTCACGCCCCTGAATCTAGCCTTCGTCCGTGGCGGGTGGTCAACGAACGCCGCCGGGAGGCCTGCATGAAGTCACTGTCGAGAGCAAGTATGTTGACGGCGCTCGCCTTAGCGTCGGGGCTAGCCGTTGGGCAGACAAGCGCAGACGTGACGGCGGAGACGAGAACCATCTTCGCCGCCTACGCCGAGCACCATGACCCTAGTTTCTACGCTGAGGACGCCACCTTCACCGACATGACGAACGTCTCCCAGCCCATCGTCGGCCGGGACGCGATCGGGGGGATGCTCGCGATGTTCTACGGGGGTGCCTTCGGGGACGGTCACTACAAGGACTCGACGTGGATCGCGGACGGCCACAAGGTGCTCAACGAGTTCACGTTCGTTGGCACGCACACCGGCGATCTGAACGGCATCCCGCCCACCGGGCGTGCCGTAGAGCTGCACATGATGAGCATCTATCACGTCGAGGACGGCTATATCCGCTGGGCGAGGCTCTACTACGATTCCGCGACCCTGCTGCGCCAACTCGGCCTCATGCCCTGAGCGGAGGCCGCTTTCGGCTAATGTCTACTGCATGAAGCAGCTAGACGTCCGCCGAACCGCCGTACTCGTTCTGTGCTTCCTCGTGCTGGTGCTCGTGCTGTCGGCATGTCTCCCGGGCGAGAACCCCGCCGTGCGCACTGCGCCGCCGGACGCGAGCCCGGCCGGCTTCATTCGCGGAGTTTGGCACGGCATCGTCGCACCGTTCAGCTTCGTGATCTCGCTCTTCACCGACACCGTGAACGTGTACGAGGTGCGCAACAACGGGAACTGGTACGACTTCGGATTCGTGCTGGGAGCGGGGATCCTGTTCGGCAGCGGAGGGGCCGGTGCCCGGCGCAGGCGTCGCTGAGAGCGGCTAGGCAGATACGCGCGTCAGGCTGGTGACGTACGCCTCGAAGCTGCGTATTCCCAGCCGTCTCATCACCGATATGCGGTGATGGCCGTCCTTCACGTCGTAGCGCGATACTCCTACCCTTGTGCCGATGGCCCAGCCGATCCGCGGTTCGACCGCACCCAGGCAGCGAAGGCCTCGAACCCGTCGACCACGGCTGCGGATCTGAAAGAGTGGAAGAGGTCGAAGTTGTGCTGCCCTTTGGGTAGCTCCGCGTAGACGACCGGGCTAGGGGACGTCGCCCGCAGGTGCGCGGCGAAGCGTCTTGCGGTCTCCACGTGAGCCAGGGTGTCGTTCTCGCCGTGCGCGATGAAGAACGGCGGGGCGCTGCTGGGATCATGGCCCAACGGGCCGAACTCGGAGTCCGCCCCGCCCATGCCGTAGTAACCCCCGTACCAGCCGTAGAAGCTCGCGACAGCCGTCACCGACGTGTCGGCGCTCTCGAAGTCCGGTTGGTACCTCTCGTCGTTCGGCGTCAGCGCGGCGATCGAGGCCATGTGTCCGCCGGCCGAGCCACCCGCGAGGAACAGCGTGCTGGGATCCGCGCCGTACTCGTGCGCGTGCTCCCGCACCCAAGCGATCACCTTCTTCATGTCGACCATGTGATCGAAGAAGTTGGCCTCCGGGCGCAGACGGTAGTTGGCGCTTATGGTCACCCAGCCTCTGCCGGCCAGCCTGAAGAGGAGCGCTCGAGCCTCAACGCTCTTGCGGCCGCTGTAGTAGCCGCCGGGATGGAAGTAGGCGAGGACGGGGGCGCCCGTGGGCCGAGAGGAGTGGTGGTAGACGTCCAGCAGGTTCCGGCGGCCCGCGTCACCGTACTGAACGTTCGCCACCTTTCGCACATCGCGCGGCCGGAGCACGAAGGGGAAGAAGAGGATGTTCGCCAGAGGCGTCTCCTCCTTCAAGCCCTCTGCCAAGTCAGGGCTCACGCGGTCGCGCCAACCGGCACCCAGCCCTTCGTTCAGCGCGGTCCGAACCGCGGGCCGGGCCCGTGCGCCGATAACCCCGATGACGACGAAGAGCGCGAGCACGATCAGGAGTAGGGCCAAGTTCGCTCGCTCGTCGGGTCCGAATAGCGAACCATCCGAGATCTGCTCGAAAGAGAACGCCAGCAGGAGGATCACGAACAGCGACGGAAGCTCGTTGTAGACGGTAGCGACCCTGTACCCGAGCCCAGCCAGCGCCCGCGGGCGGCGTGGCGCAGCGACCGACAGGAGGGCCAGCGACCCGTGGATCAGCAGACCGATCAGGAAGCCGTACGACATCGCGGCACCGTAGCAACGTTGAATGTGCGCGCCGTATGCCAGACGACCGCGAACCGCGATTCGCTGGTTCGGGCGAACATGCCAGGGGACTCAGAACCCGCACCTGCTCACTTCAGGCACGAAAAAACCGCGCTCTCGAGCGCGGCTGATAACTTCAAGATACCCTCGTATGCGGCATTCGTCAAGTGGATGCACCGATCCCGTCCTGAACGGGCTTCAAATGCCCTACGCGGCGTTCGAAACTGGGCGATACTGCCTAGGTCGTGGCTTCTGAGCTGACCCAGCTGATCCAAGATCTCGTCCGCATCGACTCCGTGAACCCCGCCCTTGATCCTCGACACGTCGGAGAGGCACCGATCGCAGACTTCGTTGCCCGCTGGGCTAGTTCGCGAGGGCTCGATGTCGAGCTACTGGAAGGACGCCGTGGACGTCCGAGCGTCGTCGTAACCTCTCGCGGATCCGGCGGTGGCCGGACGCTGCTCCTGAACGCTCACCTGGACACCGTGGGCGTCGAGGGCATGGACGCGCCGTTCGAGCCGACGACGCTGGACGGCCGCATGTTCGGGCGCGGCGTGATGGACATGAAAGCGAGCGTCGCGGCGTGTCTACTGGCCACCGCCTACGCCGGCGCGCAGGGCCTGAGGGGCGACGTCGTCTTCACGGCCGTGGCGGACGAGGAGCACGGGAGCATCGGCACCGAGGAGGCGCTCGCCTACTTGAAGGCCGTGGGTACATCCGTAGATGCCGCGATAGTGACGGAGCCAACGGACCTCGAGCTGCACGTCGCGCATCGGGGCTTCGCCGTCTTCGAGGTGACCCTCACCGGCAAGGCGTCGCACTCTTCGCAGCCGGAGGCTGGGGTGAACGCGGTCACGCATCTGGGGCGCGTGTTGGCAGCCGTCGAACGTCTCGACCACGAACTTCGCGCCAGATCGGCGCACTCCCTTCTCGCTCACGGGCACTTGAAACCGGTACTCGTCAGCGGCGGCCAAGAGCTGTTCACGACGCCTGCGAAAGCCAGCGCGACCTTGGAGCGCCGGACGCTGCCAGGCGAGACCACCGCGGGCGCACTTCAGGAGCTGCACGAGGTTCTTGACGCGCTTGCGGCGGAGGACCCCACGGTCACCGCTGGGGTTGGAACGGTAGTCGCGCGCGAACCGTTCGAGGCGCCTGCAGAGAGCGACATCGAGCACCTCCTGATGGCCGCGGCGGCAGCAGAGCGCGGAGACGCGCCCAAGCGCCTCGGCGCGCCGTACTGGACCGACGCCGCGCTGGTCGCCACGGCCGGCATACCTACGGTGCTCTTCGGGCCCACTGGTGGAGGCATCCATCAGCCGACCGAGTGGTTGGACGTGGCGAGCGCCGCTGCCTTCCAGCGCGTC
>DASRWD010000208.1:0-13011 GCA_035654755.1 Trueperaceae bacterium
TCGCCGCCTCCTGGCCCCGCCTGCGCGAGCACCGCGGGCAGCAGCGACGCGAGACTCGTGAAGAACAGGACTAAGAGTCGCCTACCGATGCGCCCTCGCGGCGCACCGGTCCCCACTCAGGACCCTTCAGCGCTCGTTTGAAGCACCTGAGGAGGATATGAGCGCACCGCGCTAGGCGTCAGAGAACCGGTTCACATGTGGTCGTGGCCGATACGACCTTCAGGTCGTTCGAGTGGCGCGATAGCCCGCGGTCGATGGTACGTGTCGGACCATCGGGAGCCACCGTTTCGCGAGATGGGTTCTTTGGGTTAGCGTGCACCGTCATCTAACCGACAGGTGATCAGTCGCGATCCGCCGCGACCTTCGCGCCTTGACTGCATCGGGGGGACTACGTGAACCCACAGAAGCTCGAAGCCTCCGTCGCGTTCATGCGCGATAACTGGCACCTCATCACCGACGACGAGAGCGCCTACAAGCCGAGGGCCGCTGAGAGACTGGCGCCCGTCTTCGAGGCCGCCGCGGCCGGTGACCCAGCGTGGCCCGATTCCCTGAGGAAGGAGTTCAGGCGGTACAGCCAGCACGTCGGTTGGAGGACGGCCGGGTCGTTCGAGAGGTACGCCGCGGCCCACCCTGCGGCGGTGGGGAGCGCCGTGGCCGCACTGAGGGAGCCCTCCGACGCCGACCGCTTCTGGGAGGCCGCGCTCGCGCCCGTGGGCGGCCTGTCCGGCCTCGCGGAAGGGACCACGCAGCTGAAGCAACCCGGCGCACGCGCATCGATCGCATCTCTCGTCCTGTTCAGCCGGGACCCGTACACCTACCCGGTGTTCCGACCACGCATCTCGGGAGCCCCGCTACAGGCGTTGCTAGGTGAGCCTCTCGACGAGCGGACGATCTCGACTCGCTTGGTCTCGTACTACTCAGGTCTCGACCGGCTTCGCGGCATCTTGCGAGACCGCGGCCTGAGAGTAGAGAGCAACCTTGACGTGCAGGGCGTCCTGTGGGTGCTGAACTACCGGAACTTCGTCTGGCCTCGCGCGAAGCCATCGTCTCAGCAGGGTCGCGGTCGGGCGGCCCTCCGACCGGCGCGCCTGCTCGGCCCGTTGGGGCGCCAGCTGGAGGGTGGATGGACCGCGCACCCTCGAGCGCAAGAGTTCTGTGACAACGCCCGTGCGGTAATGGACGGGCCTGAGTTAGCGTGGTCGGCCCAAGCAGCCGTGCGCGGCGGGGTACGTACAGTGAACGCATCGCACGTCACGTGCGTCGTTAGGTGTCGCGCCCACGAGAGAGCATCGACGCTGGGTCGCCGGCGAGTACTCAGTTTACGGTCAGGCATCGAGGTTCGAGACTCGTCGTGCGGTCTCGGTAAGCGCTCGCGTCACACGCTCTTCCGGAGACGATGGGCGTGGTTGGAGGTGACAGATGGGGGAGCCTTCCACAGCCTTGGAGGACAAGCTGTTCGTCGAGTACGAGGAGGGATGCCCTCCAGCGCCTCTTCCGGCCTTCGCGGTCTGGGCGATCCGCTTGGGCCGCAAGCTGTTCCGAGAGGCGGCGAGCGGCGAGCGGCGCTACGTGACGTTGGTCGTCCCAAGCCTGCGGTTCGTCTCGACGTTCATCGCCATCGGCGTGCTCGACGCGGCGTTCCGGGAGCACGCGACGAAGCCTGCCTTCAGTCCGGGCGACACCGTTAGCTACTTCGATCCCGCGACCAACCGTGTGACCATCGGCGAGTACCTGGGTAGCGAGGAACGTCCGTTCCGCGGGCAGAAGGTTCTCTATCACCTCGTCGAGGTGAAGGGAGGAGGCGTGCTGGGGGTCCCTGACGGCCACGGCTGCATCAAGCCGACTGAGGGCACCATCAGCGCGAAGCTACCGCGTGCGACAGGCTTCGAAGGGCAAGAGCTCCCCGACTGGCTCCCGGCCGTGGGCGAGGTATACGGCTACGACGGGATCGTCCAGTGGCTGGCGGAAGCTTCCACCACGCTTCAGCTAGTCGGCGTGAAGAGCCAGATCGAGCGGGACGCGAACGAGTCGTTCCATACGTGTACTGGGGGATGCCGCTCACAGGTGCGGCTGAAGAGACTGCTCCTCTGGCCCTCCCTCGGGCCGTGGAGCTCGCCGGTATCGCTCCTCGCCGCTGGCTCGACCACGAGACCTGGAGCAGCTCCGATCACGGTGTTCGAAGGTGCGACCGCGGTCTCTTACGAGCTCGAGCTGCGACGTGACGGGGTCAAGGTCGCGATCATCGCGCCTGTCTCGCCGCGCGCCGAGGAGGTGCTGTCCGAGCTCCACACGAGGCTGCAGTTCCACGACCCGGACCCGTCCTGGAGACCTGGAGACGAGTGGCCCTCTGGGATCGAGTGGAGCTGTCATCTCGTATGAGGAAGACGACCAGGATCGGTGCGGTCGCGGGCGTGTGGGAATCCAGCGCGGCGGCGGACCACACCGTAGTGCAGGTCAGGGGCCCTTCATGGGAGAGCTACGTCGGTTCGGTCCGTGCACTGCTCTCGGTGTTGGACCGTGAAGACCCGGATGACGCCGCGCTATCTCGCGCCCTGAGGGTCACCCTGTTCCGCATCACGTACACCGCCTGCTCTCCCACAGAGCTGTTGGACGGGCTCGACCTACCGGAGATGCTCGCTTTCAGGCAGCGGGTGGGAGTCAGCGAGGCAGGCGCTGTACAGGCAGCGCTGGACGAGCTGGTGCGTTCCTCGATGGACCACCCGTTCGCTGAGTGGCTGAAGGCGCACGGGACCTCCCGGAGCGGTCCCGTGGTCTTCGTGGCGAGGTACGCCAGCTACGTGCCCCTTCTCACCAGGTGCCTCAGCTCCGTGAAGGGCGTGAAGGTATGCACCCCGAACCAGCTGGCGGACCTCGAGAGGGTGGGCAGCGTCGTCGTGCCGGGTTCGGCACACAAGTACCCCAGCTGGCTTCAGGCCTTCCCGCGGGGGCGGACCTTCTGGCTCGTGTGGCCGTGGTCTAAAGGTTTGACGTCGGTCCATCGTTTCCTTCCTGCCGGTGGAGGCGGGCGCGGCGCCACCGAGGTCAGGAGGGAGACTTGGGCGCCCCCCCGGGATGGGACGATCCCTATACCGCCGCCCGCGGTGTTCGACGAGGACGACGTCGAGCCTATAGATTGGCGCGACCTATACCGGAGGCTCCGGAGCCGTCGCGGGCGAGAGCAGCACGACGACGGCGGTGACGAGCTAGAGGTGGTCGTGGCCGACGTGGGGGAGGGGCAGGTCGTGTTGCTGCCGGCTGACCCCGGCCTGCGAACCACCGTCTTCGACCCGGAGACGATGACGGTCAAGAGCCTGTCTCAAAGGGAGATCAAGCCTGGCATGTTCATCGTCGTCAGAAGCCGCGCCGGGCGCGACCAGCTTCGCGAGCTCGTCGAGAGGAGATTCCTAGCCGACCCAGCGAAGATGCAGCGTTCCCTGGCCGAGTGGAAGACGCGCCTGAGGCAGAGGCTCCGCGCCAGCGGACGCGAGGCGGTGCACCGGGCGCTGCGCGCGCGCGGGGTAGGCGTCGTGGAACAGACGGTAGCCACGTGGGCCGGGGACCTGACCTACGGGCCCGGTGACCACGAGACCTTCAAGCTCCTGATGCTGTTCCTTGACTTCTTCGATTACGACGAGAGATGGGCTGTCCTGGAGGCTTACCGGGAGGCTGGGCGTCGGGCGGGCAAGTACGTCAGGGAGCGGCTCCTCTCGCAGGTCGAGCGCATGCCGCCAGGCGCCGCGGCCGACAGCCGCGTGCTCGAGTTCGAGCTCGAGGGCCTGGAGTCCGGGAAGCTGCATCTCTACAGGGTGGAGCACTTGGAGAGGGAGCCCGTCGTGGCGTCGACTCGGGACGTGGGCCGTGTTCTGGACTCTTGGAGCATCTAGGCCCGGTGGGCCCGCGTCGTCCTTCGGCAGACGTTCCTAAGCCGTGTAGAGGGGGGTAGACCATCACCACGAAACGGAAGCTGGCGCGTGATGTCGTCCTCGCGGAGGTGAGGAAGGAGCTGGTGGGGCCGGACCCGAGAGGCGCTCCCCTCACGTTGCCGTTCTCGGGGGAGCCCGTGGACGCCTACGGAAGCTACGTCGACGCCGAGACAGGGGATGAGGTGCTGGCGGTCCAGAGGCCTCTGGAGCGCTACGGGGTCGCCGTGCTCTTCCCGAAGGGCAGAAGGGTGGTAGCGGACGAGGTGGACGTCGTGGACGCTAACCTCCTCGTCGACGTAAGCGAGCTGGGAGAGGTGGACCGGGCGGCGCCACCGAAGGGTCTCGACAAGCTCGAGGAGAGGTCGACCCGGGACTCGCCAGGCCTGGACGACGATGACGAAGGCTCCGACCTCGTGGACGCTACGCTCCTCGAGCCCTCGAGCATGGCGGTGACGTTCCGGGTCCGCTCCGGGAGGGGCGCGAGGCTGATCGCGCGGCTGCCCACTCGGGAACACGGTACGGGCTTCGCCGTCAACGGTCGCTACGAGACCGTGACCGTGAAGGCCAGGAAACCCGAAGGGCAGGTCCAGGAATACGAGTGGTGGGTGCGACGGCAGGTGACCGGACACGCCGAGTTCGAGTTACCCGAACGGCTCGAAGGCACCGACAGGGTCCGCCTAGATCCCGTCGAGGCGTCGATGGAGGGCGCGAGCCCACTAACGCTTCGCTTCGAGGCGTACGTGCGCCGGTTCCCGGGAGGTCAGGCTGACGACCTGATCGTGACCGTCGCGCTGTCCAACCGGACGGACCCTGCGAAGCAGAGGAAGGAAGGCGAGGGCGAAGGTTCGCCCACCGCCAACGGTCGGAACTGGCGGGACGCGGCCTGCCTGTTCCAGGCCTACTTCGAGGTGCTCGTGGAAGGCGCGGGCGAGCTCGTTCCACTGCCTGGCGGACATGCACGGGACGAGGCCGCGGCCACGTTGGACCTCATCTACCACGACGCCAAGGCGTACGCCGTCGGACACGGGTGTGCGGCCGACTGGCACCTAGAGGGCGCCGAACGCGTGGTAGTCGCGACGCACTTCCCCATGTACGAGGTGCCCAGCATGACCCCCGAGCTCCGGCGTGCCGACGGCACCCTACTCGAGGTGTCTATGCGGGACCTCGCCGACCCAGCCACCGCCAGGAACGGTGGAGGAGGCCTCAGAGACGTCGTGATCGAGTACGAGCGTTGGCTGGACGCTCGTGAGGCTGAGCTCCATACGTTCGAGGGTCGGGAGAGGACGGCCGCGGAGAGACACCTCGCCGCCGGCCGGGAGGCGTTGGCCCGGATGCGAAGAGGCCTGGACCTCCTGGCGGAGGACCCGCTGGTGTCCGAGGCCTTCAGCCTGATGAACGAGGCGATGCTTCTGCAGCAGCTCGCGTCGAAGGCGAAGCCCCGTCGCTACAGAAAGGGTGACGGCAAGGCAGCGGCGGGCTTCGAGCCCGCTTTCAGGTCGCCGAGCGTGGTCGACGTGCCCGAGGGGCTCGGAAGGTGGCGACCGTTCCAGGTCGGCTTCCTCCTGACCGCGCTCGACTCCGTCGCCGACAAGGGCTCGAGCGAGCGGGACCTGGTTGACCTGATCTGGTTCCCGACGGGCGGCGGTAAGACGGAGGCCTACCTCGGGCTCGTCGCGTTCTCGGCGCTGCTGAGGCGCCTCCGCGACCCGAACGACGCGGGAACCGACACGTTGATGCGCTACACGCTGCGGCTGCTCACGGCGCAGCAGTTCCAGCGAGCCGCCTCGTTGGTGTGCGCGCTGGAGGTCCTACGGAGGCGCAGGCCCGAGGCCCTCGGACATGCGCCGTTCGGCATCGGCCTGTGGGTGGGTGGCGCCAACTCGCCTAACAGGTGGCAAGACGCTATCAAGGCGTTGAGCAGACTCGGGCGCGCCAGCGACGAGTCGAGGAACCCGTTCCTCGTGACCGAATGCCCATGGTGCAAAGCGCAGATGGGGCGGGTGAAGTCGGGCAGCTCGGTGGTCGTCCTGGGTTACCGGAGGCTGGGTCAGAAGGTCTACTTCGCGTGTCCTGACCCTAGGTGCGAGTTCAGTTCGCGGCTGCCGCTGCACGTCGTGGACGACGCCCTGTACGAGGATCCCCCGACGATCGTCATCGGCACGGTCGACAAGTTCGCCCAGCTGGCCTGGAGCGAGAAGCCGCGCCGGTTCTTCGGCATCGGCCTCGACGGGAAGAGGTTCGCGTCGCCGCCGAACCTGATCGTCCAGGACGAGCTGCACCTCATAACCGGCCCATTGGGGACCATGGTGGGCGCGTTCGAGCCGCTCGTCGAGCACCTATGCACCCACGGGCTGGGAAGAGCGGCGCCGCCCAAGGTCGTGTGCTCCACCGCGACGGTACGGAACTACAGCGACCAGGTCAGGTGGTTGTTCGGCCGCAGGCGCACGGCCGTGTTCCCTCCGCCGATGTTCTCAGTGGGGGACTCCTTCTTCGGGGTGTACGCCCGCACGGAGTCGGACGAGCTCGCCCCTGGGCGGCTGTACGTAGGCATCAACGCCACGGCCTTGCGGTCGCACATGGCCATCCAGATCAGGGTGTACGCCGCCGTGCTTCAGGCAGTGATGGCCCTCCCCGAAGCGGAGAGGGACCCGTACTGGACCCTGTTGGGGTTCTTCAACACGCTAAGGGACCTGGGCTCGACCGTGACCCTGCTCCGTGACCAGGTTCAGGGGCACCTGTACGCCATCTGGCGCCGCCGGGGCCTGCTTGGTGATGCTCACAAGGGGGAACGCAGGTCCCTCTACCACGTGGAGGAGCTCACGGGGCGCCTGTCGAGCGACGAGGTGCCGAGGGCCCTCGAGCGACTGACCGTGCCGTACGGGGACGAGGCTGGGGCGGTCGACGTCTGCCTCGCCTCGAACATGATCGAGGTCGGCATCGACGTGGACAGGCTCGGTCTGATGGTCGTCACCGGGCAGCCGAAGACGAACGCTCAGTACATCCAGGTCACCGGTCGCGTGGGGAGGGACTGGAGGAGGAGGCCCGGCCTCGTGTTCACGGTCTACTCGCCCACCAGGGCGCGTGACCGCTCGGTCTTCGAGTCGTTCCGGACGACCCACGAACGCATGTACGCGAGCGTGGAGCCGGCCAGCGTCACTCCGTTCTCCTTGCCTGCCATGAGGAGGGCGTTGCATGCGTCCATGGTCGGCTTCGTCAGGCAGCTGCTGCCGGAGGACGAGCTGTCGTCGCCCGCTGAGGTCGACCTCACCCGCCTGGAGGCTTACCGCTCCCTTATGAGGCACAGGCTCGAGCTGGTCGACCCTTCGGCAGCCGGGGACTTCGAAGCGCTCTTCAGGAGACGCCTGCAAGAGTGGCGCTCGCCTGGGCCGGGGAAGTGGCAGAACTACGTTGACCTCGCGGACGAAGACGTGCTCCTGTCGCCACGGAGCCGTGATGGCCGTCCGGATGTCGGCACTCCGTGGGCCACCCCGACCTCGATGAGGAACGTGGACGCCGAGTGCGTCGTCGACGTGAAGGTGGCGTTCAAGGCGGAGAACGTGGGGGCTTGAGGTGGGCGACAGGGTTCGCCGGTCGCAGCTGATCTACTCGGGTGGCGTAGGAGCGTTCACCGTGCTTAAGAGCGGCGCTAGTGTCCTCTGCGCCGGACTCGACTACTGGTTCCTGGACTCCGACGGCAACCCCGCCATCGACGCGGCGGCGGAGTGCAAGGTGAACGACTGGAGGCTCGAGGCCAGACTGGGGGTCCGAGAGCTTCGGGCCCCGCCTGCCAACGCGGGCGAGTTCGAGGCGAGCGGCCCCAAGGTGGGCGTGCCCTACTTGCTGTTCCCGCTATGGCACGTGTGCCCGCGCTGTCGGCGCCTGAAGAAGGTCTCCGCTCGCGGTACCCTGGCGCACTACTGTGAGGAGTGCGCGAAGGACCGGGGGCGCAGGCGCGGGCCGAGGCTCGTTCAGGTGCCGTTGGTGGCCGTGTGCCCGAAGGGCCACCTGGAGGAGTTCCCGTGGGACCGGTGGATCGAGAGCTGCACGTGCGCGCAGGGCGGGACGTACCGGCTCAAGCAGGCCGGCGGGACGGGCCTCGGAAACTACAGGCTCGTGTGCGAGGGTTGCGGTAGGTCGCGTACGTTGGCGGGCGCGGTCAGCGAGAAGGTCTCTCTGGGGCCCTGCGGTGGCAGGCGGCCCTGGCTGGTGGACGGTGACGAGCCAGGTTGCGGTGAGGAGCTGTACGGCGCCCTCAGGAACGCCTCGAACGTCTACTACGGGCAGCTCGTCTCCTCCGTGCACCTACCGAGGCGCATCTCGTCCCTGCCGAGGGAGGTGAGGCAGGTCTTCGACTCGTCGGCGGTGCGGAGCCTGGTGAGCAGCCTCTCCTCGGCCGGCTTGGCGGTGGCGCAGATGGTGCAGGTACTGAAAGGGCAGTTCCCAGAGTTGGCGACCCTGCCGGAGGACCAGCTACGTGTCGGCATCGCCGAAGCGCTCGACTCGGGCGAGGTCGAGACGGACATCAGCGAGGTGGACTTCCGGCAGATGGAGTACGAGGCGCTGTCGACCGAGGTCGACGACGCGAGGCTGAGGGTGAGGCCGGTCGACGTCGGAAGGTACGACTTCGGCCCAAGCGTTCCCATCGCGGGAGTGAGCCTGGTCGAGGACCTGACGGTGACGACGGCCCTCGTCGGTTTCAGCCGCCTGCTGCCGGACGCCGTCGACCGTGCGAGGGGCCAGCGCCTGTTGTGGAAGCGTTCGCCTTCAGACACGAGGCGCTGGCTACCCGCGGTACAGGTCAGAGGCGAGGGAGTGTTCATCCAGTTCGACGAGCGCGCCCTCGAGGAGTGGGAGAACCGGCCAACGGTGAAGGCGCGCGTAGCAGACCTGTTCAAGCGTGCGGCGGCGACCAGGCTCGCGGCCAGCCTGGCCCCGTCGCTCCTCGCCCGGTACGTCATGATCCACACCTTCTCGCACGCGCTCATGCGGCGGATGGTGTTCGCCGCCGGTTACACGGCCACGGCCCTGGCGGAGAGGATCTACGCCGTAGCGCCGTCTCCAGACCGCGAAGGCCAGCAGGCGGGCGTGCTGATCTACACGGCCTCGGGGGACTCCGAGGGCAGCCTCGGCGGACTCGTCCGACTGGGGCGACCCGGCAACCTCGAGCCTCTGGTCTTCGAGGCTCTGGAGGAGGCCGCTTGGTGTAGCAGCGATCCCATCTGCATGGAGCTAGGCGGAGCGGAAGGACAGGGTCCGGACGGGCTCAACCTCGCGGCTTGCCACTCCTGCACGCACGTCCCCGAGACCGCCTGCGAGAGGTTCAACGTCCTCCTCGACCGGGCCCTGCTGGTAGGTTCCTTCGATGACCCTGAGATGGGTCTGATGTCTTCACGGTGACGAGCGATCAGCGGTGGACCTTCCTGCTCGGTGAGCTTGGCGCGGCGGGCCGACGGGAGCTAGGGCGCTACATGTGGCACGAGGGAGACGAGTACGTCCGCTTCTTAGCCGAGTTCTTCCTCCGGCGAAGCAACCGGTCGACCGTCCAGCGTCACCTGCTTGGCTTCCTGGACACGTTCCCCAGCTTCGAGGACCTGGCGGACGCCGACCCTGAAGACGTCGTGGCGGCGGCGCGCTGGGCGGGGCTGAGGAAGAGGGTTGCCCGACTACCCGAGGTCGCGAGGGAGTTCCTCTCGCGTGAGACGTGGTCCTCGGACGACCTAGAGCACTTGCCGCATCTCGGACGTTACGCCTCCCAGGGCATCGCCCTGTACGTGCTCGACCAGCCGGCGTTCCCCGTCGACAACAACGTGCGAAGGGTGGTTGGGCGCTACCTGGGGCTGAAGAGCGAAGAGGAGGTCTTGGGTGCCGCGGCGGTGATCGTGGAGCGTGTGATGACGGAGGGGGGCGTCGGCTTGCTGAAGGACGTGCACAGGGGAGCGTTGGCGTTGGGATGGCGGCCGTGCGCGAGGAAGCCCCGATGCGAAGCGTGCCCGTTGGCGTGCGCTTGTGATCACGCGCTGGGACGACGTACGGGGAGCGCTGTGGCATGACCGACCGGCCTTCGTTCGCCGACGAGGAGGCCGTGCTCCGGCGGGCACGCTCCCTGGTGGGTAAGACGCTGCGCGAGCTGTACGGCGCCGTACCGGAGGTCTCCGGCAAGGGAGGGTTCGGGACGCTGCTGGAGTCGCTGCACTTCGGGCTGGCCCCCAGCACCGAGTCCGCGCCGGACTTCGGGGAGGCCGGTCTGGAGCTGAAGGCGACCGGCCTGGTGCGGGAACGGGACGGCTGGAAGGCCAAAGAGCGTCTCGTCCTGAACGTGATCAACTACGAGCGGCTGGTCGAGGAAGAGGAGTTCACCACCAGCTCCTTCTACCGTAAGAACCGGAGGATCCTGCTCGTCCTTTACGAGTACCAGTCAGACACCAAGCCCGCCGACCTCCGCGTCTTGGCGGTGGGCGTGGTCGACCTGGAGCGGCTCGACCCCGCGTTCGCGCTGATGGTCGAGCAGGACTGGAGGGCGATCCGCGACGCGGTTCGCGCCGGTAGGGCCCACCTCCTCAGCGAGAGCGACACGTTCCTCCTCGCCGCCTGCCCGAAGGGGTCGAAGGCCGGGAAGGAACTGAGGAAGCAGCCCAACGGCCCACCGGCACAGCAACGCGCCTTCAGCTTCAAGCCCGCGTTCGTCTCGGTCCTGGCCCGGGCCGTGCTGGACCAACAGGCCGCGGCGAGGGAGCACATCGTGGAGGACCCGTCGGAGCTCGAGCGCCGCAGGTTCGAGGAGGTCGTCCTAGGCCGGTTGAACGCCTACTCAGGCATGACCGTCGAGGAGATCCGTCGGCTGGTGGACCCGGACATGACGCTCTCTGGCAAGGCGAGGTTCGCCGACCTCACCCGGCGGATGCTCGGCGTGCGCTCGCGACGCATCGCGGAGTTCGACGCCGCAGGCATCGAGGTGCGGACGGTGCGGGTCGAGGGATCGGGCAGGGTCAGGGAGTCGGCGTCCTTCCCGGCCTTCCGTATGCGCGAGCTGGTGCGCCAGTCGTGGCGGGACTCTGACCTGCGGAACCAGCTGACCCGCCGGCTGCTGTTCGTGTTCCTCGTCGGTCCGAAGGACGCACCTCGCTTCTCCCACGCGGCGTTCTGGTCCCTCACGGAGGAGGACCTGGAGGAGGCCCGCAGGGTCTGGGTGGAGACCGTTCGCCGTATCCGCCAGGGTCGTGTGCGTGGCCTCCCGAAGAAGAGCTTCAGCTCTCTGGTCCATGTGCGACCGCACGGGCGGAACAGCCTGGACGTCGACGAGGCCCCCGACGGGCAGAAGGTCACGAAGCAGTGCTTCTGGCTCGACTCGAGCTACCTGGCCAAGGTCTACGCCGCTACCAAGCCGGTGCCTTAGGGGTCACCCGGCGATCGCCTGGCGGCTGTAGGCTGGGCCCGCTTGATCCCCATGACCCCGGCGGGTAGGATGGCGCGATGAAGCCGATACGTGTGGCCGAGCTGTTCGCCGGGGTGGGTGGCTTCCGTATCGGCCTCGAGGCCGCGAACCGAGAGCTCGGGTTCGAGGCCTACCGGGTCGTGTGGAGCAACCAGTGGGAGCCCGCGACCAAGGTCCAGCACGCGTCAGACGTCTACGTCAGGGTGTTCGGACCGAAGGGGCACTCGAACGTGGACATCTCCACCGTCCCGGCGGAAGCGGTGCCAGACGTGGACATGGTCGTCGGCGGCTTCCCCTGCCAGGATTACTCGGTCGCGACCACACTGCAGAAGGCTGGCGGCCTCGCGGGTAAGAAGGGCGTCCTGTGGTGGGAGATCCACCGGATCCTCCGCGATAAGACCCCGCGTCCCAGGCTCCTGTTCCTCGAGAACGTCGACAGGTTGTTGAAGAGTCCCAGCGGGCAGCGCGGCAGGGACTTCGCTGTGATGCTGGCGTCCCTGGCCGACCTCGGGTACGCGGTCGAGTGGAGGGTGATCAACGCCGCAGACTACGGCATGCCGCAACGGCGGCGGCGGGTGTTCATCCTCGGGTACCTGGAGGGGACGCCGGTGAACGACCGCGTCGCCTCCGAGGACGCCACACGGTGGGTCCTCGGCGCTGGGGTCCTGGCGAGGGCGTTCCCAGTGAAGCCGTCGGAAAAGCTCCTCACCGAGCCGCTGCACATCGAGGGCGACCTCGTCGAGGTCACGAACCGGTTCAACGCTGGGCCCGGTCGTCCGTCGCCGTTCCTCGAGGCGGGTGTGATGTTCGGACGCACGGTGACCACGATGAGGGTCGAACCCGAGTACTCAGGGCCTCGGATGACCCTCGGGGACGTCCTGGTGCCAGAAGATCAGGTCCCCGCCGAGTACTTCATCGACGAGGACGTCGAGAAGTGGCGCTTCCTCAAGGGACCGAAGGTGCTCGAGAGGAAGAGCCGGACGAACGGTCACGTGTACCGCTACGCAGAAGGCGGCATCCCGTTCCCGGACCCGCTCGACCGGCCTAGCCGGACGATCATCACCGCCGAGGGCGGCAGGACCCCGTCGCGGTTCAAGCACGTGGTCCAGTGCCCGAGCGGTCGACTGCGGAGGCTCGTACCGGTCGAGCTCGAGCGTCTGAACATGTTCCCCGACGACCACACGGCTGGGGTGCCGGACTCCCGAAGGGCGTTCCTGATGGGGAACGCTCTCGTCACGGGCATCATCGAGAAGGTCGGGCGGCAGCTGGTCAGCGAGCTGGATGTGCGCACGACGAAGCCGACGCGGCGCGCTCGGAAGGAGAAGGCGCTGGCCGTGCTCGCCGCTGGGGACGATTGATCCTAGTCATGCTGGGGCCGTGGCCGGGTCCGGCTGGGGGTCGCTGAGGCCCGGCAGGCCGCTGCTCACCACGCGGTCCGAGAAGGCCGGGTCAGGAGCCGCCGTTCCTCCCCCCTCACCCCCACTGCACCCTGGTCACGAGGGCGGTGAGCGCTACGTGCACGTCCTCCGGTCCACGCACGCCCATGCCAGCTAGGGCCTCGGCCCCGATCACGCGCGCGAGTCTCTCGTAGTCGAGCGCAGCGGTGTCGTGGGGTTCAGCGCGGCCAAGAGGCGGCCGCGAGCCGAGATCGCGCAG
>DASRWD010000209.1:0-18684 GCA_035654755.1 Trueperaceae bacterium
TAGCCACATGCCGCATGAGGAAGGCGTACCCGACGACCCCGATCACCGCGAACGAGAACCACTGGATCGCGTAGCCGAGGTGGGGGCCATCGTCGAGGACCGGCTCCGGCAGAGGCAGGGGAAGCGTCTGCGGGTGCGGCGGTTCCACATCCAGGAGCTCCACGTACGCCGGCACCAGCTCGTAAGGCATCTGCGGCTGAAGACGCTCGACGTCGACGTAGTAGGTCTGCTCCAGCTCGCCTTCGGCCGGGTCGCGCGGACCGAACGTGCCCTCGGTGCGCCCGCCTGGTTCGCGCAGTCGGCCCGTCACCACGACCTCGCCCGCGGGCGGCGGGGCGTCCACGACCGGGGCCGTCTCCGTGCCGTACGAGACCCAACCGCGCTCGATGAGCACGGCACTGCCGTCTTCAAGCACTAGCGGCGTGAGGACGTTGTAGCCGGGCTGCCCATCCAGGCTGCGGCCGCGCAGCAGCACCTCCTCGCCGCTGTCGAACTCACCGGTGACCGTCACCGTGCGGTACTCGAGAAACTCGTCGTCGAGCGCATCCTCGAGGCGAACGGGATCCATGAGCGCCCTCTCCTGCACCTCGGCGACGTAGTCACGTCGTTCTTCCAGCCGGCGTAGCTGCCAGAAGCCCAGGTTCACGAAGAGGACGACGAGCCCCAGCGCCAGCAGGTGACCAGCGATCCAGCGGGGGGTGAGCATGACCCGGGGCATCAGGCCCCGAGCATCAGAAGAAGAACGCCCGGTCCAGCGCCATGACGAGGAAGAGCAGGCCCAGGTAAGTCATCGAGTACTTGTAGAGCGGGAGCGCGGTCACGCGGTCCACCGACCCGCCGTCGCGCACGACACGGAAGACCGCGGCCACGCGCAGCGCCAGGACCACGTTGAGGACTAACGCGGCCACGAAGTACGCCGCGCTGAACTCGTGGAGGAAGAACGGGAGGACGGTGAGCACGATCGTGAGCACCGTGTACATGACCATCTGCATGACGGTCGCCTTCTCCCCGATCACGGCCGGGGCCATGGGCACGCCGACCGACTTGTACTGGTCCTTGACCATGAGCGCCAGCGCCCAGAAATGCACCGGCGTCCACATGAACACGACGGCGAACAGCACCCATGCGAGAAGGCTGAGGTTCCCGGTCACGGCGGCCCATCCGACGAGAGGCGGGATGGAGCCAGCGGCCCCGCCGATGACGATGTTCTGCCACGTGGACCGCTTCAGCCACATCGTGTAGACGAGGACGTAGAACGCGATACCGGCCCACGACAGCAGCGCCGCGGTGACGTTCGTAGTGGCCCATATGACGGCGAAGGAGAGGATCGTCAACGCGATCGCGAAGACAAGCGCGTTGCGGGCGGAGACGACCTGCGTGACCGTCGGCCGCTTCGCCGTGCGCTTCATGTACACGTCTATGTCGGCGTCGTAGACCATGTTGTAGACGCCCGCGGCTCCGGCGGACATGTAACCGCCGATGATCACGCCGAACAGCGCGATCCAGCCCGGGAAGCCGCCGGCGGCGATGAACATGGCCGCCACGGTCGTCATCAAGAGCAGGACGATGACCTTCGGCTTGGTCAGTACGAAGTAATCGCGCCAGGTGGCTCTCGCCGGCGCAGCGCCTTGCGTCATGCACCCTCCACAGCAGATCTGTTCCACAACGGTCCGGAACCACGAACCATGGTCCCGCCCAACATGGTGACGGTTAGTGCCGTGAGCAGGGCGAACGCTGTCACGGCGAGAAGCAGGTGTAGGAGCTGCAGCACGGTGGGCCCGAGCAGCGACAGGTTGGCAGTGCCCACGAGCAACTGAGCGAGGTAGACGCCCAGCAGCGCACGGGCGAGGCCCCTGGCGGCCGGAACGGGCTTGAGCAACCAGGCGAGCCCAAGGCCGATGAAGAGGTACGTGCCGACGGCGATGGCGATCAGGGGGTGCAGGATGCGAAGCCGGACGAGCGGGTGCGAGGACGGGTCGAAGTCCGCCCTCAGCCCTTCGGCGAGTGAGTCTGGCGGGAAGATCGTGTTGCCCATGGCAGCGATGCCGCCGGTGAAGCTGAGTACCAGCGTAGCGACGATGCCGGTCGCCAAGACGGCGAACAGTCCAGCCTGGCCGGAGACGCGCAACGGGTAGCGCGGCGCGTCATCCCGCGCGTAGACGACGGTGCCCGCAAGCGCGCCTATCAGCAATAGGCTGTTGACGAGGTGGCCCGCGACCCAGACCCCGCGTTCCACGCTGGTGTTCTCTCCCGTGAGGCCCAACAGCACCGTGCCGGCACCTATCAGCGCCTCGATGACGAGGAAGACGAGCGCCGCCGTGGCGAACGCCGCGAAACCTGGCTTGTTGCCGCGCACCTTGAGAGCACGCACGAGCAACCACACGCCAAGCACCAGCACACCTGCCGAGAGCAGACGGTGGCTGAACTCGATGAGGGTCTCTAGGCCCGCGCCCACCGGTACCACCTCGCCGTTGCACGTGGGCCAGTGGCTTCCGCAACCGGCTCCGGAGCCTGTGAGGCGCACCACGGCGCCCTGCACGATCACGACGGTGTTGGCCACCAGGGCGGTCCACGCCAATCCGATGGTGAAGCGCCCTGCTGACGCCCGGACGGGTACTGGGACCTGGTTGACGAAAGATGCGTCCATCACAGAGCAACCATGGTACCGCCAGGCGGCGGGACATTCGCCCCAGAGCGTGACGAATCCGTTATGACGACCGCACTGGACGCCACACGGCGCTCTCACCGAGCCTAGTGATGATTGTGCCGACCGCGGCGGCGACCGAGGGGAGCCCGGTGCCCGCCGCCAAGCGGGCGCACGAAGGGTCAACCCCCGCTCGCCAAGCGAAGGCCGTTGCGGACGGTGTGGATGTTAGAGTCGTCACACCAAAACGCATGAAACGGTCGTCGGAGGACACGTTGATAAGCTTCCACCCAAACTTTCGTGAGCCGTCGCGGCTCCTAGCGATCGTCCTCGCCGGCCTATTGTGCCTCGGCGGCGTGACGTTCGCTCAGGATGACGCCCAGGGCGACGAAGAGGGCAGCCCCGACGTAGCTACCCTCATAAGCGACGGTCAGTTCTATCTGGATCGCGGCGACTGCTCGCTCGCTCAGTTCTACTTCCAGGAGGCGTTGCGGCTCGACGAGTCCAGCGCAGACGCGCTGGTCGGCAAGGGCAGGGCGCTCTCGTGCCTGGGGGCGTACCCCGCGGCCATCGAAGCGTTCCAAGCCGCCTTGCAGGGCCAGCCGGACCACCTGCAGGCGCTCGTGCACCTCGCCAACACGTACCAGTACCAGTTCCAGGCGGATCCCACCGCCTACAGCGGCAGGCTGGCGGACGCGCTCGATACGATCCAACGCGCAGAGCAGCTGTCCACCAACGATGCCCGCGTGCAGAACACCAAGGGCATCGTCCTCTACCAACTCGGTGACCTGCAGCAGGCCAGGGAGACGCTCGAGCAGGCAGCTACGCTCGCCGCCGGCTCCCAGGAGCTGGACAACGCCGAGAAGAGCACCGTGCAGGTGAACCTAGGGCGCGTCTACAGGGACCTCGACGAGCTCGAGCTAGCCCAGCAGGCGTTCAGGCGCGCGGTGATCCTCGACCCTGCCAGCGCCACTGCCCACAACAACTTGGGCGACGTCTCCTACAGGCTGGACGACTGTTCAACTGCGCAGTACGAGCTGGCGCAGGCCGTGAACCTCGATCCCACCAGCCTCTCCGCAGCTGCGAACCTCGGCATCGTGTTGTTCGAGTGCGGCGATGTTCAGGGCAGCCTCTCACGCCTCGAGCAAGCCGTGCAGATGGACGGCGCGGTGTTCCTGCCGCCACTGTTCACGTATCTCGCGCGTGCCTACCTCGAGACCGGTCAGATCGACGAGGCGATCCGTCGCGCACAGCACGGAGCGCTGCTCGCCGAGCCTCCCAGCGCCGATGCGTACTACTGGCTCGGCCAGGCGTACCAGCGCCGCGGTTCCCAGGGCGACTCGCAACGGGCCCGTGACGCGTACGAGCGGGCGCTCGAGATCGACCAGAGCTACGCAGCCGCCAGCGAGGCGCTGAGGACGCTGCAGTAAGCGGCAAGCGGTAAGCCCGGTAGTGACGATATAAACCCTGATGGTGTACACTCGCTAGGTTTGCCTGGCGGCAGCGGGATGTCCGCCGAGCGCGAACCCGAGCAAGACCATGGTGGGCACCACGTTCGCGGCCTGACCACGGCCTGCGGCGCTCTGCCCCGCTCGATTCCAACCTCAACATCCCGCCACGGAGGAAACTGATGTCTTACCTGGGAATGAAGCAACTCCTCGAGGCCGGCGTCCACTTCGGCCACGAGACGAAGCGCGCCAACCCGAAGATGCGGCGCTACATCTTCGCGGAACGCAACGGGATCTTCATCATCGACCTGCAGAAGACCCTGGTCGAGAGCGAGAAGGCTTTCGACTTCCTCAAGGGCGTCGCCCAGCGCGACGGCACGATCCTGTTCGTCGGCGCCAAGAAGCAGGCGCAGGAGATCCTGGCGGCCGAGGCCAAGCGCTGCGGCATGCCGTTCATCAACGAGCGCTGGCTGGGCGGGCTGCTCACGAACTTCAAGACGATCAAGACCCGCGTCGAGCGTCTCAAGGAGCTCGAGGCCATGTTCGCCGACGAGTCGATCCTGCGCTTCACGAAGAAAGAACAGATCGACCTGGGCAAGGAGATGCACCGTCTCCAGCGGTACCTGGGCGGCATCCGCGACATGCCGAGGCTGCCGGACGCCCTGTTCGTCATCGACCCCACCAAGGAGGCCATCGCGGTCAAGGAGGCCAATAAGCTCGGCATCCCCGTTGTCGGTCTCGCCGACACCGACTCCGACCCCGACGTCCTCGACTACATCGTGCCGGGCAACGACGACGCCATCCGGTCCATCCAGCTCATCACGGCGCGCCTCGCCGACCTCATCGTCGAGGTGAAGGGCGGCGCCGAGCAGCCCGTCGAGGCCGACGCGGCGAACGACGAGGACCGCGAGACGCTCGAAACGCCAGTCTCGGCGCCCGAACGCGAGATCAAGGAGGCGGCCGCCGCCGCCGACGAGGAAGCTGCTGAAGTGGAACCCGCCGCCGAAGCCAGCGAAGCGGCAGGCGAAGAGACCGAAGAGCAGGTGCAGACGACAGCGGCAGAGTGAGTCGGCCGCGCACGCTGCGTACGTAGACGAAAGAACCCGCGGGGCGCTCCTTGGGGCGCCTCCGCTAGAGCAAGAGAAGAGGTAGAGGTAACACCATGGCTGTAACGACCGAGCAGGTCAAGACACTGCGCGCCATGACCGGCGCGGGCCTCATGGACGTCAAGCGCGCCCTCGAGGACACAGACGGCAACATCGACAAGGCCGCCGCGCTGCTGCGCGAGCGTGGCATCGCGAAGGCCGACAAGAAGTCGGACCGCGCCGCCAACGAGGGCTACGTCGGCACCTACGTCCACCACAACGGCAAGCTCGCCGTCCTGGTCGAGGTGAACAGCGAGACCGACTTCGTGGCTCGCAACGAGACCTTCCGCGAGCTGGCCAAGAACCTGGCCATGCACGTCGCCATGGCGAACCCGCAGTACCTCCGTCGCGAGGACGTGCCGGAGGACGTCGTGGCCGCCGAGCGCGAGGCGCTGCGCAAGCAGGCCCTCGAGGAAGGCAAGCCGGAGGCCGTCGCCGAGAAGATCGTCGAGGGGCGCCTCGGGAAGTTCTTCTCCGAGATCGTGCTGCTGGACCAGCCGTACGTCAAGGACGACAAGAAGACGGTTGGCGAGCTCGTCAAGGAGGCCGCCGCGACGCTGGGCGAGAACATCCAGCTCGGCCGCTTCGCCCGCGTCTCGGTAGGCGACTGACAAGTTGAAGCGCGCGCTTATCAAGCTCTCCGGCGAGTTCCTCGCTGGGCCCGGTGGCTTCGGGGTCTCCCCCGAGGCCACGGCTGCTCTGGCCACGGAGATCAAAGAGGCCAAGCAGAGTGGCGTGGAGCTGGCGCTCGTCGTGGGGGGCGGGAACTTCTGGCGCGGGGCTCAGCACGGCAGCCACATGGACCCGGCTACCGCCGACTACGTCGGCATGATCGGCACGGTCATGAACGCGATCGCGTTACAGGACGCGCTCGAAGGCGTGAACGTGGACACCCGGGTCCAGACCGCGATAACCATCCAAGAGGTCGCCGAGCCGTACATCAGGCGCCGCGCCCTGCGTCACCTCGAGAAGGGGCGGGTAGTCATCTTCGCGGCCGGCACCGGCAACCCCTTCTTCACGACGGACACCGCCGCCACCCTGCGGGCCCTCGAGATCGAGGCGGACATGGTGCTCATGGCCAAGAACAAGGTCGACGGCGTCTACGAGGCGGACCCGCGCTCGAACCCCGACGCCAGGCGCTTCGCGACGCTCTCCTACCTCGACGTCCTCAACAACGGCCTGGCCGTCATGGACGCGACCGCCGTGAGCCTGTGCATCGACCGCGGCATGCCGATCCGGGTGTTCGACATCTTCACGCCCGGCAACCTCCAGCGGCTGCTGGCGGGCGAGGGCATCGGCACCCTCATCGCCCAGGACGTGCAAACCAGCTTCGCTTCGGTCTGACCGGCGACTTGGAGCGCGGTAGACTGGCCGCCGACGAAAGCTACCCCGGAGGTCAGCGATGAAGACGGTCCTCTCCGAGACCAGGGAACGCATGCAGAGATCGCTCGAGGCGTTCGAGCAGAACCTCGGCGCCGTGCGTACCGGTCGCGCCAACCCAGCCGTGCTGAACCGCGTACAGGTGGACTACTACGGGGCGACCATGCCGCTGCCCCAGATCGCCACCGTCTCGAGCCCGGACGCCCGTACCCTGGTCATAACGCCTTTCGACAAGAGCTCGCTCGCCGCAATAGAGAAGGCGATCCTCGAGAGCGACCTGGGCTTCAACCCGAACAACCAGGGCGACAACGTGTTCATCTCGGTCCCGCCCCTCAACGACGAGCGCCGCCGCGATCTCGTCAAGACGGTCCACCAGATGGCCGAGGAGGCGAGGGTGGCGGTTCGCAACATAAGGCGCGACGCCAACGACTCGCTCAAGGCCCTTCAGAAGGACGGCGAGCTGAGCGAGGACGAGCTTCGGCGCGCAGAGGCCGAGGTCCAGAAGTCGACGGACGAGTTCGTACAGAAGATCGACCAGCGCACGAAGACGAAAGAGACAGACATCCTGGCGGTGTGAGCGCGCCGCAACCTAAGGCGGAGGGCACGGGCACTCTGCAGACCCGCGTGCTGGGCGGGCTGGCGATATTCACTCTCGCCATGATCGTCCTGTGGGTGGGGCTGCCGCTGCTGGCTCCTGCGTTCGTGCTCCTCTGTTTCGTGGCTGTGCGCGAGTACTCCGAGCTGATGCGCCTACGCGGCATACCCATAAGGCAGCGGAGTCTTATCTTCGCGGCCGTGCTGACGGTGCCGGCATCGTTGCCTTCCACCTACCCGGGCATGCCTTCCCTCGCGGGCGGCGTCAGCTGGCGCGAGGCGCTGCTCGTACTGTTCGTCATCTACGTGCTCGTGCTGGAGGTCGTTGGCCCGAACCGCAACTCGGTCAACGCGGCCGGCTTCACGATCGCCGGGTACCTCTACGTGCCCTTCCTGCTCGGCTACGTGATCACACTGCGCTATACGCCGGACGGCCAACTTGGGCTGTGGTTCCTCGCCATCCCGCTGCTGTCGGCCGTGGCTACCGACGTGGGCGCGTACGCCTTCGGCTCGGTCTTCGGGCGCACGCCACTCGCTCCCCGTATTAGCCCCAAGAAGACCATCGAGGGCGCGATAGGCGGGCTGGTGTTCGCGCTGGTCATCGTCGCGGGGACGGCCCTCATGGCGCGGCGAGTCGCGGGCCTCGAGCTGGGCGTTGGCACGGTGCTCGCCCTGACCCTCGTCACGTCCCTGGCGGCGCAGGTCGGCGACCTGTTCGAGTCGTTGCTCAAACGCTGGGCGGGGGTGAAGGACGCGGGGGTGTTCCTGCCTGGCCACGGCGGCGTGCTGGACAGGCTGGACTCCCTGCTGTTCACCTTCCCCGTCAGCTACCTGTTCGTCACGATGCTGGTCGTCCCGTACACCAGTTAGGCGGTACAGTCTAGGTTCGTCGCGTCGGCCGCCCGAGCCTCTCTGGCGGCAGAGGCGCCCAAGACGCCCAGACCGCCACGAGACGGCAACCACAGGAGCCACCATGAACGCCGAGGACACCACCCCCCTACCGCCAGTCGCGCCCCACGGAGAAGCGACCGTCCCGCGCGAGGGCCAGCGGCAGGTGGCTCCCAACTTCATCACCGACATCATCGACGCGGACCTGAAGGCGGGCCGGGTGAGCAGCGTCATAACGCGCTTCCCTCCCGAGCCGAACGGCTTCCTGCACGTGGGGCACGCGAAGGCCATCTGCCTGAACTTCCTGGTGGCTCAGGACTACGGCGGCATCACCTACCTGCGCTTCGACGACACGAACCCTGAGACCGAGGAGATGCGCTTCGTCGAGAGCGCCAGGCAGGACATCGCCTGGCTGGGGCTCGAGCCGGTAGAGGTGCGCTTCGCGTCCGACTACTTCCCCCACCTCTACGACTTCGCCCGGACGCTCATCCGCAAAGGTCTTGCCTACGTCGACTCCTCCACGGAGGAGGAGATCCGCGCGATGCGTGGCACGGTCACGCAGCCGGGGAGGCCCGGCCCGTACCGCGATCGCACGCCCGAGGAGAGCCTGGATCTCTTCGCGCGCATGAACGCCGGCGAGTTCCCGGAGGGCGCGCACGTACTGCGCGCCAGAATCGACCTGTCCTCGCCGAACATGAAGATGCGAGACCCGATCCTCTACCGCATCGTGCACGCACCGCACTACCGCACCGGGGACACCTGGAAGGTGTACCCCCTGTACGACATGGCCCACCCGCTCTCCGACGCGATCGAGGGGATAACGCACTCGCTGTGCACGCTCGAGTTCGTGAACAACCGTGAGATCTACGACTGGCTCGTGGACAACCTAATCGAGGGTCCGCGGCCGCGCCAGTACGAGTTCGCCCGCCTGGTCCTCGACCACACGGTCATGAGCAAGCGCAAGCTGTTGCAGCTCGTACGCGACGGCCACGTCTCGGGATGGGACGACCCGCGCATGCCGACGCTCTCGGCGATGCGCAGGAGAGGCATCACCCCGGCGGCGGTCAAGGACTTCGCCAACCGCGTTGGCGTCGCGAAAGCCAACAGCCGTACCGCCCCGGCTCTTCTCGACCACTCGATCCGCGACGCGCTCAACGAGGAGGCGCCGCGGGTGCTAGCCGTTCTCGACCCCCTGGTGGTCGAGCTGACGAACCTGGAAGCCGGCCAGTCGCTGACCCTGGACGCGCCGTACTGGCCACACGACGTGCCCAAAAGCGGCAGCCGGTCGTTGGCGCTCACCCGCGAGGTCGTCATCGAGCGGTCCGACTTCGAGATGGAGCCGCCGAAAGGCTTCAAGCGGTTGGCTCCCGGAAGGGCCGTGAGACTGCGCCACGGGCCTGTTGTCCGCGTTGACGAGGTCGAGGTCAACGACGCCGGCCAGGTCATTCGGCTCCGCTGCCAGGCGTTCGTCGAGGAGATGGGCTCGGCCCCCGAGGACGTCAAGGTGTGGTCGACCGTCCACTGGGTGTCCAGGTCGCATGGCGTGCCCATGACCGCCCGGCTCTACGACCCGCTGTTCTCGGTGCCCGACCCCGAGGCGGACGGCGCGGACTTCCTGGAGCACGTCGACCCGGACTCCCTCGTCGAGAAGCGGGGCCTCATCGAACCTTCGGTGCTGGACGACGCACCGGAGACGCGCTACCAGTTCGAGCGACTCGGGTACTTCTGGCGGGACCCCGTCGATGGGCGCGGGGACGACCTGGTCTTCAACCGCATCGTGCCCCTCAAGGACGGCTACTCTCGGCGCGCTCCCGAGGCGGCAGGTGCCGCCGGATCGAAGGACCGGGAAACGGCTAGGTCAACGGAGCGGGGGCGCGAATACGCGGGCGGCCGGAGCCCTGACGCCGGTGACGCTTCGGGTTCGCCGTGGAGTGGCGGCGACGGCACTTCCGGTCCCGGGTCGGACCCGGCGCGCGCGGCAGCCGCCGAGAGGCTGGCGTCCGTCCACGACCTCTCGTCGCACGAGGCCGAAGCGCTCGCCGGCGACGCAGACCTGCTGGCGTTCTTCGAGCGCGTCGTCAGCTTCGAGGCGCCCGTGCAGGAGGCCGCGAACCTGGTGGTGAACGAGGTGGCGAGGGAGCTGCGGCAGCGGGGCGAGAGACTGCGCTTGCAGCCGGATGGCGTCGCGGCGATCGCCCGTCTCTTGTCGCAGGGCACGATCACGGCCACCGCGGCGAAGGAAGTGTTGTCCGCAGCGGCGGGATCGGGCGACGACCCTGTCGAGCTCGTCAGAAGCCGCGGACTTGACCGGGCGCTGCCGGAGACCGAGGTGCGTCGTCACGCGCTGGAGGCGATGGAGCGCCATCCGGACGAGGTCTCCTCCTACAGGTCGGGCAAGCACGGTCTTCGAGGGTTCTTCGTCGGGCAGGTGATGCGTGCGACCCAGGGGAGGGCCGATCCGCAGGTGGTCCAGAGCGTGGTGGCCAGCGTTCTGGACGAGTGAGGCCAGCCCGGTCGCAGGCGACCCAGACGCACCGTGGCCGACCACGACGGACTCTCCAGGAGTCGGTTAGAAACGCATCAACCTATCGGTGATCCGCCGGGCCGCCTGCCTCAGCTCCTCTGGCCCCTCGATGCGCACCTCGCACCGCAGCCGCAGCAGGTGGTGTACGACCCACTCGAGGCCGTAACGGTCGGTCCTGACCGTCAGTCGCACGCCTTCCTCCGCCGGCTCGAGCAGCACGGTCGTGAGCGCCAAACGCCTGCTAGCCGTCTGTATGTCGGTGCTCAACATTGCCCTGCACACGAGGTCGCCGTGACCGGGAGCCAACGCGATCGCGTCGTTCACGTACTTGTAGGCGTCGAATCCCTGCGGACGATCGAACCTCTCGTCCGTGGGCTCGATGCGGCGTATGCGGTCGACCCGGAAGGTGCGGAGGTCCTGCCTCAGGTGGCAGTAGGCCACGACGTACCAGGGACCCAGCTTCGCGAGACCGTACGGATCGACCTTCCTCTCGGTGATCGTGTCGCCGGTGTTGTAGCCGATGACGACGCGGTCGCCCCGATGGATCGACTCGGCCAGAGCGATGACGTGCTGGCTGGGCGCGGCCACGGGACGTTCGGGCGCCAACTGACCCGGGGCCAGCGCCTCCTGCAACGCCCGCACGCGGCTGCTCGTCTCCGGTGAGAAGACGGTCTCAAGCCTCTCGAGCGCGCGGTTCGCAGCGCGTTGGAGCGTCTCGTCGCTGTTGATAGCGACGGCCTTCAGACCGGTGACCAGCGCCAAGAGCTCGTCGTCGGTGAAACGCACGGCCGGAAGCAGCGCTCCGGCAGGCAGGCTGACGCCGCCGTTGCGGCCCGGTTGCGTCTCCACGGGCAGGTCAAGGTCTATCAGTCGCCCGATGTCCCGCCTGACGGTGCGTTCCGAGACGCCGAGGCGCAGCGCCAGCTCAGCCGACGTGCGCACGCCTCTTCCCTGCAGCTCCTCGACGAGGTCGAAGAGCCTCTTCGGCAGCGTCGTTCCCACGTCCCGCAACATAGCCGGAAAGAGGCCAGCAAGTGTCCGGGTATGTTCCTAGCCTGTGTCGGTAAGTGAGGACGTCGAAGGAGGCGCTCATGATCAACGAGACCAAAGGCTTCCTCAGCCTGGGCTACTGGAACCGCCAGAAGGAGCTGCTCGACGAGGCGCACAGCCTGCATAGGGCCAACAGGGCGGTCCGCGAGGCGAAGGATGCCGCTGCTGCGCACGGCGCCCGCGCGCACGCTGACAAGGGCGCCAACGCCCGGGGAGCCGACCCGACCAGCCACCGGTCCACCCCAAGGCGAACCGGCCGGCCGCCGGTAGCGAACAAGAGGCCGGTCCCGGCCTGGCGCTCCGCCGCCGCCCGCATGGGCTCGTCGCTCGTCGCGGTGGGCGAACGCCTCGAAAGGCTGGCGCCGAGCAGAACCCGACCTTCCTGAGCTCTAGGCGACCTGCCGGCCGAGCATGTGAACCTGCTCCACGCGCAGCTCGTCATCCAGGACTACTAGGTCAGCGCGCGCTCCCTCTACCAACCGCCCACGGTCGTTCAGGCCCAGGTAGTCGGCCGGCACGGCCGTGGCCAGCGCCACGGCAGCGGCGACGGACAGGCCGCTAGCGACCGCGTTCCGTACCGCCTTGTCCATGGTGAGCACGCTGCCTGCCAGCGTGCCGTCGGCCAGACGGGCGGCGCCCCGCACAACCGTCACGCGCTGTCCGCCCAGGTCGGTCTCTCCGTCGCTCAACCCGGCCGCTCGGATCGCGTCCGTTATCAGGAGCAGCTTGCCGGGCTTCGCGGCCAACGCCGCCCGGAAGGCGACGGGATGTACGTGGTGCAGGTCGAGGATCAGCTCGGCGTACGCGTCCGGGCGCGCCATCGCAGCTCCCACCGTGCCGGGTTCGCGGGAGGCAAGTGGCGACATCGCGTTGTAGAGATGCGTGAAGCCCGGCGTTCCGCCTACGCTCCGCACAGCCTCCACGCCGGCGATCGCCTGCTCGGCGGTCGCGAGCGTATGGCCGTAGCTGACCCTTACGCCGGCCCGGGCGAACTCCTTGGCGGCGTCCAGTGCCCCGTCCAGCTCCGGCGCCAGCGTGACGACCCTGACGACGCCCGACGCGATCACCTCGGCCACGAGGTCAGCGGCCGGTAGCAGGTCGTCCGGCGGCTGGGCTCCCAGCCGACCCGCGTTGATGAACGGACCCTCTAGGTGCGCTCCCAGGACGTCTGGCATGTCGGGCGTCATCTCGGCCATCAGCTCGCCGACCCCGCGCAGGGCCGATACGATCGCCGACCACGGGTTCGTCATGGTGGTGGGGAGCACGGTCGTAGTGCCGCGGCTCAGGTGGAAGCGCGCCAGGCTCCTGGCGCCTTCGGCGCCGTCCATCGTGTCGCCCCCGCCGCCGCCGTGAACGTGGACGTCGATGAAGCCCGGAGCCACGTACGGCCCGCGTAGCGGTTCGGCGTTTCCTGCGCCCCTCACCTCGACGCGTTCGATCCTCTCTCCGAACTCGATCGTGCCCGCCACCGCACCACCCGGTAGCAGCAGCGTGCCATCTAAGCGCGTCACAGACGTCACTCTACGCTCGGATGCCAGGGGAAGTACCTACGTCCCTGGCAAGGACGCCAGCACCGGAAGATACTGGTGATCGAGAAGGAGGCCAGGGCATGCCTCATACGAGCTATTACCCAGAGCCGACGATCAGCAAGTTCCTCTTCGCCTCGCGCTTCATGGCGCCCATATGGACGGTAGTGAGGGTCTACCTGGGCTGGCTGTGGTTGAACGCGGGTTGGCACAAGGTCACGGACCCCAGGTGGGTGGGCGCCGAGGCCGGCACCGCTGTCTCGGGCTTCCTGAACCGAGCCCTGGGCCTCTCCGTCGGTGACTCCCCTGCCGTGAGCGGCTGGTACGCCTGGATCGTGGAGAACGTCTTCCTGCCACTCGGGCCGGCCATGTCTTACGTCGTGGCGTTCGGCGAGCTGCTCGTCGGCATCGCACTGATCGCAGGCTTCCTCACCGGCTTGGTCGCCTTCCTCGGCGGCCTGATGAACGTCGCGTTCATGCTGGCCGGCACGCTCTCCACCAACCCGATCATGTTCATCCTCGCCACCTGGCTCGTGCTGGCTTGGCGCATCGCCGGCTACTACGGTCTGGACTACTGGGTGCTGCCCAGGCTGGGCGCCCCGGCAGGCGGCTTCAGCCGCAGGCGCAGCGTCTCTCCTGAAACGCGGTCCGTCACGGTCTGAACGGCTAGGCGGCCAGCCGCTGGGACGCGAGATACGGTCCCTGCCAACGACATGACGCAGACGGCCCGGCACCGCGAGGAACGCGTGCCGGGCCGTCTGCTGGTTGCCTTGTGCTAGGGCTACTGGTGCGGGATCTTCGCGAGAACCGCGGTCAGTAGCGCCGGTTGCGACCACCACGGCCGCGGTCGCCGCCGCGGTCTCCACCGCGGTCACGGCCGTCGCGGTCACGGTTGTCGTAACGACCGGCGCCACCGCGGTCACCACCACCGCCACCGCCTCCGAACCGGTCTCCGCCCCCGCCGCCGCCGATCCCGTCGAACGAAGCGGCCTGTACCGGAGCACGGTGGGTGATCATGACGTTGCGAGCCTGCGGTCCCTTGGGACCCTGCTCCACCTCGAACGTGACCTCGTCACCCTCGTTGAGCGTCCTGAACCCGTCGGCTTGGATGGCGCTGAAGTGCACGAACACGTCATCACCGCCCTCGTCGTTGGCGATGAAGCCGTAGCCCTTCTCGCTGCTGAACCACTTGACCTTGCCTTCTGCCATGACCTTCCTTCGCCGCCCGGGCCCCCGGGCACAAGAGAATGCCGGGCCCTCTCGAGGGCGCACGCCACCTTACCGGTGTGAACCGGCACCTGAGGTACGCCGACGTTGCCTGGCGCCAGAAGTGTAGGTCACGAGCGGGCCCGCTGACAATACGAAGCGGTACTTCCCCTGGCGCTCTCGGCCGGGGCCGCATATAGGCAACGTCCCTAGGAGGAACGCGACGCCCTTTCCGTTCAGGGAGCGACACCCCGCCAGCCGGGGTAAGTTGTCGCGCGTGGAGGGAAGAATGACGGGCTCCGTGTCGGGAACGCAGGACGTCGCGCGGTCGGTCACCGAGGAGCTGGACGCGCTGGAGCTCGCGCTGGGAGGCGCCAACAACACACGCTTCGCCTCCGCAGCCAACGAGGACGCACGCCTGGGCGTCGTCGCTTTCCCGCTCGAGGGCGGGGACGCCGACAAGCGGGTCAACCGCCGGGCGGACGAGCCGTTCACCGCGGCCAGCACGATCAAGGTGTACGTGCTCCAGGCGCTGCTAGAGTCCGTGGCTGCCGGTCGACACGGCCTACACGATCCCGTGGAGTTGGCAGCCGAGGACCAGGTGACCGGCTCGGGCGTCCTCAAGACGCTCGTGACGGGGAGGGCGTACACGCTCCTTGACATCGCCACGCTGATGATCGTCGTCTCGGACAACACCGCGACCAACCTGTTGGTCGAGCTGCTGGGCACCGAGCGCATAAACGGGGTCATCCAAGCGCACGGTTGGAGCGGCACCCACCTGCGCGGCAAGCTGCAGGTGAAGCGCGCGCCGGACTCCGGCCCCGTCACGCCCAGTCGGACGACGCCAAGGGACCTTGCGGACTACTTCGCACGGCTCTGGCGTGGGGAGCTCCTGCCCGTGGACCTCACCGAAGTCGCCAAGCGGATCTACTCCGCGCAGCAGTTCACCGAGCTCGGACGCGCGCTGGACTACGACCAGTACAGCGCGGAGGTCGGAGACTCCGACGTCCTCATAGCCTCGAAGAGCGGCTCGGTGAGGGGTGTGCGCAACGACGCCGGCGTGGTGACCCTGGACGCCCTTACCGAGCGGCCGAGCCGATTCGTCGTGGCCGTGATGACCGACGGCTGTCCGGACCTGAGGTTCCACCCCGAGAACCTCGGGGCACGGGTGGTGGGCAAGGCCGCTGCTACGGTGCTACGACGACTGAGCAGGGAAGGCCCTTCCGCTCGAACGTTCACCAGGCCGTAGCGTCCTCCAGCGCCAGGCGCAGGCGCACGCTTGACTCGCCCGGCCACACGAGCCAGTCACGTGTCTTCACCGTGAGTAGCCCCTGGTCCGTCACGACGGACATCGGTTGCCCGGTCGCGAGCTTGGCGATGAGTTGGGGGAGGTCCGCAGACGGGACGTCGATCTCCCACTGAAGCTTCGCATCTGTCGAACCGACGATCACGCCGTCAAGTCCTGCCAGCTTCGCCTTCAGAGGGGCGCGAGGCGATTGATCCATGCCGCCAGCATCGCGCGAAACCGCACCGAGAACCTGCGCGCCTTAGGCACTTGCCTACCGGTCCTCGGCCAAGGCCGAAGGAGCGTCAACCCGTGCCCAGTATCCCCGAGGCCGTGAGGGCGACGTCCAGGACCTGGCGTTCGAGTTCCACGACCCTGCGTGGGCGCAGGTAGACGAGCCGCGCTCTTGGCGAAACACCAAGCGCGCGTCCCACCGTGTGCAGGTACAGCCCGAGTTGGACGTGATAACGCTCAGGCCGCACGTGCCGGTCGGTCTTGTAGTCGTCTATCCACCACTGCCCGCCCACCTGGTAGAGCCTGTCGATCACGCCTTCCCACACCGTAGGGCCCCCCGGGTACGCGAGTGGTAGCTCGGCCCTGTCGCTCTGACGTGCTTCCAGCGGCGGTAGCTGACTGCCCAGGAGCTCGTGATAGGCCGCGAGCAGCTCCCTGACCTCGGCTATGAGGTAATCCTGCTCGGACGGCGCGTACGGGAACATCACCTCTTGAGCCCTGAGCCCCTCCAGGCGGTCGTAATCGTCCGGCTCCCAATCCTGGCTTATCGCGAAGTGGACCAGCGTGCCCACGACGCGACCGCGTCCGGGCAGGACCAGGTGGACCCCAGCCTCGCTGTCGTCCGGCTCTGCGGAGCTGAGGCCAAGGTCGTCGCCCGTGCCGCTCGCCTCGTGACGCGTCAACGGTTCGTCGGGCTCTGACTGAGTCGCCTGCATGGCGCCTTGCTGCGCGAGCAAGTCCACCAATCGCGAGGGGCTGGAGAGCGGTCCGTACGTGTGATGAGAGAACGCCGCCTCGGACCAAGCTGCGCTCTCCAGCGAAGGCGGCGCCGACCCGACGCGAACGCGAGGTTGGCGCGCTCGGCCCGTCGCCTCGACGTGGGTTACGCGGACGCCCGGCGGAGCCTCGTCGCCCGCCAGAACGACGTCAAGGAGCGTTCCCAGCCAGCCCACGGGTCCACTCGCGCCCATGCTGCCGGTGACGATGAGGTGGTCCCGGGCCCGGGACGCTGCCACGTAGAGGAGCCGGTGGTCCTCCTGGGACGAGCGGTCCGACCACGCCTGGGCGGCGGCGGGGTCCGGGACGGCGTCCAACAGTGCGACGCGTCCCGTCTCGGGCTCGACCACGGCTTGCGGCGCGGAGCCGCGCGGTGAGTAGCCGGCGTCGTAAACGGCGACGACGTCGTACTCGAGGCCCTTGGAGCCGTGGACCGTAAGCAGTCGCACCCCTCCCCCGGTCCCCGGCACGTCCTCCGCCTCCGAGCGCTCCTCCAGGTCCTTCAGGAGCTCGAGTAGTCGGGCGAGGTCCTCGGGCTCGTGCGCCGCGACCTCGAAGAGCATGGCGTCGAGGTTCGCCCTGGCGCCGGCCGAAAGGCGGTCGACGAGCGGCGGCCCCCCGGCAAAGCCGCGCCTCAGCGTCGCCTTCAGCGCCTCGAGAGGCGGAGACCTGACGACCGAGCCCAGCTCCCTGACCACTGCGTACGCCGAGGGCGAAACGGCCTTCAGCTCCACCAGCGGGTCGTCAGCCGCCATCACGGTCCTCAGCTCTCCGAGCCCAAGCTCGACCAGCGGACCGCGCAGGAAGGCGACGAGCGCAGCGTTGCTGGGTCCCGCGCCCACCTCGAGGGCGCACCTCACGTCGTGGACCTCTTGCCTCGAGAAGAGCCCCCGACGGCCGTAAAGGGTGGGTATGCCCTGCTCCGCCAGCGCGGCCTCCGCCCTACCGAGCTGCCTGCGGTTGCGCGCCAGGACGGCCATGCGGTCGTATGACACCCCGCCCTTGTGGAGCGCCATCAGGCGGTCGACGAGCTCCCGTGTCTCGTGCGGACGCGCCTCGTCGATCTTGCCGCCGCGTGCGACGACGATCTCCACGGAGCCCTCCACCTCAGCTTGCGCTCCGGCCCCGCGCACCTCCGGCGCCTCGTCCGGCCCGAAACCCAGCCCGGCCTCTGCCAACCGCGACGTCGTGCGGTTGAGGAAGTCGACCACCGCTCGGGAGTGTCGCCTCGACTCGGCGAGCGGCTCGAGCACGTCCCCGGAGGCACGGGCCTGCGCCAGCGCCCGCCTGAACACGTTCACGTCGGCGCTGCGGAAGAGGTAGATCGACTGCTTGGGGTCGCCCACCAGCTCGAGCTGCGCGCCCCGGTCCTCGAGCCCCTCGAAGAACGCCCCTTGCATGGGGTTCACGTCCTGATACTCGTCCACGAGCACGACCGGGTACCGCGAGACGAGCCGCCCCGCTGCCACGGGGTGGGACAGCATCCTCACGGCAGCCCTCTCCACCTCGCCTGGGCCCAGGCGCTTCGCTGCGTAGCGGCTTATGAGTCGGTCGTACGCCGCCCGGTATATCTCGCCGACGGCCGAGGACAACGGATCGGCGTCGAAGCTGAGGTCGGCAGCCAGCGACCGGCTCTTGAACACCACCGGGGGTAGCCGGACGGCGTGCTCACCCGCCACGAGTACGGCAGCGTGGAGAGGATGTGACGGGTCACGGGCAAGTAGCCTTAGCGAGTGGAGCTCCTCCTCGAAGTCGGCCAGCGCGTCGGGCTCGGAGACCATTGCGAAGCGAGGGTCGAGGCCCAGTAGCGGGGCGCCAAGCCGTAGGCCGGCGATCATGAACCCGTGGATCGTGTTGAGCTGCGCCCCTCCCAGTTCCCTTGCCGCGTCCTCGAACGGCTCGAGGTCGCCATCCGGTGGCCGGTAGAGGCCACCCAGGTAACTGCCCTTCCGCAGGAGCTCCTCCAAGCCGCTGCCAACGCGC
>DASRWD010000210.1:0-3274 GCA_035654755.1 Trueperaceae bacterium
AACCCTAAACGAGCCCGTGGTCCGCTGCCGTGGGCAGCGGCGGGTCCGGGAAAGCCATAGCTAGGTCGATGGGCACATCTCGGCGTTCGATCCCCGCATCGGCCAAGGCGGGCTCGATCAGCGCCGCGTTGCCCTTGCCCGGCTCGCTGGTCGTCAGGTACAGCAGGTCGCGGGCGCGGGTCAACGCCACGTAGAGGAGCCGCCTGGCCTCGTCATCGCCTGCCCGGCTCCGTCGTTGGAGGAGCAGCCTGAGAATCGCGGGGTCCAGGCTTTCGCCAGCGTCTCCATCGAGCCTGATGCCCATACCGTGCTCGGCATCGAGCACGAACGTCGTGTCGTCACCCGCACCCTCGTAGCTGAGGTCGACGACGAACACGACCGGCCACTCGAGCCCCTTGCTGCGGTGGATCGTGGTCAGTGTGACCGCGTCCCCTGCCTGAAGCGTGGGTCGCGGCAGCTTGGCACCTGCCGCCTGTATGCGCCGCAGCTGCCTGGCGACAGTGAACGCGTCCCTGTGCCAACCTTCCAGCTCTCGGACGACGCCGAGGAAGGCACGCCAGTCCGCCAGGCGCCTGCGCCCGCCCGGAAGGTTGGCGACGACCGCCGAGTATCCGGTGGCCTCGTCGAGGACCTGCAGCAGCCGGCTGGGGACGGTGTTCCACCTGAGCGACAGGACCCCTGCCAGCACGTTTGTCGCCCTGGCCAGACTGTTCTCCAGCTCGGCTGCCGCCAGGTGGTCCCACCAGGCAACGTCCTTGGGTAGCGTCGCGGCGAACCGGGCCAGCGTGGAGTCATCGACCGCGAAGAACGGCGACCGCAAGAGCGCGACGAGAGCGATGGAGTCCGACTGGTCCGCAAGGAACCGCAGCGCGGCGGCGCCGTCCTTCGCCTCGCGCGTCTCGAGCAGATCACCGCCCGCCACCTCGACCGCCGGCACCCCCAGGGAGGGAAGCACCGCAGAGTAAGTGTCGAAGGGAGCGCTCCCGCGAGCCAGAACCGCGATGTCGCCGAACCGCGCCGGCCGCGGCATGCCGGTGTCAGGATCCGCGATCGTCGTTCCGCCAGCGACGAGGTCGCGGATGAGGGTGCCTATCAGATGCGCCTCGTTCAGCCTCCTCGGCCCGGTCGTCCCTTTGCCGACGCAGGCATGGAAGTGCACGTAGCGGTCTGCCGTGCCGACGGCGTCCCTCTCCGCCACGAGCGGCTGGTGAAGGTCGCCCAGCAGCTCCGAGAACACCGGCTCCTGGCTACCGGTCAGCCCGGCGTGCGACCTGAACGTGCGCGTTAGCACCACGTCGTCTCCCCCGGCCTCCAAGATCTTCACGCGGAAGCTCCTGAACACGCCCACGTCCGCCCCGCGGAAGCCGTAGATCGACTGCTTCTCGTCGCCCACCACTGTGAGCATCGCGTCCTCGACCAGCCGCTCGAGGATGCGAGCCTGCACCGGGTTGGTGTCCTGGAACTCGTCGACGAGCACAGCCTTCCAGCGCCCGCGGTAGTGCCTGCGCACCTCCTCGTGCTCCAAAGCGCGCAGCGCGTGCAACTCCAGGTCGGCGAAACCTAGAACCCGAGCCTCCCGCCTGGCCCCTTCGAACCGGGATGAAGCGTGAGCGAAGGCCGCACGCAGATGGGGCAGCAAGACCGCGAACGCTTCGTCGGCGGGACCCCACTGGATACCGAGCACGCCCTTCCCGCACTCGTCACGGATCGCATCACGCGCGGGTCCAAGCACCTCCTTGACCGCCTCCAGGGCGCCGGGCGCCCACGCGTCCTTCTTGCCGCCCCTGAGGTCGACGAGTTTCGCGTGCTCAAGTGCTCGGATCGGGTCACGCTCGGCAAGCGCCGTCAGGGCTGCCAAGCACGCACGGCGGGCGATCTCCTTCAGATCCCCTTCCCTGCCGGCATGGGTGCCCAGCACCGAGCGCCATTCGTTCCAGCGGGGGTCGGCGGACAGCCTGTCGTAGGCGGCCTCGTGCTCTGCGTCCAGCAGCGCCCTCCAGTCGTCAGGCCCGCGCTCCAGAGCCGGTTTCGCCGACAGCGGGTCCGCCAGGAGCCGACCCAGCACAGTCCGGAGGACGTAGACGGGCACGGCGGCCAGCACCTCGGAAGGTAGCGTGGCGATCGCGTCCTCGAGCTGCTCGGCGTGCCACAGCGCTCCTTCGACCTCGTCCAACACGGTGAAGTCCGGAGCCACCTCGGCCTCGTCCGGGTGGTCGCGGCACACCCGGGCAGCCAGAGCGTGGATCGTGCTGATCTGCGCCGCCTCGATCTCGACCCGCGACCTCCTGTCCGTTGGCCGCTCCTGCCTCACCAGCGCACGGATACGGCTCCTCAGCTCGTCGGCCGCCTTCTCGGTGAAGGTGACCGCCACGACCTGTAGTGGCGACAGGCCGTTCTCGAGGTGGTGAAGGTAACGGTGGGCCAGCATCTTCGTCTTGCCGGTGCCGGCACCCGCCACGACGGCCACCGAACCCGGCGCCTGCACGGCGCGGGCCTGCTCGGGCGTAAGGCCTTCGACGCTCACGCTGCGTCCTCGCGCTGCTCGTCTGCTTCTCCGGCTGCCATGCGCGACAGCCGCGGGCCACGTCGACACACGAGGTCGAACGCGCAGTACTGGCAGGCCTCCTGTCTGAGGTCGGGGTCGAGAGGGAACTCGCCTCCCGAGAGCGCGTCCCCGAACCGCCTGACGAGGCCGTCCAGCGAGTCGTTATCGACGCTCGATGGGTCTACCTGCTTGCTGACGCTGGCGCCGTTGATCGACAGGTAACGGGCCGAAGCGACCGGGGCGCCGGGATGCAGGACCGGCGCAGCCGCCTCGATGTAGAGGGGAAGCTGGACGTCGAGGTTCAGCGTGCCCTTCGCCCCCTTGGCGCCCCTCGGAGGAGACTTCCCCAGCTTGTAGTCCGTGAACACCAGGGACTCGCCCTGCGGAGTGCCCAGGACGTCGATCCGGTCTACGGTGCCGCGGACCACCAACCCACGCCACTCCGCCTTGAAAGCCTTCTCCAGGTAGGAGACGCGTGCTCCCGGTGCGATGAAGTCTTCGGACCTCACCAGCCTCCTGAGCTTGTCGAGGTTCTCGCCCCTCTGCAAGGGCCAGGTCTTCGAGCGAATGCGCTCGTCCCGGCCCTCACGCTCAGCGTGCGCCTCGTCGTACGCCCGCTCCAAGTTCGCCACCACGGCTTCGCGGAACGTTTCGGTATCAGCCGCTTCGCCCAAGGTCTGGTCGACGGCCGCACCAACAGCCTTCGCGAGGGTGTCGTGGAACACGGAG
>DASRWD010000211.1:0-3453 GCA_035654755.1 Trueperaceae bacterium
GCTCGGCCCGCCGCTATCAGGCCCTCTACGAGGCCATCAGTTAGCGCCTCGCGACGCCGACTCCAGGCTCCAGGCTGCGTGATACCGTCGTCGCGATGACGGACAAGCACGCCCAGGCCGAAGGTCCGGGGTCGCCTGCCCATGACCGGGGCCAGGTAGAGGCGCCGGCATCGCAGCCCGAGCCGGCGCATGTCGAGCTCCCAGACTGGCGGGACCTCCTGGAGCGCCGGCGCTTCAACGATGCGAAGAAGGCCTACCTGGTCGCCAAGTACGCGGCCTCGGGCACGGCACAGTTGGACTTCACGACGGACGACGACAGCACGCGCGCGGCACTTACCGCCCTGGCCGACATCGAGGACCTGCTTCGCGAGCGCCGCTACAAGAAGGCGCTTGAGCGGCTGATCCGGTTCGAGGCTCGACCTGCCATCGCTCCGTGGCACACGCTCGAGGAAGACTTGGCGACCTTGGCGAAAGTGGGCTCGGCGCTCGACCGACGCGACGGCGACGAGGCCATGACGCAGCTGGAGCCCCTGGCTTCTACCTGGTTCAGGGCGGAGGCGCTGACGCTCCTCGGTACCGCCCGGATCTACCTAGGCGAGGCAGAGGCCGCCAAGGCGAGCTTCCTCGAGTCGCTCGAGTTCGATCCTGATCACTACCGCGCGCTGACGAACCTCGGCAACCTCGCACTCGAGGAGGGCGACGTGGACGGTGCGATCGAGAACTACGAGCGTGCCATCGAGATCAATGGCGACTTCGCCAACGCCCACCACAACCTGGGCGTCGCCCTGCGGCGGAAGGGTCAGGTAGCGAAGAGCGTCAGACAGCTGAGGCGCGCCCAGCGACTGTCGTACAGACAGGACGCCGCCGACGCGCGCGAGAGCTTCACCGGTGGCCTCAAGGGCAGGCGCACCGGCTCCATGCTGAAGTGGGTGTTGTGGTTGGCGGTAGGAGCGGCCGTGTGGTGGGTCCTACGGTCGCAAGGGATCCTCTAGCTCACTCCTCGAGGAGCTGCTTGAGGACCAGGTCCATCTCGGCGTCCTCCAGCCGCCTTAGCGACAAGTCGCCCTGAGCTTCGTCCAACACGCGGCCGAGCTCGTCAAGCACGACGACGTCGTCCACAGACACCAATCGCCTGATCAGCTCGTACTGCTTCAGTTCGACATCCGCCTGACTTGACACCGTAAGGTTTCCTCCCGGAAGAAGGTTATTCCGACAGGATGAACTGGCGCGGTGAGTTGTGCACCAGGTTCACGTTCCAGCAGGCGGGACCGTCCCCATCGCTGCCCGGGCCCGGACCGCCAACAGGATCTCACCGTCTGGCCTTGGCGGCCACGCCGCCGCGCCTACTCCACGGTCACGCTCTTCGCCAGGTTCCGCGGCTGATCCACGTCGCGGCCCAGCGCGACGGCGACCTCGTAGGCCAGGAGTTGCAAGGGGATGGCGTTCACCACGGGAGACAGCAGTTCATGCGTCCGGGGGACGCGGATCACCTCGTCGGCGTGCTGAGTCACCGCTTCGTCGTCCTCGTTGGCGAGGACGATGAGCCGCCCGTCGCGCGCCCTCACCTCCTGCAGGTTGGAGACGGTCTTGTCGTAGACGTGTGAGGCCGTCGCCACCGCGACCACCGGCATGCGGTCGTCGATCAGGGCGATGGGGCCGTGCTTCATCTCGCCCGTCGGGTACGCCTCCGCGTGGATGTAGCTGATCTCCTTGAGCTTTAGCGCCCCCTCGAGAGCAGTTGGCACGTTCACGCCGCGCCCCAGGTACAGGGCGCTGCGGGCGCCGGCCATTGACCGGGCGATGCGGGCCGCCTCTTCGCGGCTACCGAGCGCGCGCTCGACGAGCTTGGGCAGCTCGCGCATGCCATGAACGAGCTCGCGGGCCAGCTCGTCGTCCACGTGACCACGCTCGCGGCCCAGCCACAGCGCCAGCAGGGAGAACGCCGCGACCATGGCCGTGTAGGCCTTCGTGCTCGCCACGCCGATCTCGGGCCCCGCGTGGATGTAAAGCACGTCGTCTGCCTCGCGCGAGAGCGTGGAGCCCTTGACGTTGAGGATCGCGAGCGTGCGTGCGCCCCGCCGCTTGGCCTCGCGCATCGCTTCGAGCGTGTCGATGGTCTCGCCCGACTGCGACACCGCGACGCAAAGCGTGCGTTCGTCCACCACCGGCTGCGAGTAGCGGAACTCGCTGGCGACCACGGTCGTGGCCGACAGGCGCGCCAGGCGGCCGAGCAGCGCCTCACCGACCATGCCAGCGTAGGAGGCCGTTCCCGCCGCCGTGACGACGACTTTGTCTATGCCAAGAGGGTCTAGGCCCAGGCCCAGGTCCACGCCCATGCCGTCACCCGTGAACCGCCCGAAGAGCGTGTTCTGCAGGGAGGTCGGCTGCTCGTAGATCTCCTTGAGCATGTAGTGCTCGTAGCCGCCCTTCTCGGCGGCCTCGGCGTCCCAGTCGATGGTGGCTGAGATCCGCTCGACGTGCTCGCCGGCCAGGTCCGTGATCACCACGCCGTTCGCCGAGAGCACGCCGACGTCGCCGTCGAGCAGGTAGATGACCTCGCGCGTGTACGGCAGCAGGGCGGGAACGTCACTGGCAAGGTACGTCTCGGAGTCGCCGAGGCCTATGACGAGCGGGCTGGTGTTCCTGGCGGCCACGAGGAGGTCGTGGTCGACGTGCGTGACCACCAGGGCGTAGGCGCCGTCCACCTCGGTCAGCGCGGCCCTCACGGCGTCGGGCAGGTCGCCCATCACCGCGTACTTCTCCTCGATGAGGTGGACGAGAACCTCGGTGTCGGTGTCGGAGGCGAAGACATGCCCTGCCGCCGTCAGCCGCTGCTTGAGCTCGACGTAGTTCTCGATGATCCCGTTGTGTATGACGGCCATGCGACCGTCCTCCGAGAGGTGAGGGTGGGCGTTGACGTCGTTCGGCTTGCCGTGGGTCGCCCAGCGGGTGTGGCCGAGGCCGATGCCGCCGACGGGCAGGTCGCTCGCGACGGCGTCTTTGAGCGCTTGCAGCTTGCCGGCGCGCTTGACGGCCGAGAGCTTCCGCACCACCGCTGCCGGGTCCGCCACGACGAGGCCGGCCGAGTCGTAGCCTCGGTACTCGAGACGGGTCAACCCGTCCAGGATGACGTCAGCGGCTTGCCTGCCGCCTACGTAACCGACGATTCCGCACATGGGAACGTCCTTTCGATCCACTTGGTTCTTGTCGCATTGAGGGCGTGTTCCGCCACGACGGGGGCCAGGCCCGCCATGCGGTGTTCAAGCGCCAACGCACGCGCAGCCGCGCCGATGCGTGGGTTCGTGCCTGACCGACTTTCTCGTCACCCCGGACCGTACACGAGTGAGGGGGTGTCTCAGGAGGGGCCCGCAGACTTGGATTCGCGCTTTCACCGGGAGACGTTCGCTCCGGCTATCCTCCGGCGTCCTCGCTCCGTCTGGAGCGATGAAGACC
>DASRWD010000212.1:0-5965 GCA_035654755.1 Trueperaceae bacterium
GAGCTGGACGCCAGGACCGACTTCGTCGGCTACTACTACGGCACGGCGGAACGGCAGGTCGACTGGTTGACCCGCGCGACCGCGACACAGTCGTTCGGCAGGGTGGGGTCGCTCTCGCTCACGTTCACGCGCGACGTGACAGAGGGCGAGACGCCGTTCCGGTTCGACGTCATCCCCTACCGCTCCCGTACAGACCTCCTGGGCGCGCTCGTCCTCGACCCAACGCCCTGGTTTCGTCTTCAGCAGCGCGGCGGCTACGTGTTCCTCGATGACCGCGACCCCGAGCAGGAGGGGTGGGCACCGCTGGAGACCACGATCACCCTGCTCCGGAACGTCGACTGGCTGAGCTTGTCCGCACGCAACGCGTACGACTTCGAAGACGGCGACCCCGGCGTGATCGACGTCGACCTCGGCCTGAGGAACCGGGGGCCGCTGCGCGTCACGGTCGACGTCAGCCACGTCGAGGACCTGGCGGTGACGCCAGACCGCATCACGGGAGATCCCACGGACGACAGCGAGACCGCGTTGGCGCTGACCGCGAGCCTCAGGGACGCGTTCGAGTTCTCCGTGGACACCGCCTACCGCTACGCTCCCCCGCCTCCACCGGCCGGCGAGCCTCCAGACCACTTCGACGACCTGCGCGTCCGCCTGACCGTCGGCACACTGCGCCAGGACGACCTGGTGCCCGGCCTCTCGCTCGAGTACGCAAGGGACCTGGACGTTGGCAGGGTGAGCGGCTTCGGTGTCGAGGTCACAGGGAGGATAGGACCCGTCGAGCTATACGCCCTCGAACGCTTGTCGCTGCCAGGCAGCCGGCTGTCGCAGAGCCGCCTGCGCGTCGAGTGGCCGAGCGTGGCGGCGGTCGAGGCGCGCGGACTCGAGTGGCTCCCGCCGGCCTCGATCGGCCTGCCGGCCCCGGAGCCGTACGCGAGGGACCTCGAGTTCTCGGTCGAGGATGCGCCCGTCGCGGGCGCCCCGGAGTGGCGCGTGGCGTTCTCGACCCGCTACGACCCCGACATACTGAACGGGACGGGCGGTCTGCGCGGGTCCACCCTCACAGGCAGGGCGCTGCTCGACTCCCGCGTCGTGGGTCCAGCGCACCTCAGCGTCGACGGGTTCGCCGAGCTGGCCTGGCGCGACGACCTCCAGCCGGTCACCTACCTGCGCCGTGCCAACCTGCAGCTGGGAGTAGACCTCTACGAGCGCGTGGGCCTGCAGGGAACCGTGGGGTACGCCGCAAGCTTCAGCAGCGTGGCGAACGAGGTAACCAGCTCGAGGCTCAGCCTCTCGGACGTCGCCCTCGTGGTGAGGCCCTTGGACGAGCTCTACCTCGGCATGGTCGTCAACGACGTTTGGGACCTGACCGGCGACGACCCGAACCGTCTCGTCCAGCTGAGGCCCGAGTTCACCGTCGTGTGGAACCGCTGCTGCTGGGCCCTTTACGGCTCCTGGGACAGCGCAACGGGCGCCGTCGCGATAACCCTCACGACGCCGGGAGCCGATCAGGGCATCGGTCAGGTGTTCGACACCGGCTGGGTGATCCCCCGGAGGACCCAGTGATGAGCTCGGTGATGACACGGCTGGCGGCCCCGCTTTGCGCGGCACTCATGCTCCTGAGCGGCTGCACGGGGACGTCCGAGCCCAGGCCGCCGACGCTGCTGCTCGTGGGGGCCGCGCCGGGCGGGCAGCCGAGCCTCCTGCTCGTGGAGGACGTCTCGGCCACGGCCCCGAGGGGCGAACCTCGGCTCGAGGTCGTGCCGGGAGCGTCCAGGCCGCTCCTGGCGCCGGCCGTCGCGCTCGACTTCGAGGACCGCGCCGGCGACCGTGACGCGGCCTGGGTCCTGGTGAGGACAGCAGCGGGCCCGGGAGGTTCGCCGCCGGCGTCTTCCCACCTGCAGCGCTTCACCGTCGCAGACGTAGATCCCGCGGATCCCATAGCGTTCGGCGAGGATGCCTCGGCCCGCGTGACGCTCACCGAACCGGGCGGTACGGGGGTCCTCGACGGCCTCTCGCTCACGTCTCCCACGACGTGTCCTGTCGCCATGCAGGTGGACAGGGACGGTGAGACAGCGGTCGTGCTCGACGACCCTTCACGCTGCGGATCGGGCGACCACGCGGAGCTGTGGCTGGTGCCTTTGGCGGGCGGCGACCCGCAAGCCCTCGAGGGCACGAACGACGTCGCGGCGCTGCCGTCGTACCTCGACCAGAGGGACTCGCCGAACTCCGTCTACTTCCTCGTCGACGGCATCAACAGCACGCACGTGTACCGTCAGGTCATCGGCGATACGGGCTCCGAGAGGTTGACGGGCCTGGACGTGCCCGAGCCGGCGTCGCGCCTGCGCTCGGCGGCTGGATCGGGGGACGTCCTGATCGTGCTCGGACAGGAGGACCTTCTCAGCGTCGACCTGGCAACCGTAGAGGCAGCGGAGCGGGCGGATACGAGGGTCAACGCCCGCGAGCTGGTGGTCGACCCGACGGGCATCTCGCCGGAGGTGCTGGTTCTCGACGCGTCCAGCGTCGCTTTCCATTCCACCCCGCTCGACCCGTCGCCCGACATCGCCACACGACCGGCGGCCGCCGCCACGATCGACCCGGTCACGCGCTTCGGCTACGCGGTGGACGAGGGAACGCTGACGATCATCGACCTGCTTACCGGCGGCGATTCCGACAGCACGTTCAGGCCGCACGTGGAGCCGCTCGCGGACCTCGAGCTGCCCGCGGGCGACGACGGGCCGCTGTCGGTGGTGGGCTGGGTGAGAGCTATCACGCCGGATGCGCCGTGAGCCTCGCCAGGTCGTCCTTTGTGCGCTGGAGCGCCCCCGCGGAAACTGCCTTGCTCGCCGTGCGGAGCGCGCTCGTGACGGCCTTGGCGTCCGCGCTGCCGTGGCCGATGAACGCGTAGCCATCGACGCCCAGGAGCGGCTGGGCGCCGTACTCGGAAGGGTCCATGCGGGCGGCCACGGCACGGAGCGCGGGGCGCGCCAACAACCCGCCGAGGCGGGCGCGCGCCGAGCTGCTCAGGGCCTCCTTCACCCACGCGAACAGCTCACGCGCCTCGCCCTCCGCCAGCTTGAGGACCACGTTGCCCGTGAAGCCGTCGGTCACGATCACGTCGGTCAGGCCCTTGAGTAGGTCGCGACCCTCGACGTTGCCGTGGAAGCGGATGCCAGGGGTGGACGCCAACAGCTCGTGTGCTGCGCGCGTCAGCTCGTTGCCCTTATGGGGCTCCTCCCCTATGGACAGCAGGCCGACGCTCGGGTCTTCCACCCCCCAGACGCTGCGCACGAAGGCGCTGCCTATGACGGCGAACTGCTGGAGGTAGGCCGGCTTGGCGTCCGCGTTCGCGCCCACGTCCAGCAGGGCTGCGAAACCCGAGCGCGTCGGCACGTTCGCCAGGATCGCGGGTCGATCGACCCCTGGCAGACGCCCGAGCACCAGCAGCGCCGCTGCCATCGTCGCGCCGGAGTGGCCCATCGACACGGCAGCGTCCGCGCGGCCCTCCGACACGAGGCGCAAGGCAACGAAGACGCTGCTGTCCTTGCGCCGCCGGACGTCTGCAGCGTGGTCGTCCATCGAGATGACGTCACCGGCGTGGACGACCTCCAGCTGCGCGCCTCGCGCCGCCAGCTCGCCTTTCAGCATCGATTCATCGCCGACGAGCACGACCCTCGCGCCGTCCGCGGCCGCAGCCAGGGCACCCTCGACGGCCGCAGCAGGCATGTGGTCCCCACCCATGGCGTCCAGAGCGACGATCGGCGCTTCACTCATCGGCGGCGAGTATAGCCAGGGCGCCCTAGCAGTCGGCACCAGGCCGCCGAGCCGTACGGTCCAGGACTAAACTCTGCGCATGGCACGTCAACCGTCCCGAGACTGCGAGCGGTGATGGCGAAGGTAGAGGACTACGACGTGCGCACGTTCGACGCGCCGACCGGCGAGCGTTTGGACGTGGCGATCTCCCAGGAACTCTCCGTGTCGCGCACGCTGGCGAAGGACCTCGTCAGCGACGGCTACGTCACGCTCGACGGCCGGCCAGTCGGCAAGCCGGCGACCAAGCTGACCGGCTCCGAGGTCGTGTCGGTGCTCATGCCGCCGCCGCGTCCGTTCGACGTGGAGGCCGAGGACCTGGACGTGACGGTCCTTTACGAGGACGAGTTCCTCGCCGTCATCGACAAGCCGCCTGGCATCGTCGCCCATCCCACGGCCACCGTGCGGACCGGCACGGTAGTCAACGCGCTGCTCGGACGCATGCCGCTCTCGAAGGAGCGCTTCCAGCACCCGACGGACGAGCTGTACCGGCCCGGCATCGTGCACAGGCTCGACAAGGACACCTCTGGCGTCATGGTCGTGGCGAAGACTGACGAGGCGCACCGCCACCTCGCCAACTCATTCAAACGGCGCTTCACCGAGAAGGAGTACGTCGCGATCGCCGTCGGGAACGTACAGGACGGCGTAATCGTGGACGCACCCATAGGCAGGCATCCCGTCAAGCGGCATCAGATGACCGTCGGCGGCGAGGCACCGAGAAGCGCGTCCACGCTGCTGTGGGCGTTGAGGAACGCGCCCGGCCACACGCTGGTGAGGGCCAAGCCGCACACGGGGCGCACCCACCAGATCCGCGTCCACCTCTGGCACCTAGGGACACCCATCCTCGGTGACGACGTCTACGGCACGGCCAGCGGGCGCATCGGCCGGCAGGCCCTGCACGCCCGCAGCCTCACGCTCCCACATCCGCGAGACAACTCGCCTGTGACCTTCGTCGCCCCTGTTCGGCACGACATCGTCGAGGCGTGGCTGGGGCTCGGCGGCGAGTGGCCCGACGAACTGGAACCGCCGATGCCGTGAACCGGCCCCGTCAGGAGCACCGATCTGCCGGGGGCTCGGCCGGCAACGGGAGGCGCCGTTACAATCCCGGAGCTGCGCATCGGCTCGCGGCCAGGAAAGGTTGAGGACTTGGATACCGTCGCAGACATCGCCCTGCCGCACTGGCAGCTCGACTCGCTCTACACCGGCGTAGATTCCCCCGAGTACCGAAGTGACGCGGCCGCCCTCGACTCGGTCCTCGAAGAGACCGAGCGCTACTTCGACGGGAACGACGTGCGCGGCGTCGGGCAGGCGATCGCCGGAGACCAGGGACCGGTTCTCGAGCGGGCGCTGGAGCTGATCGAGCGCAACGTGATGCTCCTCACCTGCCTCCGGGCTTACGTCAACCTGCGTGTGGCGACGGACTCGTTCGATGCACAAGCGCACGCCGAGGCCTCGGCGCTGAAGCCCAAGGACGCCCGCTTCCAGGCGCTCGCGGCCCGCTTCAAGTCGTGGCTGGGTCGGCTGGACCTGCGCGCCGCTGCCAGCTCCTCGGAGCGCGTGGCGGACCACCTTTACGTGCTCGAGCGCAACCGGCAGGAGGCCGACCACCTCTTGTCCGACGAGGCCGAGAGCCTCGCTGCGGCGCTCGACGGGAGCGGGGGTTCGGCCTGGGCCAAGCTCTACGGCGAGCTGATCTCGAAGGAGCGGGTCCGAGCGGCGCCACTCCCGGACGGAGAGGATGGCGACTACGGCGTCGCGGAGCTGCGTACGCTGCAAGCGCACCCGGACCGCACCGTGAGGCGCAAGGCTTACGACGCGGAGCTGGAGCTGCTCGCGCGCAACCAGCTCTCGTTCACCGCGGCGATGAACGGCGTGAAGGGGCAGGTCGACACGCTCACCAGCCGGCGCGGGTGGGACAGCCCGTTCGATTACAGCCTCTTCCAGCACGGCGTGTCGCGCCAGGCGGTCGAGAGCATGCAGGAGGCCTGCCAGGAGTCGTTCCCCGTAGTCCGCTCGTACCTCGAGGCGAAGGCCGGGCTGTTGGGCGAGTCGAAGCTGGCCTGGTACGACCTGTTCGCTCCCGTCCCGCAAGCCAAGCCCCTCAGCTTCAGTTGGGAGGAGGCGAAGAGCGTCGTGCTCGAGCGGTTCGGCACGTACTCCG
>DASRWD010000213.1:0-5075 GCA_035654755.1 Trueperaceae bacterium
AATCAGCTTGCGCCTACCAGTTGCGACGCGGACCCACTTGACGGCAGCCTCGTTGGCCTCGCTCCCAGAGTTGCTGAGGAACACCCGAGTGAACGGCTCTCCGGCCGCTTCGCAAAGTCGGCGCTGGAACTCGGCCCGAACGCTGTTGCCCTGGCTGGGAGGGCAGACCAGCAGGCGACCGGCCTGCTCCGCGATCGCCGAAGCCAATCGCGGGTTGCCGTGACCAACGCTCGCCACGCCGATGCCCGCGGCACAGTCGATGTACGCGCGGCCGTTGGCGTCGTAGACCGTCGCGCCCTCGCCCCTCTCGATCACCAATCCAGCGTCGTGAAGGGTCGAACCGTGTGCCGCCTCCAGTTCGAGGACGGCGGCTGCCGATGTAGCCGGGTACCGCGGGATCTCGGTGCCCCCGACCACGGCTGTCGACCCGCGGACCTCGTTCACGTGACCACCGTCCCTTCGCCGGCCAACGCACGCCTCAAGGGCATGTCTCGACGCGCGTCCCCCAGGACCACGCGCCCGACGCCGCCTAGTAGCGCCTCACCGGCGCCCATCAGCTTCCTCTTCATCCTGCCGCCGGCGTAGGACATGGCTTCCTCGAGCCCGCTGACCGTCAGTTCACGCACAAGGCTCCCCTCGTTCGGGAAGTCGCGCAGTAGGCCAGGCACGTTCGAGAGCAGCAGCAAGGCCTCCGCACGCAGTTCCCGGGCTACAGCCGCCGCCGCCCTGTCGCCATCGACGTTGATGGCCACGCCCTCGTAGCTGATCGCGGGCGGCGTGATGACAGGCAGGAAGCATCGGTCGAGCAGCAGCGTGAGGAGAGACGTGTTCACCCGCTCGACCACGCCCGTATGGTCGCCGCGAAGCACGCGCACACGGCCTCCTTCGAGCGAGCGGACGCTGCTCTTGCGCCGGCCTTCAAGCAGGCGACCGTCCATACCCGACAGGCCCACGGCGTTGACACCACGGGCTTGGAGACGCTCCACGAGCCCCTTGTTGACCTTGCCGCAATAGACCATCTCGAACACCTCGAGGGTCGCGCGGTCGGTGAAGCGGCTCTCGTGGCCGCTCGGGCTGGTTACGAACCTCGGCGGATGACCCAGGAGCGTGGACACGCGGTTCGTCTCTGCGCTACCCCCGTGCACCATGACGAGCCTCAAGCCGCTGGCAACGAGCGATGCGACGTCGTCGCAGACGGCGTCCAGGTCGATGCCGTCCGACCCGCCGACCTTCACGACCGTGATGCCGCCGGTGGGCGAGGCCCTCGGCGCGTCGCGAACCGTCGGGGCCTCCCCGCTCACGGGTGAAGCCCCGTGAACCCGAGCCCGGTGCCTTCCGGGAGGCCCAGTGCCAGGTTGAGCGACTGCATCGCGTGGCCGGCCGTTCCCTTCACGAGGTTGTCGAGCGCGGCCATCGTCACCAGCCGACCGCTGTCCTCGTCCACCGCGAACCCGACATCGCAGAAGTTGGTGCCGTCGAGGATCCGCGGATCCGGCACCCGATAGTTCCCACGCATGGCGCGGACCAAGCGCACGAACGGCTCATCGTCGTAGGCGGCTCGCATCGCCGCCAACACCTGGTCCTCTCCCACACCCGGCGTCAACCACAGATGAGCGGTGACGAGCACGCCTCTCACTCGTTCGACCGCGGTCGCGGTCATGTGCAGCGGCGGCGCTTCCGGTAACGCCTGCCTCACCTCGGCCAGGTGGCGGTGGCGTGTGGGAGCGTAGGTTCGCACCGCTCCGGACCGCTCCGCATGGTGCGAAGAGGGCCCCGGCGTGCTTCCCGCTGCGCTGCTGCCGATCTTGGCCTCGATCACGACGTCACGCCCGTGGTCCACGAGGCCGGAGCGGACGGCAGGGTATAGCGCCAGGATCGTCGCGGTGGCTATGCAACCGGCGCCCGCGATGCGCCTGGCGGAACGTAACTCTCCGCGATACAGCTCCGGCAGACCGTAGACGAACGTGCCGAGCAACTCCGGGCGAGGATGGTCGTCGAGGTACTCGTTCCGATATGCGCTGGGGTCCGCCAACCGGAAGTCGGACGATAGGTCGACAAGTATCCCGCGGTCGCTGGAGAGCCTCGCCACGAGCTCGGGGAGGCGGCCCGAGGTCTCGCCGTGCGGTAGGGCGCTGACGATGACGTCCGCGGAGGCCAGATCGTCAGGATGCGCGAACCTCAGGTCCGTGACCGACCGTAGGTTCGGGTGTACAAGGTGTACGGGCATGCGGGAGTTGGAGCGGCTGGTCACCTGGATGACCTCAAGGCAGGGATGTCCGAGCGCCAACCTGAGGAACTCACCCCCCGCGTACCCCGAAGCCCCGACGATGGCGACGGTTCTACGGCTCACGCCATCAGTTCGCGCTGCGCGGCTGCGAAACGGACAACGGCACCGGGGATGTCAACGCCGGTCGTGCTTACCGAGTTCCTGAACTCCATCGTGTGGTTGACCTCGATGACGAGTAGGCCGCGGTCCGACTCTACGAGGTCGACGGCCAACACCCCTCCTCCGACCGCCGCCGCGGCGCGAGCGGCGGTCGCCACGAGCTCTTCGTTCAGTGGGCAACGACTCGCCAGTCCTCCCCGGGCGGTGTTCGTGATCCAGTGCTCGGAGGTCCGGTAGATCGCGGCGATGACCTCGCCGCCGACGACGAACGCCCTGATGTCACGCCCGGGCTTCTCGACGTACTCCTGTACGTAGTGCACTTTGTGAGCCGGCCCGCCAAGGACCTCCTTGTGCTCGAGAAGCGCCTCGGCCTGGCCGGGGCTGTCAACCTTCGCGACCAACCGCCCCCAGCTTCCGACCAGAGGCTTGAACACCACCGGATACCCGAAGCGTTCGCAGAGCTCGAGCGCGGCGGCGGCCGTGAAGGCGACCCCCGTGCGAGGCGTGGGCACCTGCGCCGCGGCGAGCGCGGCGTTGGTGGCGAGCTTGTCGCCGCAGACCGAGATGACCGTGGAGCTGTTTATCGTCAGCCCGCCGCCCGCTTCGTAAGCGCGAGCCAACGCCAGACCGCGGGTCTGGGAGACGCAACGGCCAAGGACGACGGAACGCTGAGCCGCGTCCTCCACCAGGTCGAAGGTCACGTCCGAGGAATAGACCATTCGCACGGGCACGTCGATGCGTTCGAAGGCGGCACGCAGCATCCGCTCCTCCTCACGCACCCGGTCGTAGACCATGACGACGGAACCGTCGCGCTGGCCGGCCGAACCGACGAACGGCGCCGGGCTAATGGTTGGGCTCGCGACGCGCCCGGCGATCACTCGCCCCAGTCTTCCTCTTCGGTTGGCGCAAGCTCGAAGCGCAGCGGATCGAGACTCACGACCTCCAGTTCCGCGCCCTCGTCCGTGACCACCAGTTCGCCAAGCATCAGCTCGCTCGTGTCCAGTTGGACCCGTCCGTAATCGGTCATCAGTGTCTCCATGCCTGTCTCCTCACTGGTTCGTTGCTTGCGTCCCTCAAGCCCTCTGCCACGCCTTCGCCCCGGTTCGGACGCCGAACTCGTCGGGCAGCTCAAGCTGGGCTTATGCCGAGTCCTTTAGTTTCGAAAGCTCCGGGTCCAAAACCCCGGCCCCGGGAACGAACGAGCGGAAGCTTAGTGTGAGCGGGAGCGTGATGTCAAGCAAGTCTACGATGCCAAGCTAATCCCGTGCGCAGCGCAACGTTCTCCGTTCTCGCCCGTGCCGGGGTATACGAAAGTGACGTGAACCAACGCCGTTCGAACGAACCGCGAAGAGTTTCGCGCACTTACGATTCGAAGGCGCGATGAGTGTGAAGAGGCGAGTGCGCGGCCGGATCGGGTTCCCGCAATGCCATTAGTCAGGGGAACGCAACCGGTAGTCGGGGCAGATCAGCCGTTCGCAGTTGTCGCTGCCACTGGGGAAGCTGAGAGCACCGCCTCGAACACCTTCGCCAAACGCTCGGTGCCGGCCTCCACCTCGTCGGCCGACACCGTCAAGGGCGGGATGACCCGGACCACGTTGTCGCGCAGACCGCACGTGAGCAGCAGGAGCTCCTCGTCGATAGCGCCCTTCTGGACGGCGCCAGCCAGGTCCGGTCGCGGCGTGTTGTCGGGGTCCGCGAACTCGATGCCGATCATCAGGCCGTTGCCGCGCACGTCGACGATGTGCGGGTACCGCACGACCGCTGCCTCGATCTTCGACCGCAGCTCCGCGCCGCGGACGCGAGAGTTCTCGACCAGGTCCTCGTCCCGTATGACGTCCAGTGTGGCGACAGCGGCAGCAGCGGCGACGGCGTTGCCTCCGTAAGTACCGCCCTGCGAGCCCGGCCATGCCTTCGACATCGTCCCTTCCGAAGCGGCGATCCCGGAGATCGGGAAGCCGCTGGCTATACCCTTGGCGAAGGTCAAGATATCGGGCTCTACTCCTGCCCACTCGTGGCCCCAGAACTTCCCGGTCCTGCCAACGCCAGACTGGATCTCGTCGAGGATCAGCTTGATGCCGTGGTGGTCGGCCCGCTCCCGCAGACCCTCGAGGAACGCGTTCGGCGTCGGAAGGTACCCACCGTCTCCCAGAGCAGGCTCGATGATGAAGGCGGCCGTGTCGTCGACGTGGGACACCGTGCGGAGGATCAAGTCAAGCTCTCCGAGAGCGAACCGGACGGCCTCGTCCTCGCTCATGCGGTAGCGGATGGCGTCCGGGAACGGGGCGATGACGACCCCTCCCATCATGGGGCCGAAGCCCGACCGGAACCGGCTCCCGGCAGTAGTCAGCGAGGCAGCGGCCACGGTGCGACCGTGGAAGCCGCCGTGGAACGCGACGATGTTGGGCCTGCCCGTGGCCATACGAGCCAACCGGATGGCCGCCTCGACGGCCTCCGATCCGGAGTTGGCGTAGAAAACGGAATCAAGACCCTCCGGCAGCACGTCTCCCAACCGCTCTGTCAGCTTGAGCAGCGGCTGGTGCATGACGGTCGTGTACTGGGCGTGAATCACCTTGCCGACCTGCTCGCGGGCGGCCTCGACCACGCGCGGGTGGCAGTGGCCGGTGCTGGTGACGCCGATACCCGTCGTGAAGTCCAGGTACCTCTTGCCGTTCGTGGCGTGGATCCAAGA
>DASRWD010000214.1:0-6802 GCA_035654755.1 Trueperaceae bacterium
GACCGTGGGGCCGAGAGCCGGGGCGACCGAGATGACGATGCTGACCGTTCCCATCACGCTGCCACGCATGTGCGGGGGCGCGAGCCGGAGGATCGTGGTCATGAGCAGCGGCATCATGATGGCGGTACCGGTCGCCTGAACTATCCGACCCGCGAGCAATGGCACGAAGCCGGGCGCCAGTCCTGACATCAGCGTCCCTACTGAGAACAGGCCCATGGCCAGCACGAAGACGAAACGGGTCGTGAACCGCTGCAGGATGAACCCGGTCATCGGGATCACCACGGCCATGGTCAGGAGGAACCCCGTGGAGAGCCACTGGACCGTGTTGGCGCTGACGTTCAGCTCGACCATCAGCCGAGGCAACGCGACGTTCATGATCGTCTCGTTGAGGATCACGACGAACGCGGCGACGAGCAGCACCAAGATCGTGCGCCAATCGCGGCGGGACAGGCTGTGCTGTTGGCTCGTGCCTGAGATGGCTTGCGTCTACATGTCGCTACCTCTTCAACTGCATGCGTAGGGTCTGGGGATCTCGCGTCCGACGCTGACCGTCCACCGTCCACCTTGGGCCGTGTGAACGCAGCGCCGCAGAGTCTACTGCCTTCCGCAGAATCCCGTGCGCGGGTCGACTACCGAGAGGTGCGATGGCCTGCCGAGGACCACGCAACGTCACTTCTTGCGTTGACCCACCAGCCAGTCGAGCAGCTCGGGTTCTGCGTACGCCGCGTCCCACGAGTTGTGGCCCACGCCGGGATAGACGGTGAAGCGGGGGTCGCCGCCTCTCTGCCTGATCTCCTCGACCAGCCGTTCCGATTCTTCGATGGGCACGACCTCGTCCGCGTCACCGTGGAACACCCATGTGGGGATGCGGGCCGTCTCGTCCGTCACGAACAGCCACGTCCACGGCCCGCAGATCGGCGCCACGGCGGCGAAACGGTCTGGATAGAGGCCGACTAGCTCGTAGCAGCCAGCGCCGCCGAGGCTCAAGCCGGTGGCGACGACGCGCGTGCGGTCCACGCCTTGGGTGGCGGCGACGGCGTCGATCAGCACACCCAGCGTCATCATCTGCTGTGTCCAAAGCTGTCCGTTCGGGCACTGTGGCGCCAGGACGACGGCCGGGATTCTCAAGCCTTCGTCGATGAGCCGCGGCAGTCCGTGCTTGCGGACCAGGTGCAGGTCCTCTCCGCGTTCTCCGGAACCGTGCAGGAAGACGACGAGTGGCCAGTCATCCCGTTCCGTGTGGCTCTCTGGCAGGTAGAGCAGGTAGCGCGACGACACCTCTAGCTCTACGCGAGTGGCGAAGCTGTGCGCGGATCGCGACATGCTGGAGGGTAACGCGCCGCCGGTACCGGGCCTATCGCCGAGACTTAGGCTGCCGGCAGCTTGGCTGGCGGCCATGCCCCCTGAAGTTGCCTGAGTAACACGATCTTGCCTAGGTGGTAGGCCGTGTGAATCGCCAGGAACTCGAGACCATCACGCCATCTGAGACCCTCGTCTTCGAACCCCGGCTCGAAGGAATCCAGCCACTGTTCGTCCTTGGCCATGTTCACAGCACGCTGCGACAGTTCGAGGAACGAGGCCACCAGATCTTGCCACTCCGTATCGTCGGAAGGCGAAGGATCGTCTGGGAAGTGCTCTTCCCATGGCCAGTTACCGAGGGACATGCGACCTTCCTCCAGGAAGATCCGCAACACTGACGTCGCATGCCACAGTTCCTGGTAGATGCTGTGTGGCGCACCCTCCGGACGAGCGCCAGCCAGCTTCACGTCGATACTCCGCAGCAGGACATGCCTAGGGGCGAATCCGCCGCTCAGGAACAGGTCGTCCCATTGATCGAACACGTACACACTTTGCCACGACGAACGGGCCGGCATGCGTAGGTTTCCGCTGGCCGTCAAATGATTCTGGCCAACATCGCCCTACTCGCCTTCCTGGCTTTCGTCAGCCTCGGCCTACCCGACGGTCTCTTGGGCGTCTCATGGCCGTCGATGAGCGATGGCTTCGGCGTGCCGTTGGACGCCCTCGGGCTTCTCGTGACGTTCCAGACGGCGGGCTACCTGTTGTCCAGCTTCCTCAGCGGACGGCTGCTGCGGGTCATGGCCATCGGCGACGTTCTGGTGTTGTCCACGTTGGCCGCGGCTACGGCGCTGCTCGGCTTCGCGGTCACGAGCTCGTGGGCTCTCCTCCTCGGGTTCGGGTTCCTGACGGGCCTCGGCGGCGGAGCAGTGGACGCCGGACTTAACGCGTACGGGGCCAGCCACTTCAGCGCCCGGGTCCTCAACTGGCTCCACGCCTCCTTCGGCGTAGGCACGACCCTGGGACCCCTGATCGCGACGGCCGTTATCAGCTCCGGCAACCTCTGGCGCTGGAGCTACGTGATCGTCGGTTGTGGCCAACTCTTGCTGGCTGCCACTTTCCTCGCGAACCGCCGCCGTTGGTCCCGGGTCCCGGACACCACAGGCGCCGCTCGTCCGCCGGTCAAGCCAGTCCGCACGCGGGAGACGCTGAGACGACCCGTCGTCTGGCTCGGCATGCTCACGTTCTTCGCCTACGCGGGAGTCGAGTTGGTGACCGCGCAGTGGAGCTACTCGCTGCTCACACTGCACCGGGGGCTGCCGGTATCCACCGCCGGGCTGCTCGTAAGCCTCTACTGGGGAAGCCTCATGGCAGGCCGTGTTCTCTTCGGGATCGTGGCCGACAGGGTGCCGCTCGTCAGGACGTTGCGTCTTTGCATCGCCAGTAGCGTCGCCGGCGCCCTACTGTTCTGGCTCGAGCCCACTCCGTTCGTCTCGTACGTCGGGCTGATGCTCATCGGGTTCTCCTTGGCTCCTGTATTCGCTTCGCTGATCAGCCTGACGCCACGGCGGGTAGGGGCGGAGCACGCCAACAACGCCATCGGGTTCCAGATTGCCTCGGCCGGGTTGGGCGGTGCTACATTCACGGCGGTCGTAGGGCTGGTGGCGGCCAGCGCGGGGTTGGAGGTCATAGGAGCGTCACTCGTCGTGATGGCCCTGTTCCTACTGGCCGCGTACGAAGCGCTGATGCGGGTGTGATGACTGGGCGGAACGTCGCTTAGGCTGACCTCGAGGAGGAGACAACCGTGAAGATCACGCGTTCCGCCATCTCCCTTAACGTCGACGACGTGGAAGGTTCGGCCCGCTTCGCCCTCGAGCACCTGGGATTCGTGCAGGAGATGGCCGACGACGGCTTCGTCTCCCTTACCCGGGACGACGCCGGCTTCAACCTGATCTTCCTGCGGACCGGCCTGGGAACGTTCAAGCCTCAGCGCATCGCGGGCAGCGCGGGCATGGGGACGCTGATCGTCTTCGTGGTCGAAGACATCGACGCTCAGTACGAGCGGTTGATGGCGGAAGGTGCCAAGATCGTCACGCCGATGGAGACCGAGCCGTGGGGCGAGCGTTTCTTCCAGATGGAGGACCCCAGCGGCATCGTCTACCAGCTCGTTCAGTGGATCGGTTAGTGGTACGCCCGCCCTAGAGCTGGCGGCGACGGTCAGCAAGGTGATCGCGGCAGGGACGTTAGGCGTGAACATCGAGGATGTCCGCGACGGTGGCCTGGTCGACGGGCGTCAGCAGGTGGAGGTCATCGCGGTCGTCAGCGAACTGAGAGACGAGCTTGGGATCCCGTTCGTCATCAACGCCCGCACCGACAGCTTCTGGCTGGGTTCTGGGGACGAAAGGTCGAACGAGATCCTCGCTTAGTGAGCTGTCCGAGCTGTCCGAGCCGCCGCGGCGCCGCGAGATACCGTGCGCACCGAACCTCTGGCGCTAGGCTCCTGTGATGGCCGACACCACCATCTACACCATCGGCCACTCGACCCGGTCGCTTGACGAGTTCGTCGCCATGCTGAAGGCGCACGGAGTTACGTCACTGATAGACATACGCACGATCCCCAAGTCGAGGCGCCACCCCCACTTCGCAGGTGAGACGCTGGCGGAGTCGTTGCCGGACGCCGGCGTCTCGTACGACTGGATGGAGGCCCTGGGCGGCCTTAGGAAGCCCAAGCCGGACAGCGAGAACTCGGCTTGGCGCAACCTTTCGTTCCGCGGGTACGCCGACCACATGCAGACCGAGGCGTTCAACGCCGCGGTGGACGAGTTGGTGCGGCGGTCTCAGGATGCGAGCGTCGCGATCATGTGCTCGGAGGCGGTGCCGTGGCGTTGCCACCGCTCTCTGGTCGGTGACGCTCTTCTGGCGCGGGGCGTGAAGGTGCTGGACATCATGTCCGACACGAAGGCGACCCCGTATGAGCTCACGTCGTTCGCGCTCGTGGACGGCACGCGCGTCACCTACCCGAGGGAAGCAAGCGACGGAAGTCAGAGCTAGTGGCGTCGAACGGGAGTCCTTGCTCAGGAACGGGGGCCGTGCGGAACGGCCCCCGGTCTCATGCCTGGTTGTCCAGGTAGCGGTTCAGTGCGTCGCGAACGAACTTGGCGCCCTCGACGCCGCCATAGTTGGCGGCGAAGCGCTCGTCGGCGACGTACATATCTGCCAGCCCGCGTACGTATCCCGCGAGGTCGCCTCCGTCACCGGCGGGTGTTCCCGGGATGCCGCGTAGCCACTCGACGTGGCGGCGGGCCAGTTCCTGAGCTTGGTCGGACTCGGGCGAGACGCCCGCGTCCTTCGCGGCGGCGGTCCAGTCCGCGCCGAGCCTCTCGACTCGTGCAAGCCAGCTCCTGCGCTCACTGTCGCTCATGCCGCGGTACCAGGCGTCGGAGCGAGCGTACGCATCCTTGCCCCACCGTTGCTCGACCTCGTCCTTGTACTTCGTGTGGTCGAAGCCGTCGAACATCTCCTCTGCCATGAGTTCCGTGCCTCCTTTCAAGGCGTCGATCGTGTGCTCTACCGCGGCGATCTGCCGGGCGAGCCTGCCCTGTTCCTGGCGGAGCAGCGACAGATGGGTGGTCAGCGCGGACGCCTCTTCGACCTCACGGTCGAGCACGTCCTTGATCTCGGCCAGGCCGAGACCGAGGTCGCGCAGTAGCAGCACCCGCTGCAGACGAACCAGCGCTAGCTCGTCGTAGTAGCGGTAGCCGTTGCCACCTATGCGGCTGGGAGATACCAACCCGAGCTCGCCGTAGTGACGGAGCGTGCGGCTGGTGGTCCCGGCGAGGCGCGCGATCTGCTGGATCGACCACTCCATGCCCAACACCGTAAAGGTTGACGTTACGTCAATGTCAAGTGAGCGAAAGGCGTCTAGTCCGGTTCCCTTGACAAAAAGAGTTGTCAAGGTTTAGCGTCTCGCCATGGACATCGAGGTGATCAGAGACCCCTCAGCGGCGGTGACGGCTCTCGATCCCATGCGCAACCGTCTGCTGGCAGAGCTGAACGTGCCGGCGTCGGCGGCCACGTTGGCTGGTCGGCTGGGCCTGCCGCGGCAGAAGGTCAACTACCACCTGCGCGCGCTCGAGAAGGCCGGCCTGGTCGGCGTCGCCGAGGAGCGGCGGTGGGGTGGCCTCACCGAACGGCTCCTCGTGTCCTCCGCACGGTCGTACGTCGTCTCGCCCGAAGCTCTGGGTCCGGTGGCGGCAGACCCTTCCAAAGAGCGAGACCGACTCGCCGCCAGCTACCTCGTTGCGCTGGGCGCCCGCATGGTGCGCGAGGTGGGGAACCTCTGGCGCGGTGCACGGGCCGCGCGCAAGGCTCTTGCCACCCTGGCGATAGACACCGAGGTCCGGTTCGCCACGCCCGCTGCGCGGGCAGCGTTCACCGAGGAGCTCACCACCAAGGTGACCGACCTCGTCAGCCGCTATCACGATGAATCGGCCGCTGGCGGCCGCGTGCATCGCATCGTGCTCGTCGCGCACCCGTTGCCCGAGCCGGGAAAGGACGAATCATGAGCGTGAAGGTCGACCCATCCGGACGCCGCTCCGTAGCGGCGGAGATCGACGTCCCTGGTACACCCGAGGAGGTCTGGAAGGCGATCGCGAGCGGCCCGGGCATCTCGTCGTGGTTCGTTCCCACTACCGTCGAAGGTCGGGTAGGCGGGACCACCGTCAGCCACTTCGCTCCGGACGGCAGCATGGACTCGGTCGCCCAGATAAGCGAGTGGCAGCCGCCGCACCGCTTCGAAGCGAAGACCGAGGAAGGGCCCGGAACCGTCGCGACGGAGTGGATCGTCGAGGCCAGGGCGGGCGGCGTCTGCACCGTTCGGGTCGTCCATAGCTGGTTCGCCGACGGCGACGACTGGGACTCCCAGTTCGAGGGTCATGCCCACGGCTGGGACTCGTTCTTCAAGCTGCTCCGCTACTACCTCGAGCACTTCCCCGGGCAGGAGAGCAGGCTGGTCACCCTGGCAGGGCAGTCGTCCGAGTCGGTGGTCGACACGTTCGAGGGGCTCATGACGCCTCTCGGCATAGAGGACGGCAACGTGGGCGGGCCCGTGACGCCTAGCCCGGACGCGCCCCCGCTGGCAGGCGAAGTGCTCGAAGCCATGGCATCGCCCTACGGCTTCAGCGTGATCCTGAGACTCGACGATCCGGCACCTGCCCTGGCTCACTGGATAGGTCTGCCGATGGGCGGACCGGTGCACGTCTCGGGACGCTTCTATCTGTACGGTCCGGCTGGGGTGGCCAAAGAGAGAGAAGTCGAGACCGCCTGGGGCGAGTGGTTGTCCGACCGGCTCGCCGCGCAGACGGCAGGGGCAGAGGCTTGAGCGACTCGAGGAAGGACGCGCCAGTCACGACTAGTGCTCGGCTGGTCGAGCTATCGTTGGCCGCCAACGACGTGCCGGCCATGGCCCGTTTCTACGACGCGGTCTTCGACACGGGGCTCGAGCCGT
>DASRWD010000215.1:0-4314 GCA_035654755.1 Trueperaceae bacterium
CCTGCTGGTCGATCTCGATCTCGATGCCGAGGGGAGCGAGCGCCTGCTGCAGCACAAGGATCGTGCGCAAAACGAAGTCCTGGCTCGACCACATGCGGATAGAGAAGGAGAAGCCGTCGGCGTAGCCTGCCTCGGCCAGCAAAGCCTTTGCGGCGTCGAGGTCGGGCTCTGTGTTTACGGGGTTGAGCGAAGCCCAGTGCCACGAGGGGATGGGGCCGGCCTCGAGGGGGAAGCCCTCGTTACCCAGCGCGACCGAGACGATCAGCTCGCGGTCGATCGCCAAGGCGATCGCGCGGCGCACGCGTGGGTCGTCGAATGGCGCGAGCTCGTTGTTGAAGAAGATGGCGTAGAACTGGCCGGACGAGCCCTCCTGCGCAGGGATCTCGACGCGGGTGTCAGCGCGAAGCAGGCTGATGAAGTTGGCGGTGACGAAGGTGACAAGGTCCGTGTCGCCTGCCCTGACCGAGGCGTTGCGGGCCTGGTTGTCAGGGATCGGCACCATCCGTACGGCGTCGAGGTAGGGGAGGTCGCCCTCGTAGTAGTTCGGGTTGCGCTCGAGGGTAAGCGAGTTGTCGGCCTGCACCTGGCCGAGCAGGAAGGGGCCGGAGCCGCCGTCGGAGACGGTCAGGTCGCCGTTCGCCTCGACGACCTCGCGTGAGACGATGGAGGCGCTGGTGCCTGCGAGATGGGTCAGGAGCGAGCTGTTTGGCTGGGAAAGGTGCAGGACCACCGTGCGCGCGTCAGGCGTGTCGATGCTCTCGATGCTCGTGTAGTTGGTGCGCTTCGTCGAGCCCGTCTCTGGGTTCAGGAGCCGCTCGAGCGAGTACTTGACGTCTTCCGATGTGACCGGCGTGCCGTCGTGGAACACTGCGCCCTCGCGCAGGGTGAAGACGAAGGTCTGCGGGTCGGGCTGCTCCCAACTCTCGGCCAGCTCGGGGACGATCTGAAGGTCGGGCGAGAGGTCGACTAGGCGGCTGTAGACAAGCCCGATGACCCACGCCTCGCCCTGGTTGGGCGCCGTGTGGGGATCGAAGCTCCGGACGGCCACATGCAGACCGACGTCTAGGGTCCCGCCGTGCTGGGGCTCCTGGGCGCTGGCGACACCCAAGACCGCGAGGGCGGCGAGCAGCAGGACGATGAGTTTGGCGGCTGTTGCCTTGAGTTGCTTCACTTTCTTCCCACTTTCCGGAACTGTGTTGGCGCTCACTCGGTCGAGGTTCACTCGTTCTCTATCCACCAGCAGGTCTTGACGTCCGCGACGATGTAGCCATACTCGCCGGGGAGAACCTTCTTGAACGGCTTGTCGATGGTGGCGGCGATGATCAGGGTCTCGTCGAACGGTGCGACAATCTCGTCGAGCACCTCGAACGAGTAGGGGCTCACGACTCGCCCAAGTACGTCGCCCTTGGGCACGACCGTTCCGAGGTCGTCTAGCGACTTCTCCGAGATCATCAGTCCACCGTGAGACGGCCGCAGGTTGAGCTCCGGCTGGACGACGAGCTGCCTGGCGGGGACTACCGGGTCACCGTCGAGCATCCCCAGGTACTTCATGACGTTGGTGACGCCGGTTACGCCGACCTCGGGCACCGTCCGGTGAGCGCGCGGTCGATGCCGTTCAGTCCACAAGCCGGGGAACTCGCCGATCTCGCAGCCGTACGACGGGATGCCAGCCTTCTTGAGGTACGCGTTCGAGGTCGTCCACTGCATCTTCTCGTCGACCTCGGCGGGCAGTGGCTTTACGAGGATGTCGTGCCCGAATACCTTGGAGATCTCGATCTCCTTCTCCGAGATCGTGCCGTGGTAGCCGTACGCGAGCGCCAGCGCCGGGCCAGAGGCGTGCATGTCGATGACGAGGTCGCTGCCAGGCAGTACCTCAGAGCTGATCTTGTGAGTGAGGCGCTCGGTGATCCAGCCGTTGGGACGACCTGGCCAGAGCCTGTTCATGTTGCCGCTGTCGCCCCACAGGGCATCCACCCAGGAACCGCGCGTCCCCATCTCGAAGGCGATGGGGTTCTGCACGGGCACGAAGACCACGGTTCCGCGGATCTGGTTCGGTTCGAGCGTCTCGAGTAGCTCCTTGATGACGCTGATCTGGCAGATCTCGTAGCCGTGCGAGGTCGACATGACGACGATCTTCGGGCCGTCCTGCTTGCCGCGCACTACGTGTACGGGTATACCTAACGGGGCGCCGTCGGCCATCACCGCGACGTCAAGGAATGCGAAGCCGCGCTCGCCCGGCGCGACGTTGATTTGGCTGTACTTCTCTACATGCATCTGTTCTGTGGTCCTTTCTCGCCAAGCCTGCTTCTCGCGGCTCGGATCCCAGTCACGACCCCGTGTCCCCGTTGACCGTCAGTGAGTTGCCGTCGAGATGGGCGGTCATCGCTGCCGATGCCGCCTCCTCGTCGCCGGCTCGGATAGCGGCCAGCACCCGTAGGTGCTCTTCCTGGATGCGCTCGAACCTGCCTCCAGATCCGAGCTGCACATAGACGCGTTGCACCCGCGAGTGCAAGTCGCGGACCATGCGCGTGAGGATGTCGTTGCCAGCAAGCTCAGCGATGAGCCCGTGCAGCTCGCGGTCGAGCCGCTCGCGCTCGCGTACGTCCTGGGCCGTGGCCGGCGTTCCGGCCAGGTCTGAGATCGCTCGCTCGAGGTCCGCCAGCCTGGGATCGGCGCTCGAGCGCTTGGCCGCTCTGGCGGCTGCGAAGGGTTCGAGGATCCTCCGTACCTCGTACGCGTCGAGGATGTCGCGGAGGCTGCCGTGAGCGACGGTTGCCCCACGGCCGTGTGACAGGTCCACGAGCCCCTCGGATGCCAGCCTGCGGAGGGCCTCGCGTATCGGTGTGCGGCTGACGCCGTATTCGGAGGCGAGCTCCACCTCCTGGAGGTGGGTGCCCGGCCGCAGGTCGAGGTTCTCGATCGACTCGCGGAGCCGTTCGTAGACGGTCTGCGCGAGCGGCGTGCTCATGTGGAGGCCACCCGGCGCTCGAGCCCGTCGAGGCTGCGCTTCACCTCGGCGAGGGTCGCGTCGAGCGCGGCGCGGTCTTCCGCTCCCACCGGCGTGATCGGTTCGCGCGTCGGCCCGCCGACCCTGCCGGCAAGATCCGTGACGGCCTTGACGGCCGATGGGAACGTGAACGACACGAGGTGGTTGACAAGTGGATTGATGGCCCACTGCAGCGCGCGGGCGCGTTCGACGTCGCCCTCGATCCATGCCTCCACGATTGCGACGAGGGCCTCGGGGAGCGCGTTTGCCGCGAACGCGACGGCGCCGTGTCCGCCCGACGCCAGGGTCTCGAGGAGGTAGACGTCGCGCGCGCAGAAGACGCCGAGCTGGTCGCCGAACCTGCGGGCAATCTCCCCGACCTGTGCTTGGTTGCCGTCCTTGATCGCCGCGATGGACGAGCTTTCGACGAGCCTATCGACGATGTCAGGTGTCAGTGGCGTACCGGTGTACGTTGAGTTGTAGGCCATGATCGGCAGCTCGACTCGCTGGGCGAGCGACTCGAAGTACCTGGCGTGCTGCTCGGCCGAGTACCGGTAGAAGTACGGCGTAATGACGAACAGTCCCGCCGCGCCCAGTTGGGTGGCGAACTCGGCGAGCTCGTGCGTCTCGCGCACGTCCGTGTGACCGACGCCGACGATCACGGGTAGCTTCTCGTCCGCCGCTGCGAGCGTCACCTCGACGACGGACTTGCGTTCGCGTAGGTTTAGACTCTGTGCTTCGCCGGTAGTGGCGAGGCACATCAGCCCGGTGACACCTGTCGTGATGAGCGAGTCGACGTTGGCGCCAAGGCCGTCGAGGTCCACCTCGTTCTCGCTGTCGAATGGCGTGACGAGCGGAACAATTATGCCGCCCTTAGGAATGCCCAACGCGTAAGCCTCCAATCGCGTACACGGAGTGTATACACACAGCGTACATGGCGTATGCGAATCGGGTCAATGTTGTGGAGCTAGTTCCAGGCTCCTGCGCAACTGATGACCTAGGGAACGACGCCGTGGTCCGAAATGGCGTTATCGGTTGGGCCCGGGTGGGTGCTTGGGCGAGCCGGGGTAGGCCGGTCCGTGCGGGACAGGAATGAGGAGACGTCCACGTCGGCACGCACTACTCAGCAATAGTGTGCTGAGGTGACTCGCGTCCTGGCTGCGCCTCGAACCGCTGCCTTGCCCCTCGTGTCATTGGTGGTCGCGAACCTGTTCCCGCTATTGGGCGTTCAGTTGTGGGGTTGGGACCTTACGGACCTCCTACTGCTGTACTGGCTCGAGAACGCCGTGGTGGGGGTGTTCACCGCTCTCAGCCTGCTCGCCTTGTGG
>DASRWD010000216.1:0-14701 GCA_035654755.1 Trueperaceae bacterium
GGAGCCGATCGGACGACCGACCCTTCCGCCCTATTGCCGAAGGCGCCTGAGGCTGTGACGACGGCTGACGCGGAACCGTCCCTCGGAGGCGTTCGATGAGCTTCCCACCCGTCCTCGACGTCGACTGGGGTCACCTCGCCCCAGCGCTCACGGTGCTGTTCACCGCGATCGTCGCCCTGCTCATCGCGCTGTTCCAGAAGGACTCACGCCTGACCGCGGCGGTGTCCTTGCTCGGCGTCGGCACGGCGTTCACCTTCAACCTGGCCGTGTTCCTCTCGGAGAGCGCGGGCGGGGCCAGCTTCGGCCTGCGGTACCTGGCAGACGTGCCTGCCCTGGCGTTCAACTTCGTGATCCTCATCGGCACGGCTCTCGGGGTGCTCGTCAGCTTCGACCAGCTCTCGCGGCTCAAGATGGAGCACCCGGAGTACTACCCGCTGATGCTGCTCTCGGCACTGGGAGCGATCGTCATGGCGGCCGCCGGCGACCTGATCACCCTGCTCCTCGGCCTCGAGATCCTCTCGCTGCCCGTCTACGTGCTCTCCGCCTGGCGCACGGGAGCCAGGCAGTCCGAGGAGGCGGGCATGAAGTACTTCCTCCTCGGCGCGTTCGGTTCAGCCATCCTGGTGTACGGCTCCGCGCTGCTGTACGGTGCGGCGGGCACGTTCGTCTACGCCGACGTGATAGCCGCGCTGAGCCAGGGTTCCGTCGCCTCCCTCGCGACGCTGGGTGCCGGGCTCGTGATCGCCGGGCTGTCGTTCAAGGCGTCGCTCGCGCCGTTCCACCAGTGGGCGCCAGACGTGTACACGGGGGCGCCCACCACCGTCACGACGTTCATGAGCGTCGTAGTCAAAGCCGGAGCCTTCGCTGCGCTCGTCCGCATCGCGAGCACGGTCTTGCCAGAGGTCGCGCCTTGGCTCACCACCGCCCTCGCCGTATCGGTCGCTTTGACGATGGTCGTCGGGAACCTTGCTGCGCTCATGCAGCGCGGAGTGAAGCGGATGCTCGCCTACTCGGCCGTGGCTCACGCCGGTTACCTGGGTCTGGCGGTACTGGCGACCGACTTCGGAGGCGTCGAGGCCGCGATCTGGTACCTCACGGCCTACACGCTGATGAACGCTGGGGCATTCGCGGTGTTGACGCTGATGGTCGACAAGAACGACCACGGGGACGACATCGAGCGGTTCGCGGGGCTGGGCCACGCACGCCCCGGCCTGGCAGCTACGCTTACCGTTTTCCTGCTCAGCCTGGGTGGCATCCCGCCGCTGGCGGGCTTCGCAGGCAAGGTGATGGTCTTCCAATCAGCTATCGAGGCCGGGTTCCTGTGGCTGGCCGTCATCGGCATCCTGACGAGCGTCGTCGCCCTCGTCTACTACTTCAGGGTCGTCGCCGCCATGTACTTCAGGCGGCCGGAGTACGAGGGTCCGACCTTCCGTTCGTCTGCCACTCAGGTAGCTGTGGCGGTTGCGCTTGTGGGAACGGTGCTCCTTGGCGTGATCCCCGGCTGGTGGCACGACGCCATACGGGGCGTCGCGCGAGTCGCTCAGGTGGCGCTCGGGAACTAGGTCGCCGGGCCGATCGCTACCCGTCACATCAGGCGGGAGAACGAGCCGGCCTGCGTAAGAGCCTGGTCATAGTCCGTCCATTACCATCTGGTTACGAGTGATACGGGCCCGTAGTTACGGGCCCTTGTCACTGACTCGGCAGAGGATAGGAAGTTCTTGGCTGTGGTGCGAACGGTATTCGAATATCATTCCCCCGCCGTGGACCTGAGCCACATGAAGATCCTCCTGGTGGACGACGACGAAGCGTCGCTCGTCCTGGTGCGGGGGATCCTGGAGCGGGCGGGATACGACGACGTGCATATCTGCGACGAACCGCTGAGGGTCGTCGAGAGGTACTTGGAGCTCAGGCCCGACCTAGTGGTCCTCGACCAGCACATGCCCCAACGGGACGGCCTGCAGGTCCTCGGCGACCTGCGGCCTGTGATGCCGGAAGCCTTCCCCGTGCTCATGGTCACCGGCGACGCCCGGCCGGAGCTCAGGGAGGCGGCGCTGGCCAGCGGCGCGAAGGACTTCCTCAACAAGCCGGTCAACCCGACCGAGACGCGTCTGCGGATCCGGAACCTGCTCGAGGCGCGCTTCTACCAGAAGCAGCTCGAGGAGCAGAACGACCGGCTGGAGGAGGCCGTTCGTCGTCGCACTCAGGACCTGGAGCACTCACAGCTCGAGATGCTCGTGCGCCTGGCGCGCGCCGCCGAGTACCGCGACGACGACACCGGCGAGCACACTTGGCGCGTCGCCCAGACCGCTGGCGCGATCGGCAGGCGCATGACCCTGGGACCGGCACGTGTCGAGATGATCATGCGCGCCGCGCGCCTTCACGACGTCGGGAAGATCACGATCCCTGACGCGGTGCTGCTCAAGCCGGGCGGGCTGACCGACGAGGAGTTCCAGGTCGTTCGCGGCCATGCCAGGGCCGGGGCAGAGCTGCTCTCCGGCTCCCGGTCGCCGACGATCCGGTTGGCGGAGGCGATCGCCCTCAACCACCACGAGCGGTGGGACGGCAAGGGCTACCCGAACGGACTGAGCGGCGAGGCGATCCCACTGGAGGCGAGGATCGTGGCGGTGGCGGACACCTTCGACGCGGTCACCCGCAACCGCGTTCACCAGAAGATGATGACCATCAGCGAGGCGATCGACGAGATCAGCCGGAACGCCGGCACCCAGTTCGACCCCGCCGTCGTGGAGGCGTTCCTGCGGGCGGTAGATGCGGGCGAGGTCGTGTTCCACCAGGTCAACGCGGTCTGAACCGACGTTCCTCGTGCCCGAGCTTGTTTAGAGTGCGGCCGTGGCAGACCCAGCATCCACCTACATCTCGCTTCTTGGCGAGCTGGATCCGATAGACGTCCTGAGAGCCACGCCGACGCGGCTGAAGGAGTACGCCGAGACCGCCAGCCCGCTCGTACTCGATAGCGGATACGCGCCGGGGAAGTGGACGCCGACCGAGGTGCTGGCGCACATGGCGGACGTAGAGGTCGTCATGGGCTTCAGGCTCAGGCAGCTCGCGGCGGTGCCCGGCGTCGAGCTCCAAGCCTTCGACCAGGACACTTGGGCCTCGCGCTACAAGCGGTTGGACCCGGCGCTCGCCGTGGAGGCGTTCGCGGCGCTACGCGCCTGGAACCTCGCGCTCGTGTCGGGTTTCTCGCTCGAGGACTGGTTGGCCGAGGCGTACCACCCGGAGCGCGGATTCGAGAGCGCCGACCTGATGGTGCGCATGATGGCCGGTCACGACATCAACCATCTGGCTCAACTCGGCATCTGAGACGGCCGCGACCCCGTGGTACAGTCCGCCGTCATGGCAGTAGAGCAGACGTTCGCGATGGTAAAGCCCGATGGCGTACGCCGTGGACTCTCCGGCACGGTGATCGCTCGCCTGGAGGCCAAGGGCTTCGAGATAAAGGGTCTCAAGCTGATGCGCATCAGCCGTGAGCTGGCACATCGGCACTACGGTGAGCACGAGGGAAAGCCCTTCTTCGAGGGCCTCGTCTCCTTCATCACCTCCGGCCCCGTAGTGGCAATGGTCGTCGAAGGCGAGAACGCCATCGCAGAGTGGCGCAAGATGATGGGCGCCACGAACCCGAAGGACGCCGCTCCCGGCACGATCCGCGGCGACCTCGCCACGACGATCGACGAGAACGTCGTGCACGGCTCCGACGCGCCGGCGACGGCCGACCGGGAGATCGGGATCTTCTTCGACCCCTCAGAGCTCGTTTAGGAGGCGGGACTTGCCAGGTCTTTCCCGAGCGATCAAGAACCTCAGAGGCTCCTCGACACTCGCGTTCGACAGCCGGGCGAAGGAGCTGATGCGGCAGGGAGTCGATGTCGTCACGATGACGGCGGGCGAGCCCGACTTCCAGCCACCCGAGCACGTTCTGGAAGCGGCGCACGAGGCCATCCGGCTCGGGATGACCAAGTACACGCCCGTGCCCGGGACCGTAGCCATGCGCGAGGCGCTGGTCGCCAAGTTCGCGCGCGAGAACGGCCTGACGTACGGCTTGGACCAGGTGATGGTGAGCTCGGGCGGGAAGCAGGTCCTCTACAACGGCTTCCGCACGGTCATCGATCCTGGCGACGAGGTTGTGATCATGGCGCCCTACTGGGTCTCGTACCCGGACCAGGTGAAGCTCGCCGACGGGGTGCCCGTGATCATCAGGACCACGCCGGACCAGGGGTTCGTGCCCGAGCTGGAAGCGATCGAGGCAGCGATAACGCCCAAGACGAAGGTCATCGTCCTCAACTCGCCTTCCAACCCCACGGGCGCGGTCTACCCGCCCGAGCTGGTGAAGGGCATCGCCGAGTTGGCGAAGAAGAACGACATCTGGCTCTTCGCGGACGACCTGTACGAGCACCTCGTGTACGACGGAGAGTTCACTCCGGCCGCACGCTTCGCCCCTGACCACACGCTGGTGATCCACGGCGGGAGCAAGGGTTACGCGCTGACCGGGTGGCGTATCGGCTTCGGCGCCGGACCGGCCGAGCTGATCAAGGGCATGACGAGGTTCCAGGGACAGGCTACGAACGGCGTCAACGCGGTTGCGCAACACGCGACCGTCGCCGCCTTGAACGAAACGGAGAAGACCGCCGAGTTCCAGCGCATGACACGCGCCGCGTACCGGGAACGACGCGACGCCCTCGTGAACGGGCTGAACGCGTTGGGACTGAAGACACCGATGCCGCAGGGCGCGTTCTACGCCATGGCGGACGTCACCCGTATCGACCCAGACGAGGGCAAGGCCGCGATCAGGTTGCTCGACGAGGCGAGGGTCGCTGCCGTGCCCGGCACCGACTTCGAGGCGCCAGGACAAGTCCGTTTCAGCTACGCGACCAGCCTCGAGAACGTGAAGGAAGCGCTGCGACGTATAGGCGAGCTCCTGGGCGTCTGACCGCCCCTTCTGCCTTGTCGCGCACGGCGCGAACACGGGCCCGCAACGTCTCGGGCCGGTCATAGACTCTAGAGACCGTGAACGGACCCGATTCCCGCTTCAAGACGATCATCGAACCGTTCCGCATAAAGACGGTCGAGCCGATCCGCTTCACGAACCGTGAGGAGCGAGCGCGCGCGCTGGCCGGGGCCGGCTACAACCTGTTCGGGCTCCACTCGGACGACGTGCTGATCGACTTGCTGACCGACTCCGGCACCGGTGCGATGTCCAGCGCGCAGTGGGCCGGCATGATGCGCGGCGACGAGAGCTACGCCGGCAGCCCATCTTTCCTCCGGTTCGAGAGGACAATTAAGGGCATAACCGGCTTCGCGCACGTCTTGCCCACTCACCAGGGCAGGGCCGCGGAGCGCATCTTGTGCAACGTCGCCCTGAGGACCGGCGACGTGGTGCCGAACAACACTCACTTCGACACCACCCGCGCGAACGTGGAGGCGGTGGGCGCCACCGCTCTCGACCTGCCGGTGCCCGCGGCGCGCGACACGGGCTCGACCGAGCCGTTCAAGGGCGACATGGACGTGGACGCGTTGAGGCGAGTCCTCTCGGACCCCGGCACCCGCGTCCCACTCGTGATCCTCACCGTCACGAACAACTCTGGCGGGGGGCAGCCTGTCAGCATGGCCAACGTCAGGGAGGTGAGCGCGCTCTGCCGCGAGCACGGTGTGCCGCTGTTCATCGACTGCTGCCGCTACGCCGAGAACGCCTACCTGGTGAAGACGCGCGAGCCCGGGTACGAGGACAAGACCCCACGCGAGATCGCAGCCGAGATGTTCTCATACGCCGACGGCGCGACGATGAGCGCGAAGAAGGACGGGATGGGGAACATCGGTGGGTTCCTGGCGTTGAACGACGACACGATGGCCACCGCGGCCCGCAACCAACTCATCCTCACGGAGGGGTTCCCGACGTACGGCGGCCTTGCCGGTTACGACCTGGAGGCCCTCGCCGTAGGGCTGAACGAGGCGCTGGAGGAGGATTACCTTCGCTACCGGATCCGCTCGGTGGAGTACCTCGGCGACCGCCTCCTGGCGTCCGACGTCCCGATCGTGCGACCCACGGGCGGTCACGCCGTCTACGTGGACGCGAGGGCTCTCCTGCCGCACGTCCCACAGTCCGAGTTCCCGGCGTGGGCGCTCTCCTGCGTTCTGTACCTGGAGGGCGGCGTGCGCTCGGTGGAGATCGGCTCGGTGATGTTCGGCAGGCAGCCGGACGGCAGCGAGAAGCCCGCAGCTCTGGAGCTGGTGCGCCTGGCGTTCCCGCGACGCACCTACACGCAGAGCCACGTGGACTACCTCGCGGAGGTGCTCGACTACGTCGGCGGCATAAGGGAGCGTGTGCGCGGCGTGCGAATGGTCGAGGCGCCGCCGGTGCTGAGGCACTTCACGGCGCGGTTCGAGCCTGCGCATGGTTCTCTCCTGGCCTGACGGCCCGCGGACAGCACGGGGCGCGTCTATCCCGCGGACGCGTGCGGCCGAGCGCGGTACCCTTCGCGGAATGCGCCTCAGCATCGAGCTCGTGCCGCGGGACGAGGCCTCCATGGCCTCGCAGCTCGCGGAAGTCTCCTGCCTGTCGCGCGTCGATACGATAAACGTGCCTGACCTGAGACAGTTCGAGTTGCGCGTTCTTCAGGCTGCCGCCCAAGTGCGCTCGGCTGGGCAGTGGGCGGCGGTGCTGCACCTGCGCGCCACCGAGGTGTGTGCGAATCCTGGTGCCGCTGCCGATGTCGCCCGGGCGTTGGCCTCGGCAGGAGTGCGAGAGGTGCTCGTGGTCTCGGGAGACCAGGGCCCGGCTACGACGCAGACGTCTGGCAGAACTTCTGCAGGCAAAGACGCAGTCACCTCGCAAAGCGTGCGCCCCCTTGGCCTATCGGGCCCGCCGGCCCTGGAAGCGATCCGCGTGCTGAAAGCGGCCGACGCCGGCCTGAAGGTCTACGCGGCACTGGACCCGTACAGGGCCGGTTTCTCAGATGAGCTCGCGTACGCGGAAGCGAAGCTGGAAGCCGGCGCCGACGGCCTGTTCACGCAGCCGTTCTTCGACCTCCGGCTGCTGGACGTGTGGCGCGAGCTGACCGCGGGCGTGAACGTGTTCTGGGGTGTGACCAGCGTGACCTCCGCTAGGTCGCAGCGCTACTGGCTCTCGCGCAACCGCGCAGTCTTCCCGGCTGGCTTCGAGCCCACCCTCGAGTGGCACAGGAAGCTTGCGGCCAGGGTGATCGACGACGTTGGCGCACGTGGGGGCAACCTGTACTTCATGCCTATTCGGGTGGGCATAGTCGACTGGCTGGGCGACCTGCTGGCCTGATCGGTCAGTCGGCGGCGGCTGCCGGCGAGTACGCCAGGTTGGGAGCCAGCCACGCCTCCACCTCGCTCACGGCGACGTTGGTTCGTGAAGCTACGTCCTGCACCTGATCGCGACCGAGCTTGCCCACACCGAAGTACATCGCTTCCGGGTGCGCCAGGTACAGGCCCGAGACGGCCGACGGCGGGGTCATCGACAGGCCCTCGGTCAGCTCGACCCCGGTCGCGGCCGTGGCGCCCAGCATCTCGAAGATGTCGCGCTTCGTGCGGTGGTCCGGGCAGGCGGGGTAGCCGGGAGCGGGCCTGATACCACGGTAGCGCTCGGCGACGAGGTCCTCGCTCGACAGGTTCTCGTCGCTGGCGTAGCCCCAGAACTCGGTCCGGACCAGATGGTGCAGGCTTTCGGCAAGCGCCTCGGCGAGCCGGTCGGAGAGCGTCGTCAGCAGGATCGCCGAGTAGTCGTCGGCGTTCGACCTGAACTTCGCGGCGTGCTGCTCGGTGCCGTGCACGCTGACGGCGAAGGCGCCGATCCAGTCACCCGCACCCGACCCTTCAGGCGCGACGTAGTCTGCCAGCGCCAGGTTGTGCTGACCCTCGCGCTTATCGGTCTGTTGCCTGAGCGTAGGTAGGACCCGTTCGACTTCTCGACGCGACTCGTCGGCGAAGACGAGGATGTCGTCGCCCCTCGAGGCGGCGGGGAAGAGGCCGAACACCGCGCGGGCCTCGAGCCATCCTTCGCCTACCAAGCGCTCGAGAAGCGTTCGTGCCTCGTCGAAGAGCTCTCTAGCTGCCGCGCCGCGTTGGGGATCGCTCAGGATGGCCGGATAACGGCCAGGCAGTTCCCACGCCGAGAAGAATGGGCCCCAGTCGATCACTGGCAGCAGGTCCTCGAGTGGGTAAGGAGTCAGGACCGTGACCCCCGGCTTGGCCGGCCTTACGACATGCGACCAGTCCACGAAGCGAGGCGCCCGGGTTCGCGCCGTCTCCAGGTCGAGCAGGTCACGGGCGCTCTGCCTGGCGGCGTGCTGGGACCTGACGGTCTCGTATAGACCTCTTACCTCCGCTGCCAGCCCCACCCGCTCCTCGGGTGACACGGCGCGCGCCACCACGCTCACGGCCCGGGAGGCGTCAGGCACGTGAACCGTGAGGCCACTGAAGTTGGGAGCGATCTTCACGGCGGTGTGGGCTCGGGACGTCGTCGCTCCCCCGATCAGCAACGGTAGGTCCACTTCGCGGCGCGTCATCTCGCGTGCGACGTGCTCCATCTCCATCAGTGAGGGCGTGATCAGGCCGGACAGGCCGATCGCGTCCGCGCCCTCGGCCAACGCCGTGTCGATGATCTTGTCTGCCGGGACCATGACTCCCAGGTCGATGACCTCGTAGCCGTTGCAACCGAGCACGACGCCGACGATGTTCTTGCCGATGTCGTGGACGTCGCCCTTGACGGTGGCCATGACGATCTTGCCGGCGCGCTGACGTCCACCCGCGGCCTTCCTCGCCTCGAGGTGCGGGGTCAGCGCTCCCACGGCGCGCTTCATCACGCGGGCGCTCTTCACGACCTGCGGAAGGAACATCTTCCCGCTGCCGAAGAGGTCGCCGACCTCGTTCATGCCGTCCATGAGCGGACCTTCGATCACCTCCAGGGGGCCTGGTAGCAGGTCCATGGCTTCGAGGGCGTCCGCTTCCACGTGCTTGTCTATGCCGCGCACGAGCGCGTGGCGCAGGCGGTCAGCCACGGGCAGCGAGCGCCACTCGTCGGCTTCGTCGCGTGAGACCGCTCCACCCTCGTGGCGTGAACCGTAGTCGACCAGCCTCTCCGTGGCGTCGTCGCGCCGGTCGAAGAGGACGTCCTCGACCAACGCGAGGAGCTCTGGCTCCACCTCGTCGTAGACGGTCAGGGTCTCCGGGTTGACGATCGCCATATCCAGCCCGGCCTTCACGGCGTGGAACAGGAACGATGCGTGCATGGCCTCTCGCACCCTCGAGTTGGAGCGGAAGGAGAACGAGACGTTGGACACGCCGCCGGACGTAAGAACGCCCGGCAGGTTCGCCTTGGCCCACCTGACCGCCTCGATGAAGTCGATCGCGTAGCGGGCGTGCTCGCGCATGCCCGTGCCGACCGTGAGCACGTTGGGGTCGAGGATGATGTCCTCCGGCGCGAATCCGGCCGCCTTCACGAGGAGCCTGTAGGCCCGCTCCATCACCTCGACCCGCCGTTCGTAGGTGTCGGCCTGACCACGTTCGTCGAAGGCCATCACGACGACGGCTGCACCGAAGGACTTGGCAACCCGTGCCTGTCGGAGGAACTCGGCCTCACCCTCCTTCAGGGAGATCGAGTTGACGATGGCCTTGCCCTGCACGTGCTTGAGGCCCTCCTCGAGCACCGTGAAGTCAGACGAGTCGAGCATCACGGGGACACGGGCGACGTCCGGCTCCGAGGCGACCAGGTCGAGGAACGCGGCCATGGTGGTCGGTCCGTCGATCATCCCGTCGTCGAAGTTGACGTCGATCACCTGGGCTCCGCCCTCCACCTGCTCGCGCGCGACGTCGAGTGCGGCAGTCAGGTCGCCAGACACCACGAGCCGTTTGAACCGCTTGGATCCGGTGAGGTTGGTGCGCTCCCCAACGTTGAGGAAGCCCGCGCCACGTGAGACGCCGTCGCCACCCGCTGCGCCGAGAACGAGGGGATCGAGTCCCGCGAGTCGCGGTCGCGTGTCCCTGGGAGCGGGCGTCCGAACCTGTACCCCCGCGGCGGCCTCCGCGAACGCCGCGATGTGCTCGGGTGTCGTGCCGCAGCATCCGCCCAAGACGTTGACCCAGCCTTCCGCCAGGAACTCGCGCAGCACGGCGACCATCTCACCGGGCCCAAGGTCATAGCCGCCGAAGGCGTTGGGCAGGCCTGCGTTGGGGTACGCCACCGTGTACGTGTCTGCCAACCGGGACAGCTCCTCGACGTGCGGCCTCAACTCCTCGGGGCCCAGGGCGCAGTTGAGCCCTACCGCCAGGAGGTCGTGATGACGCACCGAGGTCCAGAACGCCTCCAGCGTCTGCCCTGACAGGAGCCTTCCGGAAGCGTCCACGATCGTGCCCGAGAGCATGAGGGGCACGTGGCTGCCCGAGCGCCGGATGGCTTCCTCGCATGCGAGTAGCGCGGCCTTGGCCATGAGCGTGTCGAACACCGTCTCGATGAGCAGCATGTCCACGCCGCCTTCGATGAGGGCGGTGGCCTGCTCGAGGTACGCGCCATGCACCTGGTCGAACGTCACGGCTCTGAAGCCCGGCTCCTCGACCCTCGGGGAAAGCGAGAGCGTCTTGTTGGTGGGGCCGATGGCGCCGGCCACCCAACGCGGCCTTTCCGCTGTGGACAGCTCGTCGGCGACGCTTCTGGCGAGCCGGGCGGCCTCGCGGTTGACCTCGGCGATGTAGGGCTCGAGCCGGTACTCGGACAGGCCGATACTCGTCGCGTTGAAGGTGTTCGTCTCGATGATGTCAGCGCCGGCCTCGAGGTACGCGCGATGGATGCTGGATATCAGGTCGGGCCTGGTGAGAACCAGTACGTCGTTCGCGCCACGCAAGTCGACTGGGTGGTCCACGAAGCGCTCGCCTCGGAAGTCAGCCTCCGTGGGCTCTGCGCGTTGGATCATCGTGCCCATGGCGCCGTCCAGCACCAAGACGCGTTCCTTCAGCAGGTCCCTGATGGCTCGGCTCACGACCAGACTGTACGACCCCGTGCCGGGCGTACGCCCATCAACTCACCGGGGCCAGCGTGTACCCTGTCGGCACAGGAGAGCAGTATGGACGTTCTCGAGTCCCTCAGACAGGACCTCTTGGATCAGGGCGCCTGCGTGCGGACCCCGTACGGCGAGCGGCGGATAACCTACGCCGACCACATCGCTTCGGGCAGACACCTCAGGTCGGTCGAGGACGCCTTGACTCGTGCCGTGCTGCCGCTCTACGCCAACACCCATACAGAGGACAGCGCCACGGGGGCTCTCACTACCAGGCTCACGCACGAGGCCGCCGAGTACATCAAGGAGTGCCTGGGCGCCGACGAGCACTACAAGCTGCTGTTCCCCGGTACCGGTGCGACCGGAGCGCTGAAGCGCCTTCAGGAGATCTTGGGCGTGAGCGTTCCACCGCAACACAGGCAGCGCCTGCTGGAGAGCCTGCCCGCGTCCGAGCGACCCGTCGTATTCGTGGGGCCGTACGAGCACCACTCCAACGAGGTGTCGTGGCGCGAGTCGCTGGCTCAGGTCGTGACGGTGCCGTTGGACCGCGACGGCCTGATCGACGAAGCAGCCCTGCGGAGCGCACTGACCGATCCGGCTTTCGACGGCCGGCAGAAGATCGGATCGTTCTCCGCCGCCAGCAACGTCACGGGCCTCATCTCGGACGTGCGGGGTCTGGCGAGCCTCCTCCACGACCACGGCGCCGTCGCGGTCTTCGACTACGCGGCGAGCGCCCCGTACGTGAAGGTGGACGTGCGCCCCAGCCGTGAAGGCGAGAACGACTGGCTGGATGCCGTGGTGCTCAGCCCACACAAGCTGCTCGGCGGGCCCGGGTCGCCCGGGCTGCTGCTGCTCCACGAGTCGCTCTACCACCTTGACTGTCCCACCACGGCCGGCGGGGGCACCGTCACGTACGTCAGCCGCAGCTCGCACCGGTACGTCTCCGACGTCGAACTGAGGGAGGACGCCGGGACGCCGGCGATCATCCAGAAGCTCCGGGCTGCCATGGCGTTCAGGGTCAAGGAGAAGGTGGGAGTAGAGAACATCGAGCGCCGCGAACAGGAACTCGTACGGCGTGCGCTGGATAGGCTCGTGCGGATCCCGGGCGTGCGGGTGCTTGGCAACCTGACAGCCCCGCGGCTCGCCGTCGCGTCGTTCCTCGTCGAGTCTGGTGGGAAGCAGCTACATCCGAAGCTAGTGGTCCGCCTTCTGTCCGACCTCTTCGGCATCCAGGGCCGCGCCGGGTGTTCGTGCGCCGGGCCGTACGGTCACGCGCTTCTGGACATAGACGAAGAGACCTCCGGCTGCTTCCTGCGCGCCATCGAGGTCGGCTACGAGGGCGTGAAACCCGGCTGGGCCCGCGTCAGCTTCCACTACCTGCTCACTGAAGAGGAGTTCGAGTTCGTCCTCGACGCCATCGCCTTCGTCGCCGAGCACGGCCACAGGTTCGTGCATCACTATGGCTTCGACTGGCGGTCGGGTAGCTGGCGGCACCGTGCCGAGGCGAAGGACCAACACGCTGCCTTCGACCCTGACGGTTGGACGCCTGTGGCTCGCTCGGCCCGGAGCCCCAAGGAGGACTTCGCGGCGTACCTCGATGCGGCTTACGCGCTGGCGCGGGACCTGTCGACCAGGGAGCCCGAGTTTGCGGACGAACCGGCACCCGAGGGTCTTGACCCCCGCACGCTCTGGTTCGCGGTCTAGCTGCGTCTACTCAGCTGCCGGCGCCTCTCCACGGTTCGTCGATAGCTTCCGCAGGGCAGGCCGGCTCCTCCACCACAGCCAGGTCACCTGCGCGGCCGTTGCGACCACGAACGAGACCATGGCGTATGGCAATGCCGGGAATGCGCGCCACGTCGTGCCCAGCAGCAGTAGGGCTGCCGCGACGCCGAGGAACACGAACATCGACTCGCTGATGCTCGTAGTGCGGCCCGCGTGGACGATGACGCCCTGAAACAGGTTGCGTAACACGTCGAGGAACGGCCAGAGAAGTGCCGCGGCGAAGCCGTAGGTCGCGAGCCGCGCCAGTTCAGGCTCTAGACCAGACACGATGGAGAACCACAGGGTGGAGAGCGGGGTGAACGCCACCAAGAGCGTCGCCGCCAACACCGCACCGCCTAGAGTCGCCGTGAAGCGCTTCAGGCCGTGGAACGCTCCGGGCCTGTCAAGCATGGCGACGACCACCTCGTTGAAGGCGAACCCAAGCGACCGGAACATGAAGAGCAGGCCGCCTACTACAGGCCATGCCGCGAGTGAAGGCAGCGCCTCAGGCATCCGGGCGATGGCAGCGCTACCTAGTGGCTGCACGACTAGCGATACGAAGGAGGTAAGGGCGAGCGGCGCGTAGAACGCCCAGAACACGTTGAACCTGAGCGGTGGATCTACCGGCGTGGCGCGGGCGAGCGGCCCGGTGACGATGGGTCTGGTGACGATGCCGCTGTAGACGGCCTCGGCCGTGACCGCCATCGCGATCGCCAGCCCGCCGGCCACGATCCCGCTGGCTCCGAGCAGGGCGCTAACGAGCAGGGTGAGGACCAGGACGATGAGCCTGACCACCGTGCCGATGCTCACGTGACGCGATAGATCGAAGCGAATGAGCAGACCCTGGTGGTACCGCCGGTACGCGATAGCCCACGTCCACGGCAGCATGAGGGCCAGGCCGAGCTGCGCCGGCTCGCGCACGACTTCCGGTGGACCCAGCAGAGGCACGACGAGGATCTCATAGAGCGGTGTGAACGCCAGCGCGGCGTGCAGGACGGTTAGAGACAGCCCCGCCGCCATCATGAACCGGTACATGAGCCGGTACGAGGCCATGTCTTTCGCGAGCGCCGTGCTGGCCGTGAGGAGCATCATGATCGGCGCTTCGATCAGCAGAGCGATAGGCATGACGACGCCGCCGTAAGCGGCCAGGTTCACCTCGGGATCTGCCAGTCGCGCCATCACTGCGCTGACGACGGGCATCTCGAGACCCATCACCAGCCAGCTGGCGGCCAACGGCGCCCACCTGCGCGCGACCTCCTTCCGGGTAACAGGAGCGGCCGAGGCTTGCTCACCGGTCAAGGTTGCGCGGGGGCGCGTAGCTGTCGTCACGGAGGCCGACTCTACACCTGGCCGGGGGGCTATCCGGGTCTCACGGGCGCACGGTTAGCATGTCCCATGGACAAGGGAGACGAAGTGCGTCTTGACCGGAGCCAGGTGGAGGAGGCGGTCACGGCTCCCAGCGCGACCACTCCCGCCGAGCGGACGAGGGTGGCGCTCGACACCGACGATGGCGTCGAGCAGGGCTCGCACGACGAAGCGCGGCCCGTGAACATGAACCTCATCTACAACAACTCGGAGAAGTGGGAGATAGGTAGGCAGATCCTCGAGCGGTACACGGGCACGCCACCCGAGGGGATGCAGAAGCAGGTGCTGCTGACCAACTTCGAGTACTACTCGGAGCGATTCGGCCGGATGTCGGACGATGTCGTGACGACGCGCGGCTCGGCCATGACGGCCCGTCACTCCGAAAGGCTCGGAGTGTCGCTGATCAACTTCTCGGTCGGCTCGCCGGTCGCGGCGCTGATCATCGAGGTTCTGGCAACCGCAGAGCCCAAGGCGACGCTGTTCCTCGGTATGGCCGGCGGTCTACACCGCTCGCTGGAGGTCGGGGACTTCGTGCTGCCGACGGCGGCCAT
>DASRWD010000217.1:0-2308 GCA_035654755.1 Trueperaceae bacterium
CACCCACCTTGACGCGGTCACGTACGGGGCCGCCGAGCAGGTCTACGACGCGTAGACCGTGGGCCTTCGCGACAGAGTCGTACAAGGCGCACTCGAAGCCGTCGCGCTCCCTGCACCTCGCGAGGGGGAGGTCCTGGAGCGCGATGGACCGACGCTCCACTCCGAGAAGGGCGCGGGACATCTCGGCGACGACGCGCCAGTCGTGGTCCCGGTAGCACTCGCCGTACCCGACGGTGCCGTCGTCCCACTCCATGACGAGCAGGAGCTTGGGGACCTCGTCGAACTGCCGCGACCATGCCGGGCTGCCGTCACGCTCGAGCTTGTGAAGCGGCCGGTCGAGCGCCGCGCTGTTGATGGCGCCGGGGTGAGCCGGCACCACGACCTCGTGAGCCTCTATCCGCACGAGCCTCATCGGAAGTCCGTGCCGTAGAGCAGGGAGGTCGTGCCCGCGTCCACCCTTATCACCTGCCCGGTGACGGCCCGGCTCAGGTCGGACAGCAGGAACGCGGCGACCCAGCCACAATCGATGGGGTGGATCTCGCGTCCGATGACCTGTTGCGAGGCGGTGTGCTGCCTGACCCACGCCTCGGGGTCGTCGCTCCAGCCGGATATCAGGGCCACGTTCTGACGCGAGTGCACATAGCCTGGAGCCACGGCGTTGCACCGGATCCCGCGGGGGCCGAGGTCCACGGCCAGCCCGCGCGTCAGGCCCTCGACGCCAGCCTTGGCCGAGGCGTAGACCGCGTAGCCGGCCATCGTGCTGTGAGCGTGGACGGACGTGACGTTGACGACGCTGCGGTCCCCCGAAGCGCCCGTCATCCGCGCGAAGGCGCGGGAGGCGAGCCATACGCCCCTCTGGTCCACCGCCATCAGGCGGTCGTACTCGCTCGTCGTCACCTGGTCGACGGGCTTGTTCAACCCCACCCCGGCGTTGTTGACCAGGCCGCCGAGAGCTCCGAACTCGTCCTGGATCCGCGCGAACATATCTTCCACCTGGGCTTCATCCGAGACGTCTGTGGTGTACGAAGCCTCGGCCCCGTGCGAGGCGGCCGCACGCTCCAGGGCGCCTGCGTCGACATCGTTCACGAGCAGCCGACCGCCCGCTCGGACGATCGCCGCGCACACGCCGGCGCCGACCCCGTCACCCGCAGCACCTGTGACGAGGATCGTCTTGCCGCTCAGGTCCACGTCAGGCCTGTGTCGTCTCGGCCCTGTGGCGCACGGCTTCGATCGCCAGGTCGAAGTGGCGTTCCATCGCGGCGGCCGCCTCCGCGGGCAGGTGCGCGCCGACGGCAGCGTGTATCTCGACGTGGACTTCTTGGATGGCTGACAGGTCGAGCGTGGAGCCCCGGGCGGCGAGGCCGGACGCGATGGTCTCGCGGGTCGAGGACCGCAGGGAACGGATGAGGTGCAGCAGCACCTCGTTGCCCGTCATCTCGCTCAGCAGGACGTGGAACTCGACGTCGGCCTCGATGAACCGCTCCTGGTCTCCCGCCTTCAACGCAGCGTCCATCTCGCCGAGCTGCTCGACGAGTTGCGTCATCTGTGCCTGCGTAGCCTTCTCGGCGGCCAATCGCACGCCGTAGATCTCGACGGCCGCGCGCAACTCCAGGAGCTGGGCAACTGCGTCCTCGTTCAGGCGCATGGCGTTGGTGAAGAAGTTGTCGAGCAGGTGCCCCGAGAGCTTCGCGACGCGGGAGCGCTTGCCCGTCTCGGTCTCGATCAGGCCGAGGGCAGCGATCGTCGAGAGTCCCTCGCGTATCACGGTGCGACTGACGCCGAACATCTGGGTCAGCTCCAACTCGGTCGGCAGCTCGTCGCCCGGCTTGAGCCCTCGGTCCTCGATGTACCTCTGAAGCTGGTGGCTCACCTGCTCGGTGAGGCTCGCGCGCTTGATGCGGTAGTCGCTCACAGCACGCCGAACCGCTGGAAGACGTCCTTGGCCATGGCCCCCTCGCGTAACGCCTCCCGCACGTTGGACTCGATGCTCGCCTTCTCGAGGGCCTCGGTCACGGCCTTGTTCTCCACCTGCTGGGGCACCACGAGCACGCCGTCGCTGTCGGCGACCACCAGGTCGCCCGGCTGCACGGTCACGGGCCCGACCTCGATCGTCGTGCGGTACTCGATGACCCTCCCCCTGACACCCTGGTCCTGCCCGTAGGCTCCCATCGAGTAGACGGGGAAGTCGGTGGCCTCCAGCATGTCGGTGTCGCGGTGGTAGCCGTGCAGCACCGCCCCCCGCGCTCCGCGCGCTCCGGCGGCTACTGCCATGAGTTCTCCGAAGAACGCGTAGTTGCGCGATCCTCCC
>DASRWD010000218.1:0-6254 GCA_035654755.1 Trueperaceae bacterium
GCATCGAGCAGGGCAAGGTCGAGTCCGTCCTGCCCCGCACCGGCATCACGGAGGTCGACCTCGTCGTCCTCGACCCGCCGCGCGCGGGAGCGGGCCGCAAGACGGTCGAGCACCTCTCCTCCCTGGGCGCCCGCAGGATCGCCTACGTCGCCTGCGACCCGGCGGCCCTGGCCCGCGACCTCGCGTACTTCCGCGAGGGCGGATACCGGGTGCGGACGCTGCGGGTGTTCGACCTGTTCCCGATGACGCATCATGTGGAGTGCGTGGCGATCCTTGAACCGGTCTCGAAGGGCTCCTGACCTGCGGTTTTGCCTGTGCGCATTATGTGCGGTGTGGGCGTTACGGGCGATATCTTGACGCTGAAATGACGCTCGTGACGCTCATTTGACGCTCGTTCTGATGGGGTGTCACTTGCGCAATCGCAGGTCGTTTCGGGCGGCCAGTGTGTTCCCTGCGGTCCGTTCTTCGGGAAGCAGCGCTGCGAGTTGGACCTACCTGACTCTCACGAGCCCGTCCCGCCTCCCCTCACCTGACCAACGCTGGGTCGCAGATGAGGTGTCGATCTGAAGATTTTGCATGGGCGCCGACGACAGTCGGGAATACTGGTGCGTTGACGATCTCCCCAAAGGTCTCAGGTCTCCCTGAGGCTAATTCTTGTGCGAAGGAGGTCAGTCAGCTGGGTGTGATGCGTCGATGAAGGAGTGCTGTCGGGTGGCGATCGCTACGGAGTATCGGCAGGGCGCAGAAGGCGGCACGGGGCGGACAGCGGCGCTTCCACCGGTTCCGGAGCCGGGGCAGGTGGTGAAGGTCCGGGGCTCCATCTGGGCGGTCTCGGACGTCCGCCGCCAGGGCTTGCCACGGAGCCCCGCCGACGAAGGAGCCCCTGGGCTCGCCCACGTCGTGAGTCTCCAGTCACTGGATGAGGATCGGCTCGGTCAGGAGCTGACCGTGGTCTGGGAGCTGGAGGTCGGCCACACGCTGCAGCCCGATCAGGGCCTTCCTGAGGTGGTGCGGCCGGACGCGTTCGATGACCCGAACACGCTGGCAGCGTTTGTGGACGCGGTGCGCTGGGGTGCGGTTACGTCGGCGGACGCGAACTCCTACCAGGCCCCCTTCCGCAGCGGGGCGAACGTCGAGGCGTACCAGCTCGAACCGCTGCGTCGCGCTCTGCAATCCTCCCGTACGAACCTGCTGCTAGCCGATGACGTGGGCCTGGGCAAGACCATTGAGGCCGGCCTGGTCGTCCAAGAGCTGCTTCTGCGCCACCGAGCACGGACCGTGGTCATCGTGTGCCCGCCGAGCCTGTCGCTGAAGTGGCAGGACGAGATGCGGGAGAAGTTCGGTCTGGACTTCGTAATCGTCAACAGCGACCTGATGGCGAAGGTCCGGCGGAGCCACGGGTTGAACGCCAACCCGTTCCGACTGTTCCCGCGCGTGATCGTCAGCATGTCGTGGCTGCCGTCACTGCGGGCCCAGCGTCTGCTGCGTGATGTCCTGGCCGATGTGCGCAAGACCTCCAGCGCCCGACGTTTCGCCTTCGACGTGCTGGTGGTCGACGAGGCTCACCACGTGGCCCCGGCAAGTCCGACGACGGCCCCCGGTCAGCGTGGGTACGCGGTGGACAGTCACCGTACGACGGCGACGAAGGCGCTGGCGGACGTCTGCGAGCACCGGCTGTTCCTCAGTGCGACCCCGCACAACGGCTACTCGGAGTCGTTCACCGCGCTCTTGGAGATGATCGACAGTCGTCGGTTCACTCGCGGTGCGAGCATCGATCAGCGCGCTCTGGGCGAGGTGCGGGTCCGCCGTCTGAAGAGCGACCTCCCGGACAAGGGATTCAAATCTCGCAAGCTGCTGACGATCCCGTTCACACCCTCCGAAGATGAGCAGGAGCAGTTCGACCGGCTGGCACGGATGCTGACGGAGGCCGCCCGAGCGAAAGGCAAGCGCAAGGGCGGCGACATCGTCGCGATGCTGCTCAAGAAGCGCTTCCTGTCCAGCCCGTGGTCGTTCGCCCGGACTATGGAGCTCTACGAAGCGGCTGCGGACGACAACCGACAGCTGGAACTGGACGAGGACGAGTACTACACCGAGGTCGTCGGAAGCGGGCAGTCCGATGAGGAGGAGGGCGAGGCCGAGCATCCCGAGTTCACCGCGCTGCGGCACAGCAAGGGAACGGACCCGCTCACTGACGCGATCACCAGCGAGGCAGCCTCGCTGGTCGCGTGGGGCTCAAGCTACGAGCACAAGCCGGACTCCCGGCTGGAGGCTTTGGTGTCCTTCCTCGACGCGCACTGCCGGACATCTGACGGCCAGCACTGGACGAACGAGCGCGTCGTGGTGTTCACCGAGTACGCCGCGACGCTCGACTGGATCGCCGGCGTGCTCCGGCAGCGCGGCTACAAGGAGGCACTGGAGACGATCCAGGGATCCACCCCGATCGAGGAGCGCGAGCTGATCCGCGCCCGGTTCACCGAGAGCCCGGACAAGCATCCGGTGCGGGTGCTGCTCGCCACGGACTCCGCCGGCGAGGGCATCGACCTCCAAGCTCACTGCCACCGGCTGGTGAACTTCGACATCCCGTTCAACCCGTCCCGCCTGGAACAGCGAATCGGCCGGATCGACCGGTACGGGCAGACCAAGAACCCGGAGATCTACCACTTCAAGCCCGTGGCCTCCTCCTCCACGTACGCGGCGGACATGGAGTTCATGGGGATCATCGCCAGGAAGGTCGGCACGGCGACTCAGGACCTGGGAAAGGTCAACCAGGTCATCGACGCCGAGGTCCAGGAGCACTTCAGCCCAACCGGGAGCCTGCGCAAGCTGCGTCCGGCGGCGCCGGACGACGGCGATGAGGCCATGAACGAGGCTCTGGCCGGCGGTATCGAGCTGAACCGGCAGCTCACCGAGCTGACCGCGACTTACGAACAGCGCAAGGAGGTCATGCACCTCACACCGGGCAACGCACGCCGCGTCGTGGACACCGCACTGACCCTGGACTCCCAGCCGCCCTTGGTGGAGACCGGCGACGCGGACACCGACGCCCAGGTATTCGAGCTACCGAACCTCGGCCGCACCTGGCAGCCGGCCCTGCGCGGCCTCGACACCCGTCTCCAGCCGGGCGTCCTGCGCTCCATCACCTTCGACGACAAGGCCGCGGCGAATCGCACGGACCTTGTGCACATCCACCTGGGCCACGCCCTCATGCAACGCGCCACACGCACCCTTCGCGGCGCGTTGTTCAGTGTGGACGCGCCCGTCAACCGGGTTACCGCCGTCGTCACACCGGGCCTGCCCGAATCCTGCGTCGCCGCAGTCTCCCGACTCGTGCTTGTCGGCCGCGGCGGCCTGCGCCTGCACGAAGAGGTCTTCCTCACCGGAATCCGGCTGCGCGGCCAGGCACTTGCCGAGTCCAAGGTCGAGCAGGTCCTGGACGAGACCCTCGACTCACACGACCTCGTCCTGGCCGACGAGCAGGTCCGCGCTCACCTCGCGGCCCTGTGGAACGCGGACGATGCCCGGCTGCGTACCCGGCTGCTCAACGCGATGAAGCGCAAGAGCGAGAGCAGGCAAGAAAAGGTCACCGAAGCACTCAAGAAGCGCCAGGAAACCGACATCACTCGCGCTCACGAGATCTTCGGGGCCTTTCGGGTCAACCTGAGCGATTCCCGCGACCGGCTTGACCAGGAAATCCGCGAGCAGAAGGAGCAGTTTCTGTTCACCGACGACCAACAGAAACAGCGCCGCCGCGACCTGCAGAACATGATCGACCGCCTTGAAAGCCTGGGCGATGAGGAAGCGCGCGAGATCGCCGCGATCCGGGAGCGCTACAGCGACATCCGGCCCTACGTATCGGCCGCCGCGGTCGTGTTCGCCCTCACCCCCGAAGACGCGAAGAACGGAGCGGTTCAGGCATGAGCAGGAAGCACGCCCCGACCATCGCCGACCTCCACCGCGCCTGGCTCGCCCTGGTCGACACCGACGGCCCCTTCCTCGCCGTCCCCGCACTCGAACGAGCCTGGCCCCAGGGCATCCCTCAGCCCGATGCCCGCGCGCTCGCCTTCATCAAGGACGCCAAACCCGCCTTCGAGAAGGCATGGGAGCACTGGGACACCCACCCGGAGGACGACGCCGCCCTCGACCTCTACCGAGAGGCCCGCGACACCTGGGTGGACGGTGTCCTGCGCCAGGGCCTGCGCTGGGGCACCGCCTACACCGTCCCCGCCCCGACCACCGCTGAGGTCCGCTCACCCGATCACGCCGTCACCGTCCGCGCCAACGGAGCCCTCCTCCACGGTGAGAACATCGGCGCGCTCGTCCTGCTCACTGACCCCGTCGACTCCCTGCGCGACCCGCTCACCGATGGCTGGTCCGCCAGCCCCATCGACCGCATGGAGGAACTCCTGCGGACATCTGGTGCCACCGTCGGCGTGGTCACCGACGGCCGCTGGTGGGCGATCGTCAGCGCCCGTCCGCAGACGATGGTCGCCTCCGGCATCGTGGACTCCCAGACCTGGATTGAGGAGCCCCAGGCCCGCAACGCCTTCATTGAACTCCTCCAGCGCAAGCGCCTCGTCGGAGGCAGGGCCCAGGACCGGCTCACCGAGCTGTTCGCCGAGTCGGTCACCGCCGCTGAGAAGATCACCGAAGCGCTCGGCACCCAGGTCCGCCGTGCCGTCGAACTCATCGTCCAGGCCCTGTCCGAAGGCGGCCTCAAGGCGGTACGCCGACGAGAGCCCGACCCACTGCCGGCAGAGCGCGGGCAGGTCTACGAAGCCGCCGTCACCGTCATGATGCGCGTCGTCTTCCTCCTCTTCGCCGAAGAACGCGGCCTGCTCCCCGAGAACCAGTTGTTCGCCATGGGCTACGGCGTCAGCGACGAACTCGGCAAGCTCGACGCCCGGCAGAAGGAGGAAGGTGACCAAGCCATCGACGCCACGTCGCTCACCTGGCACCGCCTCCTGGCCACCTCCCAGGCCCTCTACCGAGGCGCGACTTTCGAAGACCTCCGCCTGCCCGAGTACGGCGGCTCACTCTTCGACCCCGCTCGCTTCCCCTTCCTCACCGCTCCCAACTCTCAGGGCTCCCTCGCGATCACGGTCAGCGACCGCGTCATGCTCGAAGTCCTGCGTGCCATCCAGATCGCCCAGCTACCCGGCGGAGCTCGCCAGATCTCCTTCCGCGACATCGACGTCGAGCAGATCGGTTACATCTACGAGGGCCTCCTCGGCTATTCCTGCGTCGGTGCGGAGGAGACCGTCGTAAGTCTCATCGGCAGCCCCGGTTCCGAACCGGAGATCCCCCTCGCCACCCTCGAAAACCTCGCCGAAACCAAGCGGACCGACGCAGCCCAGGTCGACGCGATCCTCGCCTGGATCAAGCAGAATCAGCCGGCCGCCAAGCCTCCCACCAAGGCCGCCCTGACCAAGGCCCTCCAGACGAGAGACACGCTCGACGACGCCGACAACGCCCTGCGTGACCTCACCGACGACGCCGACCTTCGCGAGCGACTGCGCCCCTTCATCGGGATCATCCGCCGCGACCTGCGCAAGCGTCCCCTCGTGGTAGAACCCGGTGGCGTCCTTCTAGTGGAAACGCCCTCGCGGGCCTCGGCCGGCGCTCATTACACGCCCCGGTCGCTCGCCGAGGACGTCGTACGCCACGCCCTCGAACCCCTCGTCTACTCACCCGGCCCCCACCAGACCGCGGACCGGGACGCCTGGCAGCCCCTCTCCTCCGACGACATCCTCGACCTCAAGATCGCCGACATCGCATGTGGCTCCGGTGCGTTCCTAGTCGCCGCAGCACGCTTCCTCGCCGACCGTCTGGTGGAGGCATGGCAACGCGAAGGCGTGGCCTATGGGCGCACGCCGCACGAGCTCAACGTTCACGCCATAAGGATGGTGGTGGCCACCTGCCTGTACGGCGCGGACATCAACGCCATGGCCGTAGAGATGTGCAAGCTGTCCCTGTGGTTGGTCTCCCTCGATCCCAAGTTGCCGTTCTCCTTCGTCGACGACAAGGTCCTCCATGGCAACGCACTCCTCGGCCTGACCAACGCCCGCCAGCTGCGTGACCTCCACATCAACCCCGATGCGGCTGGCATTCAGACCAGCATCCTTGCCCTCGACATCGACGGCACCCTGAGCAAGGCCGCCCGCTTGCGTCGTCAGCTCGCCACCGAGGTTGACGACAACGACCCCCAACGCTCCGCAGCTACCAAGCGACGCCAGTGGCGCACCTATCAAGGAGTT
>DASRWD010000219.1:0-7125 GCA_035654755.1 Trueperaceae bacterium
TGTCGGAAGCCGATGAGGAGGAAGAGGACGAGCTCCTCGACTTCGTAGGCGGGCGCGGTAGGTCGCTCAGGGTCGAGAACACCGAAGACGAAAGCGGTCCCGAAGGGTCCTGAAGGCCTCGCTTACCCGGGTCGTGTTACGGGCCGGCGAGCGGCCCAGCGGTCTTTCAGTCTCCGTAGCTCGCGCCGGCCACAGCCGGCACCGCGCTCTGGCGCACGACGTCTGCGCCTAGCCGGCCAAGCCGTTCGGTGAAGCCCTCGTAGCCGCGATCTATGAACTTAAGACCGCCGATCTCGGAGGTCCCGTCTGCTGCCAGGGCCGCGATGACGAGCGCGCTTCCCGCCCTGATGTCAGCGGCGTGCATGGCTGCGCCCTTGAGCGGGCCACCCCGTACCTCGAGCGTCCGGTCGACCAGCCTGAGGTCCGCACCCGTGTGGGACAGCTCGTCTACGTGCGTGAAGCGGTCGGGGTACACGGTGTCCGAGAGGTTCGAGAGGCCAGGTACCGTGGCGAGGAACGACGTGAACGGCGCTTGCAGGTCGGTGGGCACTCCCGGATACTCGGTCGCCTGCACGTCGACGGGTCTGAGCTGACGGTCCGTAGCGTCCACCGTGACCCAGTCGTCTCCGGCCTCGACGTCGACGCCCGTAGCGGACAAGACCTCAGTGATCGCGGTCAGGTTGCGGGGCTCGACGTCCCGCAGTGTCACCTTGCCGCGCGTCGCCGCAGCGGCCAACATGTACGTTCCGGCCTCTATCCGATCGCTGATGGGGCGGTAACGCACGCCGCGCAGCTTGCGCACGCCGTTGACGGTGATGGTCCTGGTGCCGGCGCCGACGACGTTGGCACCCATGGCGTTGAGCATGTTCGCGAGGTCGGGTACCTCTGGCTCCAACGCCGCGTTCTCGATGACGACCTCGCCGTCGGCCATGGCGGCAGCCAGCAGCACGTTCTGCGTCCCGCCGACCGTCGGCGCCTCGAAGACGACGCGGCCGGCCATCTTCACCGGCCGGTGCACGTGGAAGACGCCGTCGTCCTCGTCGACGATCACGCCGAGGTCGCGCATGGCCGATATGTGGCGGTCTACCGGACGTGGGCCGAAGGCGCAGCCGCCCGGCATGGGGACGCTGGCCTCGCCGCAACGGGAGACAAGGGCACCCATGATCACGAAGCTGGCACGCATCTTGCTGACCAGGCCGTACGGAGCGTTGCACGTCCGCAGGCTTCGCGCGTGCAGGCGCAGCGTATGGCCATCCCAGGCGGTGTCGACGCCGACGTACTGAAGCAGCTCCTCGAGCACCAGGACGTCGGCCAGGCGGGGGACGTCCTCCAGGACTACCTCTTCGTCCGTAAGTAGTGACGCCAGCATGAGGTAGAGGGCAGAGTTCTTGGCACGGAACACAGGCAGCTCGCCGAAGAGGGGCTTCCCGCCGCGCAGGATCATGACGTCATTCGTGTCGGACACAGCCGCCCTTTCTTCCCACTACGAGCTTGTCAGCCCGCGATGCGATGCGTTGTGAGATGATGCACCAACACATCGTGTGTATCATGCACATCGTCAGTATAATGTGCTTAGTCCGCGGCTGTACAGTGACGCACGCAAGCCATGGCCGTCACTAACGCCGGGCCGCGATCAGAGCTAGGAGGCGACGGTGCCCAAGCGCGAGAAGAAGCGACTCCACGTCGTGCTTTCCGAGGAACAGGACTCGCTCCTCACCAAGACGGCGTACCAGCTGTCGAACCCGGAGCGCCTGGTGTCCAAGTCCGAGGTGGTTCGCCTGGGGATCGAGATGCTCACGCGCGCCGTCCAGGAGGGGAAACTGGACCCTTCCCTGCTCAAGGCGCTAGAAGGAAGCCAAGAGTAGGCTAGAGAGCGTGTTCAGCGCCGGCGAGGTCGTCGACGGGCGCTACGAGGTCCTCGGCCCGCTCGGGGTCGGGGGCATGGCGCACGTGTTCAAGGCTCGCGACCTCCACCTGGAACGGGTCGTCGCGCTCAAAGTGCTTCGTCCTCACCTGACGGAGACGGATAGCGAGCGCTTCCGGCGCGAGATCAGGGCCCTGGCCCAGCTCAACCACCCAGGGATCGTCTCGATCTACGACCTGGGCTCCGGCGACAAGGTCTACTTCGCGATGGAACTCATCGAGGGCGGGCCGATAACGGACTTGGGTCCGGTCGACGGCGACCTGGGACCGCTAGCCCGCCTGCTAGAGGCCTCTGCCGTCGTGGCGGAAGCTCTGGCGTACGTCCATCGCCTAGGCATGGTGCACAGAGACCTCACCCCCCGGAACATCCTCCTTACCCAGCAGGGGATGCCGAAGGTGATGGACTTCGGCCTCGTGCAGCTCACGGAGACCTCCAAGCAGCTGACGCGCACCGGCCTCACCCTCGGCACCCCGCAGTACATGGCGCCGGAACAGGCGACCGGCGAGGCCACGGGCGCGGCGACGGACCTCTACGCGTTCGGAGCGGTGCTGTACCGCACGCTCACGGGTTTGAGCGCGTTCGAGGGCGAGAACGACCAGGCGGTCCTCTACCAGCACGTCTACGGCAAGGTCACGCCGCCATCCGAGCTCAACCCACAGGTGCCGGAGGCGTTGTCCAGGCTCGTCATGAGCCTTCTCGAGAAGGAGCCCGCGAGGCGACCCGCCTCGGGGACCACCGTCGCTGAGACGCTGCGTGCGGTGCTGGCCTCGGTGCGTAGCGCGGCCGTCGGGCTCCCTGGCGCCGGCCCCGGACGTCACCACGCCTACCCCAGCGGGCCGCCACTGCCGCAGAACCTCAACGAGAGATGGCGCGTGACCCTGGCCGAGGGTCCGCAGTTCCCATCCGGGCTCACCGCAGCAGGTGGTTTCCTCCTCGTCGGACAGCGCTCCGACGCCCTGGCCGTGCTGCGGCCCGCAGACGGCGCGCAGCACGCCGTCTTCGAGCTCGACGACGAGGCGAGCCAACCGCCGCTCGTGCTGCACGGTCGCGTCTACGTGACGAGCCGCTCCGGGTCCATGCTGGCGCTCTCCTGGCCCGGAGGCGAGGTCCTGTGGCGCCGTGAGGACGAGGACGTCGTGGGTGGGGCGCCTCTCGGCCGTGACGTCGTGGTGGCGGCTGGCGACCGCGTCGAGCTCTTGACGGCCGAGGGCGACGCTTCCTGGCGCGTGAAGTTGGGCGCCGCCGCCGTAGCCGCGCCTACGTTGCACCGTGATCTGGCCTTGGTGCCTACCGACGACGGCTGGCTTCATGCCGTAAGGCTGTCCAGCGGCAAGCACGCGTTCAAGGTCCAGGTGGGTCCCATGGCCAGCCCTCCTGCCGCCACGGGAGGCGTCGCCCTCCTACCCGTGAGGACGGGTGAACTGCACGCGTTCGACCTCGAGAAGCGCGACGTCGTATGGACCTACGACCTGGAGGGAGAGCAGTGGAGCACACCGGTCGTCTGGCAGCAGTACGTGTACGCCACGTCGTGGGGCCAGAGGATCCACGCGCTGGCGCTGGCGACGGGCGACGACATGTGGACCCGACCGCTGCCTGCCGCTGTGACGGCGACGCCGGCTATGGCCGCCGGCGCCCTCTACATAGGCACGGAGACGGGCGAAGTCGTGGCCCTCGACGGGCGGACGGGGCGCGTGCTCCACTCCCGCCGGGTCGCTACAGGCTCCATCCAGGCGAGCCCGCTGCCACTGGGGGACGCGGTGTTCGTCGCCGCCCTGGACGGTACTGTCGTCGCCCTCTCGTAGCTCCTCATGCGTGTTCGACGCGCGGCCCTGGCTCCCCCGAATGTAAGGAGCCGGGCGTGGCGTCCGAAGGGGTGCGTGGTAGCGTCCCGTAACCCCATCGGCATGGCGGGTGCGGCCTCCAAGGAGGATCGCTACGAGACGATGCGATGACCGCTCGGGTGTCCCGCTGCACCACCAGGGACGAGGCGACACGGTCAGCGCAGGAGAACGTCCATGAAAGTGGTGCTCCAGCGAAGCTCCGCGGACCCGAGAGGACTAACGATGCCGGATACATCCATGACGCAGGCGGCAGTACCTGCAGAACCGCATACCAAGATGCCCGCTACCGACAGCCAGACGAAGCAAGCGAAGCCGTACGAAGGCTGGCAGAAGCTGGTGAAGGCCTACACCGAACCCGATCTTCGCAAGAGCATCTGGCAGGTAATCAACTCGTTCGGCGGGCTGTTCCTCGGCTTCGGTCTGATGTGCGTTGCGTTCGTGCTGGTCGGTTACTGGCTCGCGTTGGTGCTGGCGATCCCGACGGCCGGTTTCCTCGTGCGCGTGTTCATCATCCAGCATGACGCCGGGCACGGCTCGTTCTTCAAGTCCAAGCGGTGGAACAACATCGTCGGCGGCGTCGCGGGCGTGTTCACGCTCACGCCCTATAACTTCTGGCGCAAGACGCACTCGATCCACCATGCGCACCACGCCGAGCTCGAGGAGCGGGGCATCGGCGACGTATGGACGATGACGGTGGACGAGTACACGTCGGCCCCCCGCTGGAAGCGGGCCGTCTACCGCGTGTTCAGGAACCCGTTCTTCCTGTTCGTGCTGGCCCCCGCCTTCAACTTCCTCTTGGTCCAGCGGTTCCCTCTGGGCGCCAAGGCCGGTTGGAAGACCGGTGAGGTGGCGTCCGTGTGGTGGACGAACCTCGCGATAGCCGGCATGGTCGCCGCCTCCAGCCTCGTCATCGGGTTCTGGCCGACGCTGATGTTGATGGTGCCCGTCATGATCATCGGCGCTTCCGTCGGAACTTGGCTCTTCTACGTCCAGCACCAGTTCGAGCGGACGTACTGGGAGCACACCCCGCAGTGGGACTACACGCTCGCGGCGATGGAGGGCAGCTCTTACTACAAGCTCCCCAAGGTGCTGCAGTGGTTCACCGGCAACATCGGGTTCCACCACATCCATCACCTGAGCCCCCGGATACCCAACTACAACCTGGAGTCGTGCCACAAGGAGAACGAGCTGTTCCAGCGTGTCGTTCACCTGAGCGTCCTCGACAGCATCAAGACCACGGGCCTGGCGCTGTGGGACGAGGAGCGGCGCCGGCTCGTCTCGTTCCGCGACGGCAAGCGCGCTGCGCGCGAGCGTATGACGGCCGCGGCGTAACCCTCGCTCCGCCGCGGTCGCGAAGGGCGTCTTGCTAGTCGGCCGTCGCCGTCCGGCCCGTGGCGCCGGCCGAGCTCTGAGCGGCGACCTCCGGTGAGACGAGCGGCACGTGTTCTGCCGTAAGCGGCGTGACGTACCAGAAGCGCGCCCGTGACGTCGGCCAGTGCGCCAGGACGTCGACGGCTGTCCGTGACCCCGTGGCATCGGCGTGGCGCCTCAGCAGGGCGAGCAGACGCTCCTCCGCCGCGCCGTCCACCTTCGCCAGCCGCCTGGCCGTGACCATGCCGTCGTTGAGGCGTTGCTCGAAGGCGGCTGTCTCGTCGAGCACGAAGGCTTCCCCACCGGACATGCCCGCGGCGAAGTTCCTACCCACCGGACCCAAGACGACGACCGTGCCGCCCGTCATGTACTCGCATGCGTGGTCGCCGCAGCCCTCGACCACGGCGGTAGCACCCGAGTTCCGAACGCAGACCCTCTCGCCTACCGAGCCAGCCGCAAGGAGGGTGCCCGCAGTGGCGCCGTACAGGACGGTGTTGCCAGCGATGACGCCGCCCACCTCTCCCGCAGGCTGCCGGAGCACGATCTCGCCCCCCGCGAGGGATTTGCCGACGTAGTCCTGAGCCTCGCCATCGAGGACCAACCGCATGCCCGGCAGCGCGAAGGCGCCGAAGCTCTGCCCCGCCACGCCCTCGAACGACAGCTCGAGCGAGCCCGCGGGAAGCCCTTCGTCCCCGTACCTCGCCGCGATGAGCCCGGCAGCACCGGCACCGAGAGACCGCTCCCGGTTGCTCACGACGTTGCGCAACGACAGGGGCCGCTCATGTCCATGCTCGAGCCAATCCGCGACGGCAGTGGCGATCGCCTCGTCGACCGTACCGCCGGGCCGTCCCGGCCTGTGGTTCCGGTCCTGTCGCGACGAGCGAGCGCGTCCCTTGGGCAGCGCGCGAGTGTCCAGCAGGCCGGCAACGTCGAGGCTCACGCCCTTCGGGGTGGTAACGCCCTTGCGGGGCCGCAGGTGCTCCCAGCGTCCGACGAGCTCAGAGATGGAGCGGGCGCCGACCCGCGCCAGCTCGTGCCTCACGGACTCGGCAAGGTACATGAAGAAGCGCACGACGTGGTCAGGGTGACCGGCGAAGCGCCTGCGCAGCTCCGGGTCCTGCGTCGCGATGCCCACCGCACAGGTGTTGAGGTGACACTGGCGCAGCATGGCGCAGCCCAGCGCGACGAGGGCCGTGGTGCCGAACCCGAACTCTTCTGCGCCGAGCGCGGCCGCGATGACGACGTCGCGAGCGGTCTTCAGACCGCCGTCCACGCGCAGGGTCACGCGGCCACGGAGGTCGTTCTCTATCAGCGCACGCTGAACGTCGATGAGCCCCAGCTCCCACGGCTGGCCGGAGTGCTTGACGCTGCTCAGGGGACTGGCTCCGGTGCCGCCGTCGTGGCCAGAGACCTGGATGTTGTCGGCGTAGCCCTTGGCCACGCCCGCAGCGATCGTCCCAACGCCCCACGACGAGACGAGCTTCACGCCAACCCGCGCTCCGGAGCTGACGCGCTTGAGGTCGTAGATGAGCTGAGCGAGGTCTTCTATCGAGTAGATGTCGTGGTGCGGTGGCGGGCTGATGAGCGTGACGCCGGGGACCGCATGGCGAATCGCCGCGATCTCGGCAGACACCTTGAACCCTGGTATCTGGCCGCCCTCCCCCGGCTTGGAGCCCTGCGCCATCTTGATCTCGATCTCTTTGGCGCTGGCCAGGTACTGCGGAGTGACGCCGAAGCGGCCGGACGCTACCTGTTTTATCGCGCTGTTCGCGTGGTCGCCGGCTGCCGGGTGCCATGACTCCGAGAAGCTGCGCTCCTCCATGTCGCTGGCGAAGGGCTCGAACCGTGCGCGGTCCTCGCCCCCCTCCCCAGAGTTGCTCTTGGCGCCTAGGCGGTTCATGGCGACGGCCAGGGACTCGTGGGTCTCTCGCGAGACCGACCCGTGACTCATGGCCTGGGTGGTGAAGCGCCTGACGATGTCTACAGCTG
>DASRWD010000220.1:0-18675 GCA_035654755.1 Trueperaceae bacterium
CAGAGAACGGCCGTCGGGTAGCTGCAGGTTGGCGACAGCCACGAGCACCTGGCTCGAATCGGGCAGCAGGTAAGTCCTCACGACCTCGACGTTGCCGGAAGTGAGAACGCCCACGACCCTCGCGCGACCGGTCGCCTGCAGGACGGACGCGGCCACCTCGGCGGCCGAGCTCGTACCCTCGTCGACGAGGACGACCAGTGGTTCGGAGACGAACACCGGGTCATCGAGCCGAGCCGACCGTAGGACCCTCCCGCTCTCCTCCCGCAGGCGAGCTACCCCCGCGCCCGCGGCCACGTCACGCTGGAACTCCGCGGTCCACGCCACCTCGCCGCGTGAGACCGCCCGTGCCCACTCGCCGTCGACGAACGCGCCCATCAGGACGCCGAGCTCCGCCAGGCTGCCGCCGCCGTTGCCCCTCAGGTCGAGGACGAAGGACGTCGCGCCGCCGTCTCTGAGCTGAGCGATTAGTCGATGGACACGCTCACCGGTGCCGGCCAGCGTGAACGAAGGCACGTACACGTAGCCGACACCGTCGGCCAACAAGGCGGAGGCTGCGGTCCTCCGCAGCTCGGACTGGACGAGGAAGCGCGGCTCGAGCGACAGGCTCAGGCTCTCGCGCCCGCCACGCCTGAGGGTCAACTCGACGCTCTGCTCCTCCAGCGTCGAGGTGAGCACGAACCCCACGCCGGCAGCTCCCAGCTCGCCCAAGTCGGTGTCGCCGACGCCCGTGATGACGTCACCGCGCATCACTCCGGCCTCGGCGGCCGGCGTGTGAGGCAGCACTCGCTCCACGACCACCCCGGCACCCGCCACCCAGCGCACGAGCATGCCGAGGCTTGGAGACGAGTCCGTCTGCGCCAGCAGTTCTCCGTGCCCGGCTGGGACTAAGCCGGAGGGCTCGAACGGCTCCAATGGCGGCGTGATCGGCGTGAGCGCAGGGTCGAGCCGGGTCAGGCCCATCCAGCGCGAGTGGTCGTCACCGATCTCGGCGACCATGCGCCGCATGACCGTGTCGAACTGGCCTCGTGTACGGGCGGTGACAGCGGCTGCGCGGTACCTGTCGGCCCACGCTTCCCAATCGAGCCTTTCCGGGTCCCAGTAGTAGTCGACGAACAGGTCGACGGTGGCCTCGAACACGGCCGAGCGCTGGTCGCGGTCCGCACCTGCCGCGTGCGCGGCGAGGTCTCGTGCCTCGGCCGGAGCATCCGCCTGGCTTTGCGCCCAAGCCGATGACAAGAGCAGGAAGGCGCAGAGGACCCTCAACGTCCCTGGGCACCTCATCATCACCAGCGGGGCTCCTCGCCGTGCTCGTCTCTCACCCACATGCTGTCAACGATGATGCCCTCGCCTCCCAGCACCCGCAATGGCCTTCCTTCCATCTCTAGCCTGACGGCCCGGACGCCAGCCGGCTGCGAGAGGGTGTAGTAGAGCTGGTTGAGACGCCCGACCATCGATGCCGTGCCGCCGCCGCTCCCGAACTCTCGCGAGAGGTCGACGGTGAGCAGGCCGTCGTCCAACGAGGCTCCCAGGACGCGCGTGCCGGCCGGCAGGTTGGTGGCCAGACCGTCCTCGGCCTCGGTCCGAGTCGGCCCCTCGACCAAGGCCCTCACCTGAGCGGACACGCGCTCCTCCAGATCTCCGGAGCGTGCGACCCGAGGGACGCTCTCCAGGGTGAACGCCGTGCCCGTGTCCTTCGCGAAGTAGACGAGCATGTCCGGCAGCCGCGAGAGCGTCCTGGCCGTGATGACGCCCACGAGCGCCAGCATGAGAAGCAGCGCCAACGCCACTACCCGCAGGACGACCGTTCGCACCCTTAGGCCTTCCGGATGGGCACGTAACGCGGCTCCCACATCGACCGGGTGACGAACTCGCTGACGTCCTGGGGTACCTCCACGCGCGCGACCCCGTCCTGCACAGCGTGCTCGACGACGGCGACGGCGACGTGCCGGCTGGCGCGCCTGAGCGCGGCGATCGACGGGTACACAGCGCCGGTCGAGATGCGCGCCGGGTCCGTGTAGCCGGCGAGCGCCTGAGCAGCAGCGCGGAACATGCCCGGCGTGACGGTCTCGACCTGCGCGAGCATCGCTCCGAGGCCGAGGCCGGGGAAGATGAACGCGTTGTTCGCCTGGCCGACCGGGTGCCTGGCACCCTTCCATTCGACCTCGGGGAACGGGCTGCCCATGGCGACGATGGCGTGCCCGTCAGTCCAGCGGTAGACGTCCTCGGGCGTCGCCTCGCTGTTCTCCGTTGGGTTCGACATCGCGAAGACGATGGGGCTGGGAGTGTGACTCCACGCCGCCTCCACCACCGACCTGTCGAACGCGCCGCCCTGACCCGAGAGGCCCAGAAGCGTGGTCACGCCGGCCCCTTTCACGGTCTCCAGCAGCGAGGGCGGAGAGCTGTCTCGCCACCAGTCCGCGATGGCCCCAGGTTCCTGGGCGACGGACTCCTTGTATGCCTCGAGGCCCGCCCTCCCCTTGACGACCAGCCCGCGGGAGTCGACGACCAGCACGCGCCTTCTCGCCTCGTCCGCCGACAGCCCCTGGTCCATGAGGCCCCCCGTGACCTGCAGGGCAACGCCCACCCCACCGGCGCCCGCGCCGTGCACGAGGATCACCTCGTCCGTCAGGTGCCGCTTCGTCCTGCGGGACGCTGCCAACAGCCCGGCCAGCGTGACCGCTCCGGTGCCCTGTATGTCGTCGTTGAACGACGGCACGACATCGCGGAAGCGTTCGAGCACCGTGAACGCCTTCTGCTTGCTGAAGTCCTCCCATTGGAGCAACGCGCCGGGGAACCGCCGCTTGAACGCCGACACGAAGCGCTCGACGAAGTCGTCGTACTCCTGGCCGGTCAGCCGCTCATGACGGACGCCCAGGTAGAGCGGATCGTCTAACAGGTCTGCCCGGTTGGTGCCGACGTCGAGCTCGATGGGTAGGGTCACGGCCGGGTCGATGCCTGCCGCGGCCGTGTACAGGGAGAGCTTGCCGATGCATATGCCCATGCCGCCGTAGCCCTGGTCGCCGATGCCGAGGATCCCCTCCGAGTCGGTCACGACGGCCAGCCTGACGTCAGGCATCGGCGTGTTCGCCATGACCTCGTCTACGTTCCCTATGTTCTCGGTGCTGATGACCAGACCGCGGGCGTACCGGTAGAGGTGGCTGAACCGCTGCACCGCCTCCGCCACCGTTGGCGTGTAGACGATGGGCATCATCTCCTCGAGGTGCTTCTCGAGCACCGCGTAGAAGAGCACCTCGTTGCGGTCCTGGAGGTTCCTCAGGTAGACGTGCTTGTCGATGTTGGTGACGGCCCGCAGGTAGTTACCGTACGTGCGCGTCATCTGCTCCTCGAGCGTCGCGACGTGAGGCGGCAACAGCCCTTCGAGGCCGAACACCTCGCGCTCCTCGGGGCTGAACGCGGTGCTCTTGTTCATGAGCGGCAACCGCGTGAGCATGAAGCCGGGCAGGTCGGTCGCCAAGTACGGCTGACCCTGTTCGTCGATGCGCCTCTCGAACTGCTTCATGCCGTTGGACTCCTCCTGTGGCCTAGCGTCTGCTCAGTCTCGCGCACCCGTCAGTCTCCCGCACCTGGCGGCAACGGTTGAACGCCCTCGTCGTCTTCGGGGCCGTCCGACGGCTCGTCTTCCACGGGGCCGGCGTCCTCGTCCTCGTCGTCCGCTGGCACGTCGTCCTCTTCGTCGTCCGTCTCTTCGTCGTCCGTCTCTTCGCCGACCGGCTCGCCGTCCACATCATCCGACTCTTCGTCTGCTCCCGCGAGCCGGGCGGCTTCCTCGGCGAAGAACACGTACTCGTCCACGCCAGGCGACAGCTCTGCTGCGCGGCCGTACGCTTCTGCCGCGTCGAGGTACCTCCCCTGTTGAAAGGCGATGCGTCCCAGGTAACCCCACGCCTCGACGAACTCCGGGTCCGCTGCCACCGCCTCCTCGAGAAGAGCGCGTGCCCTGTCCGCGTCACCTGCCTCGTACGCCGCGACCGCGTCGAAGAACGCCGGCCCTGCGACGTCCCCGCGCTCCGTTGCCAGGGTGGCGCGCCGCAGGAACCACGCCGCGCGCTCGTCACCCGGTGTCAGCTCGAGCACGGTCTCCCAGTAGGGCACCGACTCGGTCGCCTGACCGGCTTCCTGCAGGCTGCGGGCAGCCCACACCCAGGCGTCGACGAACGCTGGCGCTGCCTGGGTGGCAGCGACGAACGCGGCGGTCGCGGCCTCGAGGTCGCCGGCGTCGTAGTGGGCGAGCCCCTCGAAGAAACGCTCGCCTGCCGGCACGCCGTACTGGGCCTGCGTCTGAGCCACGCGCAGGAAGTGTGCTGCGCCGGCATCTTCCGGACGGGCCGCGAGCACGTTCCGCCAATGCCGCACGGCCAGCTCCGGGAGGCCGAGCTCGAGAGCGATGCGACCGGCCCACACCTCGGCGTCGGTGAACCCTTGGTTGGCGGTGAGCGCCGCCTGGAACAGGTTGAGGGCGCCCTCCAGGTCGCCCTCCTGGTACGCGGCCAGGCCCGCATGGAAAGAGTCGCTGGCGGCGACGCCCACCTCGGTGCGCTGGCGACTGCGCTCCAGGTAGTAGCGGGCCGACTCGTCGTCGGGCTCGACCTCGAGGAGCCTCTCCCATAGGCCGACCGCCACTCGGGCACCCTCGCCGTCCCCGCGCTCGAACGCGATCCGGGCGAGCCACCGCAGCGCCTCCGGGTCGTCGGGCGCCAGCTCGAGGACCGTCAGGTAGTAGCCCGTCGCGCCAACGTGGTCGCCCGCCTGGTAGCGGGAATAAGCGAGCTGGTTGGCCGCGTCAACGAACAGCCGCAGGTCCGACGGGAGCTGAGGGTCCGCAGCTTCGATCAGCTCTCCACCCTCCGTGATGTACTCGTCGAAGCGCGCGAACGCGCGCGCGTGCCACTGCATGAGCCCGTAGCCACGCGCCGACAGCAACAGGGCTGCCCGCAGGTCCTGGGGCGTACCCGTGGCCCTCGCGACCTCCACGGCCGCTTCACCGGTCTCGTACACGTGGCTCCAGGCTGGCTGGTCGGGATGCGGTGTCTGGCCACTGGCGATCGCGGTCGCCAACGCCTCCTCCGCACGGCCCAGAACCTGCTCGACCGTCTCGTCCTGGACGTCTGAAGTCGGTGGTGCGCTCTCCTGTGCGAGGACCGCCCCGGGGAACAGAACGCCTACTGTGGCGAGCGCCAGCGCCGCTACCGCCGTCCTGAGTGTCTTGGCTGCACGTTGGCTGAGGCCCACGGGCACCATCCTCGCTTCCGTCGTGGCGCGCTGGCGTAACGCGGGTGCCGTTACCGGCCGACCGGCGTTCTCGTCGTCACCTGACGTGGCCGATGAGCCACACGACCTCGTCCGAGGTCTCGATGACGTACAGCACATGCATGCTGCTACCCATCATGTCGAAGAACTCGATCTTGGTCTGCGTCTCGCTTCCCGCTGGACCCTCGACCGTGCGCGTCTCGCGCGAGTCCTCGAAGTACCCGGCGGCCGCGAACGAGGTGATCACGTTGTGCACGAAGGCCGGCTTCAGGTTCGCGGCCAGACCCCGGGCCACGTAGGCCTCCCAGTCGCCCCACTGGGTCGAGCCGGGAAGCCGGCGCGCGAGGTCCTCCACGCCGTCGCCCACCGCTCTCAGGCTGCCCGAGGGGAACCTGACGGCGGAATCGAACGATGCGGCGATCGCCGTCGTCGTCATGACCTCGGCGAGGAGCTGGGCCTGCGCGAGACTGCCGAGGCCGACGACCGCCGCGACGAGCGCAGCGCGCCATCCGAGCCTCCTGTGCGCCTTGCCGGACATGGCTCCAATGCTAGCACCAGCGTTGTAGCCCGGGCCTTCTGGACCGCCGGGACACCGTGCACACCACCCAACGGGCGTTACCCTCTGGCCATGTTCCAGAGCCTGGGAGACAGACTCCAATCGGTCATCGGCGGACTGCGCGGCCGCGGTCGCCTTTCGGAGGCCGATGTCAAGGCGGCGTTGCGCGAGGTGCGCGTTGCGCTGCTGGAGGCCGACGTCAACCTCGAGGTCGCCCGAGACTTCGCGAAGCGCGTCCAGGAGAAGGCCGTCGGCTCCGAGGTCCTCACCTCCTTGCAGCCCGACCAAAGGGTCATCGCCATCGTCCACGAGGAGCTCGTCGACACGCTGGGCGGCAAGAGCGTGCAGCCGGTCCTCAAGTCCGAGTCGAACGTCTGGCTGCTGATGGGCCTGCAGGGTGCCGGCAAGACGACGACCGCTGGCAAGCTGGCGTACCGCTACAAGGGGCAGGGTCGCAGGGTGCTGCTGGTCGCGGCCGACACCCAGCGCCCGGCGGCGCGCGAGCAGCTCAGGGTCCTTGGCGACCAGATCGGCGTGCCCGTCTTCGAGGTCATGGACGAAGAGCGTCCGGAACAGGTCGCCGAGCGGCTGCGGTCGCACCTGCGCAAGGACTTCCGCGACCTCGTCATCGTCGACACCGCGGGCCGCCTGCAGGTCGACGAGGCGCTGATGGACGAGCTGGCGCAGCTCGCACGTCTCGTCGGGCCATCCGAGAAGGTGCTCGTCGTCGACGCCATGACCGGTCAGCAGTCGCTGCCGGTCGCGCGCGAGTTCGACGAGCGGGTGGGCGTCACCGGGCTCATCATGACCAAGCTCGACGGTGACGCCCGCGGCGGTGCGGCGCTCTCCGCCAAGCACGTGACGGGCAAGCCCATCTACTTCGCGGGCATGAGCGAGCGCATCGACGGTCTCGAGCCGTTCCACCCCGACCGCGTCGCGGGCCCGATCCTCGGCATGGGAGGCGTGCTCACGCTCATCGAGAAGGCCAAGGTCTTGGAGGGCGACGATGACGAGCGCGAGATGCGCGATCTCGGCGACTTCACGCTCCAGGACATGCTCACGCAGATGCGCAAGCTCAAGCAGATCGGCTCGTTCGGTGACGTACTCAAGATGATCCCTGGCGCAGGCAAGCTGCTGCCGGCCGGCGCCGAGGTCGACGAGAAGGAGATCGGCCGCATAGAGGCGATCATCTCGAGCATGACGGAGAAGGAGCGCGCCAACCCGCGAGTACTGGATGCCAGCCGTCGCCGGCGCATCGCCAAGGGGTCCGGCACTCAGGTGCAGGACATCAACCGCCTCGTGAAGAACTACGAGGAGATGCGCAAGCTGATGAAGCGGATGGGGCGTGGCGGCCCCGGCCGCGCCGGGCGCAGGCCCTCACTCGGCCGAGGTTAGGTCCGGAAGCCGGGCCCGCGCTCGGCGGGCCGTCCGGTCAACACCCGGGCCAACGCCACTAGCTCCCCGGTCGGCCTACTCCGGCCCGGGCCGGAACGCCATCGCCCCGCCCGCGTCGATGCTTCCCAGCTCTGCGAACTCGGCGCTGACGGGAGCCGCGCCCGAAGTCACGCGGTTCGGCGGGCTGACGACCGCCACGTACCCAGAAGGGCCGAACGACGGACCGTAGAGGTGGCTGACGTACATGCGGTCTTCGGAGTCGAACGCCACACGTACCTTGTAGGTGCCGGGCACCTGCAGGGAGACGATCGGCGCTGGGCTGCCGCTGGCCAGCAGGTCTTGGCGCCGGAACTTCTCGACCACGTTGCTCGACAGGTTCGACACCCAGAGGTCGCCGCTCGCGTCGAACGCCAGCCCCATCGGGCCAGCGAGAGAAGTGCCGTCCGAGCTGATCACGACATCAGGCTCGACCTCACCACCCGTCTCGAGCTGCGCGGGCGCGAACCGCAACACGGACTCGGTGCCTACGACCCAGAGGCCGCCTTCTTCGTCGAACGCCAAGTCGTTCGGGTAAAGGGTCATGAACGGCGACGCACTCGTCAACGTGACATCGGGGGCCGGCGAACCGCCCGCCGCGAGGGTAGTGGCTCGCCAAGCCAACAGCTTCCCCTGCATCGTCGCCCACAGCGTGCCGTCCGGCGCGATCCGGACGCCGGCGACGTGGGCCGATCCGGTCGGAAGGTCGGAGACCGGTTCAGGGGTGCCCGACGTGGCTATGTCGGCGGAGTCGTACTCGAGCAGCTCGCCTTCCTGCGTGCCGACCCACAGGTCACCGTCCGCATCGAAGTCGAAGCCGTAAGGCGAGCGACCGGACCCCAGTCCGATGGCCAACGCCGCCTGCGCTCCGGTGGCGCCGCTCAGGAGCTGCTCGTCGTCGAACGCCAGCAGCTTGTTCTGGCTCCAGACGCTCACCCATAGCCAGTCTGGGGGTGGTGGCGGCGGAGGAGGCGGCGTCTCTCCCTGGCAGGCGGCCAGAACGAAGGTCAAAGACAGCGTCAAAGACAGCAAAGCGAAGGCTGCGCGGGGCGAGCGCACTGTGACCTCCATGGTGGTCCTGAGGTGGAGTACAGCGTAGCAGGCGGGTGAACGTTGCGTACGCCGCTTGGCCGTGTACACTGGGTAGCTTGACGAGGGCCGCGCTGCGCCCCCTCAGCCTGGTCTCGCCGACGAGGCCGCTGCCAACGCGAAGGGAACTACTTTAGACACATGGTCAAGATCCGCCTGATGCGCATGGGCTCGATTCACAACCCGCACTACCGTATGGTCGTCGTCGACGGCCGCACGAAGCGTGCCGGCGATTACATCGAGCAGATCGGTTACTACGACCCCCGCGAGACCACGGAGGAGCACCTCCGGGTGGACACGGAGCGCGCCAGCGACTGGCTCGCAAAGGGTGCCCAACCCACGGACACCGTCCTGCGGCTGCTCGAGAAGGTCGGCGTCGAGACGCCCTCCGTCATTGCCAAGCGCCGCGCCAGCTACAAGAAGCGCCAGGAGGCGGCCGCTTAGTTCCCTAGGGCTTGGGAGGTTCCTTGAGATGGTCGTCGACCTCGTCAACTACTGCTTGGTGAACCTCGTGCAGGAGCCGGACCGTCTGTCGGTCAGGGCCGAACGCACCGACCGCTCCCTCGTCGTCAAGGTGACCTGCGCGCCCGAAGACGCAGGCCGCATAATCGGCCGCGGCGGGCGCGTAATCAACGCCGTCCGCACCTTGGCGCGGGCCGCGGCAGACGGCCGACAGCGCGTAGAGGTACAGCTACTGGAATGACGCGTCCTCTAGCGCCCCATCCGGCACGTCCGGTGGCGGGGCCGTCATGAGCTCGCGTCCCGCCTTCACCACGCCACCCGACGCTTACGTAAGGGTGGGCCGCCTGGGCAAGTCTTTCAAGCTCGACGGCGGCGTTCGGCTCCTGATGGAAGCCGAACTGGACGACGAAGAACTCGAGACCCTCTTGGACAGCAGGCCACGCATGTTCGTGGCCGGCCTTGGCGAGACGCGGCTGCGTGGCGCGGACACGCGGACCGGCACGCTCGTGGTCCTCTTCGAAGGCGTAAGGGACCGCACCGCCGCCCGGGCGCTGGTCAACGCGCCGGTATGGGTGAACGCGGACGACCTCACTGAGGACGTCCTCCAGGCCGTCACCGCTCCCACGGCGGAAGAGTCGCTCGCCAGCCTCCCGGTCGTCGTGGACGGGGAGGCCTGGGGCGAGGTCGTGGCCGCGAACCTTAACGGCGTCAACCCGCTGGTCGAGGTGCGCTCCGCTTCCGGCGTCGTCTACCTCGTGTCTCTCGCCGCACCCTACGTCGAGGTCACGGAAGACGCTCTGGTGATCTCGTCACCGCCCGCCGGGCTGCTGGACTGACGTTGCGTTTCACCGTCTACACGCTCTTCCCCGGCCTGGTGAACCGGTACCTCGAGGAGGCCCTGCTCGCGCGGGCAATTCGTGAAGGCATCGTCGAGGTGGAAGTTCGCGACCTGCGGCGATTCGCGGGCAACCGCACGGGCCGCGTGGACGATGCGCCGTACGGCGGCGGCGCCGGCATGGTGGTGAGGGTCGACGTCGCAGCGGCCGCGATCGACGAGGCCGCCGCGGACGCCCCGCCACCTGACGAGGTCGTGCTGCTCTCCCCCGCGGGCGAGCCCCTGACACAGGGTCTGGTGGGTGAGTTCGCGCAGCGGCGCCACGTCTGCCTGCTGGCCGGACGTTACGAGGGCTTCGACGCGCGCGTCGAGTCGCTAGTGACCCGTGAGGTCTCGTTGGGCGACTTCGTGCTCATGGGCGGTGAGCTGCCTGCGCTGTGCGTTATCGAGGCCGTGACGCGCCTGCTGCCCGGCGCCCTCGGCGACGATGAGAGCCACGCTCAGGACTCGTTCCAGACGGGTCTGCTCGACTACCCCGAGTACACGAGACCGCCAGAGTTCCGCGGTATGGGCGTGCCGGACGTCCTGCTCTCCGGTCATCACGGCAAGGTCGAGGAATGGCGCCGCCGCGAGGCTTTGAGGCGCACGCTCATCAGGCGACCCGACCTGCTGGACGGAGCTCCGCTGGATGAGGCCGATCAGCGTGACCTGGCACGGTTACGCGAGGAGCTCGGCTCGGCACACGCGGGCGCCGCCGTGAGACCGGAAGAAAGCCCGGACGAGGCCTGAGCCGGTCCGGGCGATCTCGTTGCTTCCCCTTGGTCCTTACTGAGCGGTCAACCTGTCGATGACCATCTGCGTGATGTCGAGGTCGTCATCTGCGTACACGACGAGGTCCAGGTTCCGGGCCTCGTCCGCGTCCATGATGATCGTGTAGCCGTTCTCTTCGGCCAGCGTGGCCAGGATGCCGTTCACATCCTCGATCGCCGGGCGCGCGGCCGCGTCTATCTCCTGCGCGTAGCGCTGCTGCACGGCGTTGATCGACGTTACGAGCGCCTGATAGCGCTCGTTCTCCTCGGGCGTCAGCTCGTTGCCGGCGGCCACCTTCGCCTCCAGCTCCTGAAGGCTGGCCACCAGGCCGTCGACCTCTTCCTGGGCCTGCTGCTTGAGCTGGTCCACCTGAGCCCCTGCTGGGTGAGCGAGTATGGCGGCCTGCGAACGGATGAACACCACCTTCGTCTCGCGGCTCTGGCCACTCAGGTGGGAGAACGCGAACATGGCGGCCAGGACGGCGATGACGCTTAGTGCGGTGAGCCTCTTCATAGCGGGCGCAGGATAACACCGGGATGATGAGAACCTAGGAGCGTAAGTGCCGCCTTCATCGCAGTTCGCGAGCCCCACAGCCCACCCGGAACCACCCGCAGAGCAGCAGCCGTGACGGCCCTCACCGTGGCGTTCGCAGCCGCGCTGGGGGCCATCGTCGGCAGCTTCGCCAACGTCGTCGTTTACCGCCTGCCGCGTGGTGAGTCCGTCGTCCATCCGGGTAGCCGCTGCCCGAGCTGTGGGCGGCGTCTGTCGGCCATAGACCTCGTGCCGGTCCTGTCGTGGGTGGTGCTGAGGGGCCGGTGCCGCACCTGCCACGCCCCCATCTCCGCCCGGTACCCGCTCGTCGAGCTGCTCATGGCAGGCGTCTTCGTCGCCCTGGTGCTGGCGTTCCCGCCCGAGATCGTGGGCTATGGCGTCCTTCCGCTGCTGGCCGCGGTCGCCATGCTCGTCATGGCGGCGCTTATCGATCTGGAACGCTACGTCCTACCGGACGTTCTCACCCTGCCGGCGCTGGGGCTCGTCCTACTGGGCTCCCTCCTGTGGCGCGGCGTCGAAGGCCTTCCGGGACCGCTCGAGGCCGTCGCCGGAGCCCTTGCCGGCGCCGGGATCCTCGTGCTGATAAACCGCGTCGGCGGGCTCGTGCTGCGGCGTCTTGGCGACACCTCCGAACGGCTATGGCCCATCAGCCTCGATCAGGTGAACGTAGCCGCGGTGGTGGGCGCCGCGTTCGGAGTATGGCCCGGCCTCTTGGCCGGGCTTGCGAGCCTCGTGCTCAACCTCGTGACGCGGCGCACGCTGAGGATCCCGGAGGCGCTCATCTACGGCCTGTGGCTCCTGGCCGTCGTGCTGTCGTCGCTGGGGCTCCCGGTTCCGCTGACGACCTCGGTGGCCGGCTCGGTCATGGCCGCCGGCGCATGGGCACTGATAGGCGCCGCCTACTGGTGGCTGCACGACGTGGCGAAGGGCGCGGAGGCCACAAAGCCGGAAGAGGTTCCCGGCGAGGAGGACTCCGAGCCGGTCGCGATGGGCTTCGGCGACGTCAAGTTGGCGGCGGTGCTCGGCGGCTTCCTCGGCTGGGAGCGCCTGCTCGTGGCCATCTTCCTGGCGGTGACCATCGGCGCGATCGGCGGTGTCATCGCGCGACTCGCCGGCGGCTCGCGCATGGTCCCGTTCGGGCCGTACCTCCTGCTCGGCGGGCTCGCCTCCCTGCTGTTCGGCGGCCACGTGGTCGACTGGTACCTCGGCTTGCTCGGGCAGTGAGGAAGTCGGCCATAGAAGCTGTCGGGGCCGAGCCTCGAGCGGTGATAAAGTGTGCGCTCGTCCGCCGGTCTCTGGCGTCCGCTCGCGCGGGCTGCCACGAGTCGGCGGTCTTCCGCTAGCGTGAGGGGCTACCAGATGGACGTGCTGCATGTGCCGACACTGGCCGGACGCGACCTGTTGTCGCTCGCCGACCTGAGCAAGGACGAGTTCGACGGGCTGCTCGAGAGCGCCGTCCAGATGAAACAAGACTGGAAGCGCGGCGTCAGGCCGCGCCACCTCGAGCACCGGACGATGGCCATGATCTTCGAGAAGCAGTCCTTGAGGACCCGGTCCACCTTCGACATCGCCATGGCACAGCTCGGCGGCCACGCCATCCTGTTGAGCCAGAACTACATCGGCTGGGGGGTGCGCGAGACCATCAGGGACGTCGCATCCAACCTCGACCGCTGGGTGGACGGCATCATGGCGCGCACTTACGGGCATGAGACCCTCATCACCCTTGCGCACCACGCCAGGGTGCCCGTCATCAACGGGCTCTCCGACCGGCTGCACCCATGCCAGCTCCTCGCGGACTACGTCACCTTGCTCGAGCGATTCGGGGAGCTGAGGGGTCTGCGTGTGACCTACGTGGGCGACGGCAACAACGTCTGCAACTCCCACGTGAACGCAGCAGCCCTGGCCGGTACGAGTCTGGTGATCGCGTGCCCGGAGGGCTACGAGCCGGACGCCGAGCTGCTGGCCGATGCCCGTGCCAGGGGCGCGGACGTCACGATCTCGCACGATCCGCGCGAGGCCGCGAGGGGTGCGGACGCCCTGTACACGGACGTTTGGGTGTCGATGGGCATGGAGGACGAGCTGGAGCAGCGTCGCAACGCCTTCGCCGGCTACACGATCACGCCTGCGTGGTTCGAGGACCTGAGCCCCCGAGGGGTCTTCATGCACGACCTGCCCGCCCACTACGGCGAGGAGTGCACGGAGGAAGCCGTCTACCACGAGCGCAGCGTCGTGTTCGACCAGGCGGAGAACCGGCTGCACGCACACAAGGCCGTGCTGGTGCAGCTACTGTCCGACCGGGGCGACTGAGATGGCAGCGAGCCACCGCGTCGGCATCCTCGGTGCAAGCGGCTACGGTGGCGCTGGCCTCATCGAGCGACTGTCCCGGCATGGGGGCGTGGAGCTCGTCGCGGTCGGCTCCCGACAGTACGCGGGCCAGTCGGTGGACGCTTGCTGGCCCCACCTGGCGGGGCTGTTCCCCGGGCTGACGTTCTCGAGCGAGGACGCGGTGATAGAGGCCTCGGACGTCGTCTTCTGTGCCACGCCACACGGCGCCACGGCTCCGCTCGTCAAACGCGCGCTCGACGCCGGCAAGCGCGTCATCGATCTATCGGCCGACTTCCGGCTGCCGGCCGCCTCCTACGAGGAGTGGTACGGCGGTCCCCACCCACATCCCGAGCTGCTGGATGAGGCCGTATACGGCCTGGTCGAACTACATCGGGACGAGCTGCCCGGCAGACGCTTGGTCGCCAGCCCCGGCTGCAACGCGACCGCCGCCAGCCTGGCGTTGGCGCCGGTGGCCGCCGCAGGGCTCCTGGGGTCCTCGGCCGTCGTCAGTGTCCTGACCGGCGTGTCGGGTGCCGGCCGCGGCACCTCGGCCATGCTCCACTACCCCGAGATGGCTGGGAACTCCCGCGCCTACAAGCCCTCGGGGACGCACAGGCATACCGCCGAGATCGAGGCGACGGTGGGGCGCGTCAAGCGAGGCGGCAAGCGCCTCCGAACGCACGACGACTTCGAGCCGTACACCGTGAGCTTCACGCCGCACATCGTGCCGATGGAGCGCGGGATACTGGCCACCTGCGCCACGCGGACCAAGGACGCCGAGCTGACCGACGACGCGGTTCTACAGGTCGTATCCGATTACTACGCGGACGACCCGCTCGTGCACGTCCAGGAGGAGCTGCCTCAGACGAAGGCCGTCAACGGCAGCGATAGGGCGATCCTGTCAGCCAGGTACGACCCGCGCAGCGGGCACGTGCTCACCTTCTGCGCGATAGACAACCTGGGCAAGGGGGCCGCAGGTCAGGCCGTCCAGGCCTTCAACGTGGCCTATGGGTTCGAGGAGGACGAGGGGTTGCGACTTCAGGGGACGTGGCCGTGAGGGCGCCGCGGGGGTTCGAGCTAGCGGGCATCACCGCAGGCATAAAGGAGTCCGGGCGTAGCGACCTGGGGCTCATCTACTCGCCGCATCCCATGGCGTGGGCGCTGGTGTCCACGAGCAACCTGGTGAAGGCGCCTTGCGTCTCGCGCAACCGCTCGCGGTTCGCCGCCGAGACGTACGTGCGGGCGGTGGTCGTCAACAGCGGGAACGCCAACTGCGCGAACGGTGAGCGCGGCACCTGGGACAACGAGGATCTCGCGGGCGCCGCCGCCGCGACGCTGGGGCTCGACAGGGTGCAGGACGTTCTGACGGCCTCGACCGGCGTCATCGGCGTGCCGCTGCCCATCGACAGGCTCAAGGAGGCGATGCCGGCTGCGGCGAACGACCTCACCGGCGACTCCGGCGCCTTCGCCGAGGCGATCATGACCACCGACACGGTGCCGAAGGAAGTGGCCGCCACGTTGTCGACGGGCGCCAGGGTCGTGGGCGTCGTCAAGGGCTCGGGGATGATCCACCCGAACATGGCGACGTTGCTGGCGTTCGTGATGACGGACGCGCGCATCGCTCAAGAGGAGCTGCGCGCGATGTGGCCTCGGGTCGTGGACCGCACCCTCAACCAGCTGAGTGTTGACGGGGACACGTCGACCAACGACATGGCCATCGCGCTCAGCTCGCAGCGGGTTTCGGTCGACACTGAGGAGCTGGAGGAGGTGCTCGTCGACGTCTGCGCCAAGCTGGCCACGAAGGTCGCTAGGGACGGCGAGGGCGCGACCAAGCTCATCACCGTCAGAGTGACAGGCGGCCGGAACGACGTCGAGGCCAGGGCGGCGGCCAAGACGGTGGCCGGCAGCATGCTCGTGAAGGCGGCCGTGCACGGCGCGGACCCGAACTGGGGTCGCATCCTGGCCGCCGTGGGCCGTTCGGGCGCCGTCTGCGACCTGGCGAACGTGCGCGTGTCGATGCAGGGGGCCGAGCTCTACAAAGGGGCTCCGCTACCGTTCGACGAGGCCGGGGTCTCGTCGCTGCTGCGGCAGGATGACGTGCTCATCGAGGTCGACCTGGCGGCTGGACGAGCCACAGGCGAAGCGTGGGGCTGCGACCTGAGCGCGGACTACGTGCGCATCAACGCTGATTACACGACCTGAATAGGGAGTCTCCTCACTCCTACGCGCTCCGCTGACGGCTGATCGCCCCGCGCGGGCAACCGCCCGCAGGCGGCGCTACCGCCGCCTGTTCGCTATGTGAATGGCCCTGCCGTGCGCGTGCTCCGCAGCCTCCATGAGGCCCTCGGCGAGCGTGGGGTGAGCGTGCTGCGTCAGCGCGATGTCTTCGAGCGTCGCGCCCATCTCGATGGCCAACGTGGCCTCGGCGATGAGCTCGCCCGCGCCGGGACCGACGATATGGGCGCCCAGGAGTAGGTCCGTCTCCTCGTCGGCTATCAGCTTCACCAGTCCCTCCGAGGTGCCAAGGCTGGCGGCCCTGCCGGAGGCGGAAAGCGGGAAGCGACCGACCCGCACGCTGTGGCCGGCGTCCTTCGCCTCCTGCTCCGTCATGCCGACGCTCGCCAGCTCCGGGGACGTGTAGATGACGGAGGGGACGACGGTGTCGTACGCGACCGGCTTGCCCGCGGCGTGCTCGGCCGCCACCAGGCCCTCCTTCATGGCCTTGTGGGCGAGCAAGGGCGCGCGCGCGACGTCGCCGATGGCGTACACGTTGTCGAGCGTCGTCTGCATGTGCTCGTTGACGACCTTCACGAAGCCCCGGTCGTCCACCTCGACCCCGATCTCCTCCAGACCCAGTCCCTTGCCGTTCGGCCGGCGGCCCACCGCCACCAGCACCTTGTCGACCGTCAACGACCTCTGGCCGCCCTCGCCCTCCAACGCGACCTCGATGCCCTTCTTGCCCTTCTTCTGACCCGCGACCTTCGTGCCGGTGAGGACCTCGATCCCGCGCTTCTCGAAGGACTTCCGCAGCTCCTTGGCCGCGTCCGGATCGGACGCCGGAGCGATCTGCTCGAGCATCTCGACGACGGTCACCTCGCTGCCGAGCGCCTGGTAGACGTCTGCGAACTCGAGCCCGATGGCGCCGCCGCCTATGACGAGCAGCCTGGCGGGCACCTCGCCTCCCAGCTCGAGCGCGCCGGTGGAGTCGATGATCCCGTCGCCGTCGACCTCGAAGCCGGGGACGGACGCGGGGCGCGAGCCGGTTGCCACGATGAACTTCTTGGCCTTGTGCCGCTCGCCGCCAACCTCGACCTCGTCCTTACCGACGAACTTGGCCTCGCCATCCAGCACCTCGACCTTGTTGCCCTTGAACAACATGCCGACGCCACTGGTCATCTTCTTGACGACGTCTCTCTTGAAGCCGTCTATGGCCTTCAGGTCGAGTTCGGGCTCTCCGAACCGGACGCCGATCTCGGCGGCGTGCTTGCCGTTCCTTACCTCGGCTGCCACGTGGAGCAGCGCCTTGGTCGGGATGCAACCTATGTTGAGGCACACGCCGCCTATGTCGGCCTTCTCTGCGCAAGCCACCTTCAGACCCAGCTGCGCGGCGCGGATGGCGGCGTGGTAGCCCCCGGGTCCCGAGCCGATGACGATGAGATCGAACTCCATGCCTGCCTCCCAGCCCTAAGTCACACGAGTGTACCGGCTGGCACGCTCGTGGGCGGTCCGCACCTTCTGCCACCGGGCCACCGCGCCAGCCGTGTCCGGCGTGTGCTGATCTGCTGTTGACTGCCGGTGCCCGGAAGCCTAGGATGCCGCCATGGACGCGAGTGTCGTCACACAGCCAGACGTGTACCAGTACGGCGCTCGACTACGCCTAGACCTAGTAGGTGCGCCTGGTTGACGGACCGCTAGTACCGTCTGCCCGAAGGCGCGCCCCGGCTCTAGCAGGCCGGGGTTCTTCGTGGGCATGGGACGAGATGATCTCTTCTGGAGGGGCGATGACGCAGACAATCCCGGGTAGCGACGCCAGGCAGGCAGACCGCTATTCGCCAGGCGACGTAGAGGCGAAGTGGCGCCAGCGCTGGCGCGACATGGGCATCTATGAGGTCGACCTGCACGACGACAGCAAGCCGAAGTTCTACTTCCTTACGATGTACCCGTACCCGTCGGGCGACCTTCACGTTGGCCACTGGTTCGCCGAGGCGCCGGCCGACGCCGCCGCGCGGTTCCGGCGGATGAACGGCTACAACGTGCTCTTCCCCATGGGCTTCGACGCCTTCGGGCTGCCGGCCGAGAACGCCGCCATCCGTGCGGCCAGGCAGGGCCAGGACGTGCATCCGGCCACGCTCACTTACGAGCGCATAGAGCGCATGGAGAAGCAGTACGACCAGATGGGCGCGATGTTCGACTGGTCGAAGAAGGTCATCACCTGCGACCCCGAGTACTACAGGTGGAACCAGTGGTTCTTCCTCAAGATGTACGAGCAGGGGATCGCCTACCGCAAGGAGTCGTTCGTCAACTGGGACCCAGTCGACCAGACGGTCCTGGCCAACGAGCAGGTGATAGACGGCCGCGGCGAGCGTTCGGGGGCGCTCATCGAGCGCCGCCTCATGCCGCAGTGGCACTTCAAGATCACGGACTACGCAGACGAGCTCCTCAGCTTCGAAGGGCTGGACTGGCCCGAGCGCATCCGCCTCATGCAGACGAACTGGATCGGGCGCTCCGAGGGCGCAAGGGTCGTCTTCAGGAGCGACCAGGGCGACGACATCGAGGTCTTCACGACCCGGCCAGACACCCTGTGGGGAGCGACGTTCATGGTGCTCGCGCCGGAACATCCGCTGGTCAGGAAGCTGACCACGCCCGAGCACGAGGAACGCGTGCGGGCCTACGTGGAGCGCGCCAGCCACATGACCGAGCTGGACAGGCAGACCGAGACCCGCGAGAAGACCGGCGAGTTCATCGGCGCCTACGCGGTGAACCCGGTCAACGGCGAGAGGATCCCGATCTGGATCGCCGACTACGTCCTCATGGGCTACGGCACCGGCGCCATCATGGCCGTTCCGTACGGTGACGAGCGGGACTTCGAGTTCGCGACGAAGATGGGGCTCGAGATCCGCCCGGTGGTGCGCCCCGACGACGCAAGGGTACGGGACGAGGACCTCGAGGATCTCTGGACCGGCACTGGCACCATGATCAACTCCGGCCCGCTGGACGGCCTGCGCCAGAACGGCGAGAAGGGCCGAGCCAACCCCGCCATCGCCGCGGCCATCGACCATCTCAAGAGCATCGGGGCCGGCGAGGAGCAGGTCACCTACCGCCTGCGCGACTGGCTCATCTCCCGCCA
>DASRWD010000221.1:0-20691 GCA_035654755.1 Trueperaceae bacterium
CCGCCCCGGCGAAGGCCAAGGCGAAGCAGCGCAAGCGGCGGCGGCTGGTCTTCGGGAAGAGCTGAAGCGATTTCGAAACCGGTCCTGACGCCAGCGCCCGACCCGCGGGCCGAGGCAGGTTAGACTTCGGCGAACCCACCAAGGTGGCGGCGCCTCGAACGCGCGGGGCGGGCCCTGTCGTGGATATCACGAAGCCGGGAGGCGTTAGATGGCTGGAGAGTTCCGCTACCCGTTGACGCGTTACTGCCTCCGGAGCGGCACGATGACGTTGCCGCAGGCGATGGTGGGTCTGTTCCCTGAAGAGGGAGGCGCCACGGCCATCGACACCAAATCGGGCGCCGAGTACGAGCTGACGTTCCGCGCTCCCCGGACGGTCCTCGGACTGGGCGAGCTGTTCGGCGCGAACAAGCTGGCGGTCAACGACGAGCTGCACGTTCGCGCCCTGGAGGACGGCAAGTTCGCCATCACGCCGGTCGCGCGGCCTCGCACACCCGACTACACGACGGAAGAGAACCTGGCTGCTCTATTGGACGACCTCCTGGACTCCTCGGTGCGCATGACCGAGCAGGAGATAAGGGCCGTCTACGAGGTGCCTCAGGACGTTGACATCGCCGGCGCGTTGAGGGACGACGATCGCTTCGCCTTCCTCGAGGGCCGTTGGGTCAACGCCGCTACCGTCCTCGCTGAGGAAACGGAGCCGGAGCCGGAGCAGGTTGTCGTCGTCCACGACGACGCGAGGCTCACAGGGTCCGATGACGTCGTGGAGGAGAAGGGTGACGCGGTCGCGGTGGCCGCGCCCATCCAGGAGCCGAGGCAAGAACAGCGTGCCCCTTCACTATCCGCAAGCTCCGAGAACGGAGCTCAGGCGATGTTCGCCGGCGCGCAAGGCGGCGGCTCTCAGGCACCGCAGGCTTCCCAGGCGGGCGCCCCGGGTCTGCCGGAGCAGGCTGGCCTATGGACGCAGCCGAACGAGCCCGCCCGCCTTAGGACGGACTACTCGGAAGCTCAGCACGTGGTGGAGCGGCGTGCGAGCAACTCACAGGTGGAGTTCGAGGACGATGATGCCGAGGACGAAGGATCCGCGGGCGAGGCCACCATGCTGGCGAGCCGCTTCCGACGGATCATGTTGCCCGTCGGCTTCCGGATCGAACCAGTAGGCAAGGGTCAGGTTCGCCTCGTCGCGGCGATGGGACGCCGCAGCTACAAGGTATTGGTGCAGCTCCTCTCGCACAGCGAGCGGTTGGACTGGGCCGAGCTGCTCGCCAAGCGTCGGGGCAACGACTTCCGCCACCTGGCCGTCGTCGGTGAGCACCATGACCTCCTGCGGCTGACCGGTCCCGCCGAGCTCGCACGGGCAACGCTGTGGAGTTGGCAGGGTCTGGACAGGCTCGCGAGCCTGCACAAGACGGTGCCCATATCGCCGATGGACCTGGAGCCGCACTTCGAGAGGGACGGCTTGTTCGAGCACGGCCTGCAGCGTTTCGAGGCCACGATCGCCGCGCGCGTCGCAGAGCGCGGCGAGCTGTCGGAGGTGCTCGCGAGGCTCAACCAGCTTCGGGCGCCGACCGTGTTCCTGCTCGAGGACCTCGTCGCGGAGACGAACATGCCGCGCGACCGAGCGCTGGGAGTGCTCGAACGCCTCTCGGCGGCCCCGTTCCATCTCGTAGCACGGGTCGACCACGGCGAGTTCGTGCTCCGTCAGCACGTAGAGTCCGCACTCACCGTGCTCTCGAGCTACGCGCTGGCCCTCAAGGACCAGCTCCCCTCACGGCAGGTCGAGAAGCTGACCGGTCTTGGGGAGCCCGAGCTGCTCGTTGGGACGAGCGAGGACGACCTTCAGACAGACGACGAGCTGACGAGCGAGGGCGGCATCTCCGCCTGATACAGGTCCTGTAGGGCAGTCACCTTCATGGGCCCGGACGCACGCGCCGCGGCGGCGGCTACCATCGACCTCACTGTCCACCGAGCGGCTAGGGCGGTGGAAACGAACGGAACGCCGTTCTCAAGCGCCCTGCGTAGCTCTCGTGTGTGGTCGAGGTCGATGAGCAGGTCGTAGTCCGGTTCGGCTCCGGTGGGTAGCGGCCCGACCTCGACCTCGAACCCCAGTCCTCTCAGGTCCTCGGTCAAGGTGTCTAGACCCGAACCCAGGAGGCGGACGGTGCCCCGTCGCGGCAGCATCGAGCCGGCTCCCAGGGCCGCCCGGTAGTAGGCGAGGTCCGGGTCGGCGTCTATGCCCATGCTCTCGCCCGTCGAGCGCATCTCGGGTCCGAGGACAGGCAGCACGTTCCTGAACTTCAGGAAGGGCAGCACCGCCTCCTTGACGCTGTAGACGTCCGGTCGCGGGGCCTCGGTGAAACCGATCTCGCGCAGCGTCTTGCCGGCCGATACCAGCGCCGCGTACTTGGCGAGCGGGTGCCCGATCGCTTTCGACAGGTAGGGGATGGTGCGGCTGGCCCTCGGGTTCGCCTCGATGACGTAGACCGTGCCGTCCTTGATCACGTACTGGACGTTGATGAGCCCCTTCACGCCTATCGCCTGGGCCAGGCGGGCGGTGTACTCCTCGATCGTCGCGACGACGTCCGCCGAAAGCCCGACAGGCGGCGTTATGCATGCGCTGTCCCCGGAGTGCACGCCCGCGGGCTCGACGTGCTCCATGATCCCGGCGACGACGGTCGTGTGCCCGTCGGAGATGGCGTCGACGTCGACCTCGGTCGCGCCCTCCAGGTAGTCGTCGACCAGCACGCTGGGCTCGTCCGGCAGCTCGGCGTACACGACGTCCAGGTACTGCTGCAGCTCGGGTTCGTCTCGGACCACCTGCATCGCGCGCCCGCCGAGAACGTAGCTGGGTCTCACCATTACCGGGTAGCCGATCGCCTTCGCCAACGCTGCAGCGTCCGCGGGCTTGGCCGCGACGCCGCCCGACGGTTGCGGGATGGCCAACCGCTCGCACAGCGCGTGGAAAGCGTCGCGGTCCTCGGCTGCGTGGATGGCGGCGGCGGACGTGCCCCAGATGGGGACGCCTGCGTCCTCTAGCCCCTTAGCGAGCTTCAGCGGCGTCTGACCGCCGAGTTGGACGACGACGCCGTCAGGCTGCTCGTGCTCGATGACATTGAGCACGTCCTCCAGGGTGAGCGGCTCGAAGTAGAGGCGGTCCGCCGTGTCGTAGTCGGTGCTGACGGTCTCGGGGTTCGAGTTGACCATGATGGTCTCGTAGCCGGCCTCCTGCAGCGCCCACACGGCGTGCACGGTGGCGTAGTCGAACTCGACGCCCTGACCGATGCGATTGGGTCCGGATCCCAGGATGACGACCTTCGCCCTGTCCGTACGCGGCGCCTCGTCCTCCCACTCGTAGGTCGAGTACAGGTAAGGCGTGTACGCTTCGAACTCGGCGGCGCACGTGTCTACCGTCTTGTAGGTGGGAGCCTGCCCCTTGGCGAGGCGGAGCCGGCGAACCTCCGAGGGCGGCGTGCCCGTGAGCGCGGCCACGTCCGAATCCGAGAACCCCAACCGCTTGACCTCACGCCACAGCTCCCAGGACCAGGCGGCAGGTTGGCCGGCCTCCTTGATCTCGCCTTCGGCCTGCACGATCTCCTCGAGCTGGCCGAGGAACCACGGGTCGACACCTGTCAGTTGGTGCAGCGCCTGTACGGAACGGCCGCGTCTGAGGAGCTCGATGATGGCAGGCAGGCGCCGCGGGTTAGGCCGTAGACGTCCCTCCAGCTCGTCCTCCGACAAGCCGGCGGTCTGCGTCCGGACGTCCAGTTCCAACGAGCGCACGGCCTTGAGCAGCGACTCCTTGAACGTCCTGCCGATGGCCATGACCTCGCCCACCGAGCGCATCTGGGTGCCGAGGTCGTCTGCCGCACCGGGGAACTTCTCGAAGGCGAACCGCGGGACCTTGGTGACGACGTAGTCGATCGTCGGTTCGAACGCGGCCTTCGTCTCCTTGGTTATGTCGTTGGGCAACTCGTCGAGGTGGTATCCGACGGCGAGCAGCGCCGCGATCTTCGCGATGGGGTAGCCGGTGGCCTTGGAGGCCAGAGCCGACGAGCGGGAGACGCGCGGGTTCATCTCGATGACGATGACGTCCCCGTCCTCCGGGTTGACGGCGAACTGGATGTTCGAGCCCCCGGTGTCAACGCCGATCTCGCGGATGATCGCGATCGCGTAGTCGCGAAGGCGCTGGTACTCCTTGTCGGAGAGCGTCTGCGCGGGCGCCACCGTGACGCTGTCGCCGGTGTGCACCCCCATGGGATCGAAGTTCTCGATCGAGCAGATGATGACGACCGTGTCGTTGGTGTCGCGCATCACCTCCAGCTCGTACTCCTTCCAGCCGAGCACGGACTGCTCGACCAGCACGCTGCCGACAGGCGAGTCGTGAAGCCCCTGGGAGACGATCTCCCTGAACTGGGCCTCGTCCATCGCGATGCCGCCACCGGTGCCGCCCAACGTGAAGCTGGGCCTCACGATGGCCGGGTAGCCGATGCTGGCGACGAACCCCAGCGCCTCATCCAGGCTCGTGACCATCTTCCCGGCCGGCGTCTTGACGCCGATGCGGGCCATCGCCTCCTGGAACAGCTTGCGGTCCTCGCCCTTCTGGATGGCCTCGTAGCTGGCTCCGATGAGCTTGACGCCGTAGGCATCCAGCACACCGGCCTCGTGCAGGGCCGAGGCGAGGTTCAGAGCGGTCTGGCCGCCGAGCGTTGGCAGCAGGGCGTCCGGCCGCTCCGTGCGGATCACCGACTCCACGAACTCTTGCGTGAGCGGTTCGATATACGTCCTGTCGGCTACGTCCGGGTCCGTCATTATCGTCGCGGGGTTGGAGTTGACCAGCACGACCTCGAAGCCGGCCGCCCGGAGTGCCTTGCAGGCCTGCGTGCCGGAGTAGTCGAACTCGGCCGCCTGCCCGATGACGATGGGCCCGGAACCGATGATCAGGATCTTGTGTATGTCTTCGCGCCTCGGCATGTTTATCCGGCGGAGTGTATCACCCGGGTTGCCCTGTGCCGGGCCGCGACGAGTCGTTTGACGAGGTCCGCCCGGCATCTGATGGCCAGCCGGAAGTGGGTTCGGCCCCCTCGTCGCAGGCTGCGAGGGATGCGCGAACGAGCTGTCCCCATGGTCACGGTCCCGGCGTTCCTGGCGGCGCTGCGTTCGGGCGCTCTAGCCGAGGGGCCGCGAGCCGAGTTGCTGGGCGGACGCGTCGTGCCGGGGCACACACCCAGCCCTACCCAGATGGCGGTCCTGGCGCACGTGCACGCAGGAATCGCATCGAAAGAGTTCCGAGAAGCGGGCGGCATCGCCGTGGTGAACCCTGCCTTCCGTCTCGGGCCAGGGGACCTGTTGCGGGCAGACCTGTCACTGCTCAGGGCGCCGGACGCCTTCGCAGGAGCGAGAGGCGCTTCGGTCGCGACCGCCGGCGTAGGTGGGTCGTTCGACCCGCAGGCAGCGGTCGTGATCATCGAGCTCGCACGTGGAAGGTCCACGCGCGAGGTGCGCGTGCCGCTATACGCAGCGGCTGGAGCACGGGAGCTGTGGCTCCTCGACGTCATACGCGGCTGGACCGAGGTGCTGCGTTCACCCTGGCGCGGCGCCTACCGGTCGCGAACGCTCTGGTACCCGGGCGAGGCGCTTCGACTCCAGGAGTTCGACGGGCTGGAGGTGGTGGCGATGCCAGCGCCCTGACGCGTCGCGTCCTGTGACTGCGCGACCGCCCGCGTTCAGTCGATCTCGACGGGCTCGGCGGCGGGGTAACTGCCTAGGTACTTGACGAACGCCGCCCGGCGCATCAGCCCCGCCAACGCGGCGGAGACCTGCGGCTCCGCGACGTGGCCCTCGATGTCTATGTAGAACAGGTAACTCCACGGCTTGTCACGCCTGGGACGCGACTCGAGTTTGGTCATGTTTATGCCGTGCTCCGGAAATACTTGCAGGCACGCGACCAGCTCTCCAGGGCGGTGATGCGTGGCGAGAAGCAGGCTCGTCTTGTGGTCACGGCCGGGCTGCTGCGGCCTCTCCTCGTGACCAAGCACGAAGAACCGCGTGAAGTTGAAGTCGAGGTCCTCGATCCGCTCGGCGACTATGTCCAGGCCGTAGGCCTCGGCCGCCCGACGGCTGGCGATCGCCCCGTTGCCAGGCTCGGCGCCCACGCGCTCCGCCAGCAGCTTGGCCGCGCCCGCCGTGTCGTACTCCGCCACGGCCTCCATGCCGTGCTTCCGGATGAAGCGCTGGCACTGCTGGAGCGCCTGCGGGTGGCTGTAGACGCGCTTCACGTCCGCGAGCGAGGAGCCCGGTCTGACGAGCAGGTTGTGATGCACGCGGACGACGCGCTCCGCCACCACGGTGAGCACCGAGTCGGTGAGCAGGTCGTACGTCTGGTTGATGGAGCCCGCCAAGCTGTTCTCGACCGGCAGGCAGGCGAAGTCGCACTCCCCCCTGACGGTGGCCTCGAAGGCCTCCTCGAACGACGGGTACCCGATGGCCTGCGAGTCCGGCGCGAAGGCGTATGCCGCCTCCTCGCTGAACGCGCCCGCGACACCCTGGAACGCGACACGGGTAACGGTCGTCACGGACATGCGGGAGAGTCTACTCCAGCACCTCGATCTCGCCGCGGAGGCCGGCGAGACGCACGGAGACCTCGTCCAGGTTCTCGCCCAGCTCCTCGAGCCGCTCCAGCTCGGAGCGCACGAAGCGCGTGTAGGGGCTGATCGCGCCCGCCAGCTTCTCCTGCGAGCGCGCCAACTCCTCCTCGAACTGGCTGCTGATGCCCTCGATCAGGCTCTCCTCGAGCTGGCGCATGCGGTCAGCGAGCTCGCGCTTCGCCTTCGCACGCTGCCGCGGCAGGACGAGGAGGCCCACGCTCACGAGCGTGAGCCCGAGCGCGATGCCCGTCACGTCAAGCGCGGCGGTGGAGATGAACGCCAGCACCGCGGCAGACAGCCCTATGCCCGTGATGTTGAAGAGGCCGGTGCGGAAGACGGCCTGCTGAAGGTCGTCTGCCAGGCGCCGGGACTCGGAGTCGTCGTCGTACGTTTCGAGGGCGTCTTCTGCGCGCTCGCCCAGGGACCTTACTAGGGCGCGCCTGTCGTACTGGAAGCGGCCGCCGACCTCGCCGATGACCCCTCGCTCCTGAGCGGAGGCGCGCTCGTTCACGAAGCGCATGACGTCTTCCCAGAACTGGAGGTTGCGCTGGATGAACCAGTCGACCAGGTCGGAGACAGCGCGATCTATGCGGGTCTCGGTGTCCTTGATGACCTCGCTCTGGAAGTCCGCCTGCACCTGCTTGGTGTTGAGCAGCCTCGGTATGCGGCGGAAGCGGATGGTGTCGTCGAAGAACTCGTGCCCGCGTTCCTTCACGTCGCGGACGATGTCCTTGACGCGGATCGCGTGTGCCTCGAACTCGCGGCGCATGTCCTTCTCGAACTGGACGCGTTGGCGCTCGATCTCGTCCAGGCTTCCGCTGTCGTCTGTCAGCAGCGCGAGGCGCGCCGCGAGCTGGTCCTGGTAGACCGTGACCGTGCGTTCGGCCACGCCGAGGGGGGAGAGCAGCTTGAGGCGAGGGCGCTCGGCGCTCAGCCGTTCCGAGACTGCCCTGGCGAGCGCCGGCACGCCCGACGCCTCGAGCGCGGCCTCGTCGCCGGCGCTGCGAGCCCGTTCGGCGGCCTTCGCGCCCACTAGGTGCACCTCGGGTGAGACGCTCAGGGTCTCGCGGGCGTGTTCCCGGACGTAGCGCTCGACCTCGGCACGCTGTTCGTCGGTGTCGAGGATGTCTACCTTGTTGACGACCATGATGACCTTGCGGCCCCACGATGCGATCAGCTCCAGGAAGCGGCGCTCGCTCTCGGTGAACGGTCTGTCGGCCGAGGTAACGAACAGCAGGAGGTCGGCCCGCGGCACGAACCTCTCCGTCAGCTCCTGATGACGCTGGATGATGGCGTTCGTGCCAGGCGTGTCTACGAGCGCGATGTCAGCGAGCAGGGGGGACGGGTGTGTCCGGTGGACGACGCTGGGGCCCTCCTGCCGCTCCGAGGGCTCCTCGCCGTGCGTGACGACCGTGATGCGGTCAGTGGTGGGCGTGACGCCTTCCGGCATCACGTGCTCCCCCAGCAGGGCGTTGAGGAGGCTCGACTTGCCGGCGTTGAACTCGCCCGCTACGACGATCATGAACAGACCGCCGAGGTCGTTCAGCGCGGTGCGCACGTCCGCGACGTGCTCATCGTCCGCCCCGAGGCGACCGAGAAGCACCTGGAGGTCGGTGATGGCCTCCCGCTCGCGAGCTGCCAGCTCGCGGAACTTCTCGGGTATCTCCAACATCGACGGAAGATACCACTTCGCCTGGGAACGCCGTCCTGGCCGCAACACAGCGCGGTTAGACTGCCGGGCATGCGTGGACTGGATGCGCTGACGGAAGAGGACCTGGAGCGGTTCTGCGAGGTCAACCGCGTGGCGGCGACGCTCCACAGGCTCTCTGTCCCCACGTCCACGGTCGCAGACGCCGCTGCCGCGGTGGGCACCGACACGGGTCGTATCGTCAAGAGCCTCGTCTTCTTGGCCGACGGGGAGCCTGTACTGGCAGTCGCGGCTGGCGAGGGCAGGGTGACCTATCCGCTGCTGGCGGAGGCGCTGGGCATCAGCCGCAAACGCCTGCGCTTCGCCACCGCAGACGAGGCGTTGGCCGTGACCGGGTACCGCGTGGGGGCGATGCCGCCGTTCGGGCACAGGATCAAGCTTCCCACCCTCATCGATGCGAGGACCGTGCCCGATGCTGGCACGGTCCTCGCTGGTGGCGGCGGGGTGAGCGCCCTGCTGGAACTGGACGCAGGCGACCTACATGAGGTCACGTCGGCCAGGCGAGTAGCTCTTTCCAATGACTAGTCACACGACCGCTCTCGGGCCCGCTACCGCCTGATCTCGGAGCCGTGCGTCCACGCGGTCTGCCGCCGGTACGCTCACGGACCCCGTGACTAGCCCCGGGTCGGAGACCTCGACTGGGTGAAACTACGTTCACGGTCCGGTTTTGTGCGTGGAGCGCGCGGCCCATAGACTGCTGCATGCGCCCGCGTGTTCCTGACCCCTCGGGTCTCAAGCCCTGGCCCCTCGCCATGGTCCTTGCGGTCCTGTCCTCGTTCGTTCCTGCAGCGTTCGCTCAGATCGGCTACGAGCCGCAGACGATAATCGCTCGGCTGACCGATTACGGCGTGACGCCCACGGACGACGGCTACGCGGCCGCGTCGGGATTCGCCTTCGACGTCACCGAGTCCTTGGGCACGGCCGTCGCCGTGCGCGGCGCCGGTACCCTCACCGACGCCAACGCGAGGTTCCTCGGGGCGCTCATCGGTGCATCCAGCGGGTACGGCTCAGAGATCGCGGCGCCCGTCACCGACTTCTTTCGTAGCCGGTCCGCCGAGATGGTGGACGCCGGGGAGGTCGCCGTCCAGGTGCAGGAGTACGTGATGTTCGTCACCATGACGGCGGGCGAACCCCCGGACGTGTCCGTGCGGTTCGAACCCCAATCGGTGCCTGAGGACACGTTCGGCGCGCCGGCGCACGCCTTGGGACCAGCTGACGCCCAGCACGTGATCCGAGAGTTCACGGACCTGCAGTGCCCGTTCTGTGCCTCGTTCGCCCTCAACGGCATGCCGATCGTCGAGGCGCTGGTAGCCGAGGGCGGCGTGCGCTTCGAGGTTCACCACTTCCCGCTCAAGAGCATCCACCCGAACGCGACGGTCGCGGCGGAGGCCAGCGAGTGCGTGGCTGCCGAGGCGGCGGCCAAAGAGGGTGAGCAGGCGGGCGAGGAAGCGTTCTGGACCTTCACGAGCGCCCTGTTCGTAGAGCAGGCGCGCTGGGCCTCGCTCCCGGATCCGTTACCCACGTTCACCGCCATCGCCACCGAGAACGACCTGTCGACCGAGAGCCTCACCATGTGCATCCGCACGGGTCGGTTCAACCCGGCGATAGAGGAGGCGTACTTGCGGGCCGCGCAGGACATCGGCCTTACGGGCACCCCTACGGTGTTCGTCGACGGGCTGAAGGTCGGCGACTACCTGGACCGTGACGAGTACGAGCGGCTCATGCGGCTCTCCACCGCACTCGCCGCCGTACCCGCCGAAGCCGGACCCGCTGAAGGGGAGAGCTCCGAGTAGGAACGGGGCGTCGCCACGCTGACCCGCGCCGGCGTGAGATAGTAGATTCATTAGAATCGTGCACCACGCCGCGGTTCCCGCCTGTCACTGCCAGGTCCGGGCGTGCACGTAAGCTCGAGAGGGGCGCTTGATGACCGATACGAGCCAGTACCCGAGTCTTGTCTGGCATCTGAAGAACACGAAGCTGTTCCAGGACCTGACGCCGGAAGAGCTGGAGAAGATCACTCGGATCACGCCATACAAGCGGTTCGAGGCGGGCGAGATCATCTACCACATGGAGGACCCGGCCGACGCGCTTTACTTCGTGCGCGACGGCATGGTCAAGATCTCCATGTACTTCCCGAACGGCAAGGAGATGATCCTCGGGCTACTGGGTCAGTACGACATCTTCGGTGAGCTGCTGCTCCTCGAGAGCGAGCGCAGGCCCAACCAGGCCGAGGCCGTCGTGGACACCACGCTGATCGTGATGCCAGAGCAGGAGTTCCAGAGGCTACTTCAGCAGCACCCGGCCATCGCGATGAAGTTCATCCAGGTCATGAGCACGCGGCTGTGGCAGGCGCAGCAGTGGCAGGCCGAGGTGGGCGCGTTCGACGCACCGGGCCGCCTCGCGAACCTGCTCTTGCGGCTGGCTACGGACTTCGGGGCCGACTCCGAGCGCGGCACGGTCATCGACCTGAACCTCACCCAGCAGGACCTGGCGAAGATGATCGGCGCCACGCGCGAGACCGTCAGCCACTGCCTGGCGAGGCTCCTCGAGTACGGAGCCGTCCGGCGCAGACGGGCGCCCATCACGGTCAACGTCGACAAGCTGCAGCAGTTCCTGGACGAAGCGAGCGAGTAGAGCGGCTCTCGAAGCAATGTCCGTCGCCGGCCTTGCGGCGGCCGGGGCGACTGGTCAGGCCTGCGGATCGATGTAGGTGAGCAGCGTGCCCGAGTCCTCTCGTTCCGGGTCGGTGGCCTCGGAGACGACGTCGATCGTGCCGTTCCTGGCTATGAACAGCGGCACGGCGCGCTCACCGTGGGTCTGAAGGAACTCGGCCAACGTGTGCTCGGGCGTCAGCTCGACCTCGACCACCTCCGCTCCGGCGGAGTGCAGCCTCTGTAAACGCTGGAACGACAGGGCGCCCAGTGAGAGCCACAGCCCACGGTTCTCGCCGCCCAGGCGGCTGCTGTCTGAGGCGTGCTCCTTGGGGGTGAGTTGGTACACGGAGTTCTTGCCGAACTCGCGCCTGAACTTCACGGCCGTTAGGGCGTTGGCTTCCTCGTTCTGGGTCAGTGCGATCAGGCGCCCGATGCCAGCAAGGCGTAGCTGATCGTCGCTGCGGTCGGAGAGCAGGCTGCCGTGATAGGCCGGTAGGCCCTCACGACGCGCGGCCACAACGTTCGACGGGTTCGTGTCCGCAAGCAGCACCTGCAGGCCGCGGTCCTGGAGCACCTTCGCGATGTCGCGCGCGACGGGGTGGGCACCCAGCAGTACGAAGCCCTGAGGGTCGGGGTCGGCTACCCCGAGGCGCACGCCGAGCGGCTTCGCCGTGAGGCTGGCGAGCAGGACCGTGACCACGATGACGGCGAACACCAGCGGGACTATGGGAGCTGCGCCGTCGATGCCGTTCTCCAACAGACGCGCCGCCAGGAGTGACGTCACCGAGGCCGCCACGATCCCGCGGGGGCCGACCCAGGCGATGAACAGCCGCTCCTTCACGGCCAGCTTGGACCCCAGGGTCGAGAGGAAGACGACGAGGGGCCGGAGCACGAACACGACTACCGCGACCAGGGCCAGCGTCTGCCACGTGAGCGCGGCTATCACAGCCGACGACGACACGTTGGCCGCGAGCACGATGAAGAGGACGCTGACCATGAGCACGGTCAGGTCCTCCTTGAAAGTGAGCAGCGAGTCGAGGTTCGGCACGCCGGAGTTCGCGACGATTATGCCCATCACGACGGCTGCAAGTAGGCCCGCCTCGGCCGAGAGGAAGTTCGCCAGCTCGAACGTGGCGAAGAGGGCTGCCAAGGCGGTGACGTTGATCAGGTAGTCGGGTATCACCCTGCGCTTGAGCAGGAGCATCAGCGCGCCGCCACCAGCCGCTCCGACCGCCGCGCCAACCAGCAGGAACCGACCGAGGAGGAGCACGACGATGCCGAGAGGCTCGCCCGCCGACCGCAGCACGAGCGACTCGTAGACGAGCACGGCCACGAGCGCGCCCACGGCGTCGATGATGATGCCCTCCCACTTGAGGACGTTGGCGACGTCGGAGACGGGCCTGACGATGCGTAGCAGCGGGCCGATCACCGTGGGGCCGGTCACCATCACGAGCGCCCCGAACAGGAGCGCGATGTGCTGCGGGATGCCGACGATGAAATGCGCGGCGGCGGCCGCTCCGAGCCAGGTCAGCGCCCCGCCCCAGGTGACGAGGTTGAACACGACCCTGCGCGTCTCGCGGATCTGAGGGAACCTCAGCGTGAGGCCGCCCTCGAACAGGATGAGCCCGACGGCCAGTGACACGAGCGGGTAGAACAGCTCCTCGGGGATGATCTCTACGGGCTCGAGGAGACCGAGGACCGGTCCGACCAGGAAGCCTGCGGCCAGGAGCGGGAGGATCGCCGGAACGCGCCAGCGCCAGGCCAGCCACTGGGCGGCCACTCCCAGCGTGACGATGACGGCCACTGCCAGGCCGGGATGCGACGCGAGGAGCTCTTGCACCGTGACAGTGTGCCACCCCGTCGCCTCCGGGCGCACCACCTTCGGCTGCCGATGGCAGCCTACTTACGTGATAGCCTGCCTGCCCCATGAACAGCAGCGGGCAGCAAGAAGAGCGACGTTACCTCGTCAAGACGAACGACGGGGACGTCGTCGTGGTCGTGAGGGCCGAGGCCGGCGGGCTCGACGACGACCTGTTCCAGCTGCGCAGGCCCGATCCTGCGAACCTCGAAGGCATCACCATGACCACGCCGTTGACGGCTTTCAGCGCCAAGGCCGTGGACATCATCGAGCTTCACGGCACCGGTTCCTTCGGCGGGAGCGATCAGCTCAAGGAGATGCTCGTGCGGGAGAAGGCCACGGCGCTGCTTCGGAGCATCGAGCGCTTCGCGAAGCAGGCCGGGTGACCAAGGGGCGCCCTAGTCCTCGTCTTCCTCCTCGTCGTCTTCGTCCTCCTCGAGGATGTCGCCGAGGCCCAACAGAAGCTCCTTGTACAGGTCCAGCGAGAAGTCGCGGATGGCCGTGCGGGCCGTCTCTCCTCGCAGGTCCGAGGTCACCCGCCGCTCGGCGACGGTGACCACTGCCGCCAACAGGTCATCGAACATGGGCCACGGGCCGTCGAAGGCGGCGTCTTCCGGCTCATCGTCCGCCGCCTCGACCGGGTTACTCGCCTTCGCCGGAGGCTCGGCGGTCGCCTCAACTGCCTTGCCACCGCCACGGCCGGTTGATCTGGCGGCGGCGCCTGACTTCTTCGTGGTGGAGGAGGTCGACTTCTTGCCGTCTGCCTTCTTAGGGGCGCCGGCCTTGCCGCCCGAGCGGGACTCCAGCGCGGTAAGCGCCTCCTCGGCTGCGTACTTCTCGGCCGTGCGCTTCGTGCCTCCCTGACCCGTGCCCAACACCTCACCGTCGATGACTACGTCGGACAGGAACCGCGGCTCGTGCTCCGGACCCGTCTGTTCGGTGCGGAACTCTGGCTTGGCCAAGCCGAGCTTCTGCGCCCGTTCCATCAGGACGCCCTTCGGATGCGACATGCGTCCTCCAATCTCTGCTCTCATGGGTTTCGGCTCGCTATGGGCGTGTGTGACCATGGCGCCGCCGTCTAGGCAACTGCCGGGCACCCCGCTGGCGACCAGGCCACCGGCCTGGTGAGGCGGTTCGGGGGCGTGGCCGAAAGCGACGTGCCCGGCAGCTGCGCCCAACAGGGTACCACCGTGCGCTGGGGCGTACGGGTACAGTGGGTGCATGACGCGGATCCTCCTGTGCGATGACCACGCCATGTTCAGGCAAGGCCTGCGCGGGATCCTGGAGACCGAGGAAGGGTTCAGGGTCATCGGAGAGGCCTCGACGGGGCGCGAGGCCATACGGCACGCCCTCGATACCAAGCCTGACGTCATCCTCATGGATATACAGATGCCGGAGATGGACGGCGTGGCGGCGACCAAGGCGATCCTCGCCGAGCAACCGGACGCGCGCGTGATCATCCTGACGATGTACCGGCAGGACCGGTACGTCTTCGAAGCCATCAAGGTGGGTGCCCGCGGCTACATGCTCAAAGACTCCGGCGCCGACGAGCTGGTAGGGGCGATCCGCAGGGTGGCGGCCGGCGAGACGCTGCTGAACGCCGAGATCGCTGCCGAGGTCCTCGCAGAGTTCCGCAAGTACGGCGAGCTGCCCGCGCACCCGGAGCACGAGCTGAGCGAGCTAACCGAGCGCGAAGAGGAGATCCTCAGGCACCTGGCGCAGGGCGCCACCAACCAGGAGATCGCCGGGAGCCTCGGGGTGAGCGAGAAGACCGTGCGGAACCGCCTCACCGAGATCTTCTCGAAGCTCCGCCTCAACAACCGGACCCAGGCCGCGCTCTACGCGCTCAGGGAGGGCATCGCGACGCTGCAGGGCGGCGATTCGTGAGGCGAGAGGTCGTCCGCCGGTCGTGATCGACCAGGCGCTCCAAGACGAGAGCAGCATCCTAGAGCGCCTGACGGACTTGGTAGTTCGGCTGGCGCAGACGCCTGCTCCTACCTTCGAGGAGGAGAAGCGCGCCGACCTGCTGACCGGCATGTGGCGCGATGCCGGCCTGGCCCCCGAGCGCGACGGCGTAGGCAACGTCGTCGCCACCGTGCCGGGCGGCCGGGGACCTACCGTGCTCGTAGCGGCGCACCTCGACAGCGTGTTCCCCCGCGACATCGACGTCACCATCCTCCGGAACGGCGACCGCCTCGAGGGTCCGGGTGTTGGCGACAACGCGACGAGCCTGGCGGTGATGACCCATTACCTGACCGAGCTGCCCGCTCATCGGCCGCGTCTGGTGGTCGCCGCCACCGTTGGCGAGGAGGGTGCAGGCGACCTCCGCGGCGCCCGGCGCGTCGTCGACGACTGGGCCGGCAGGATCGATCACTTCGTGGCGTTGGACGGTCACCTGGGATCCATCTGTCACCAGGGCGTGGGCTCGAAGCGTTTCGAGGTGACGTTCAGCGCGGCCGGCGGCCACTCATGGGGCGATTACCCGAGCCCGAGCGCGATACACACGGCGGCCGAGGCCGTGGCGAGGCTCGCTCGCCTTTCGGTCCCGACCGACCCGCGCTCGAGCCTGAACGTGGGTCTCGTGTGGGGAGGCACAAGTGTGAACTCGATCGCGGCCTCCGCCGGGTTCGCACTCGACCTGCGCAGCGTGGACCAACACACGCTCGACCTGCTGTGGGAGGCGAGCGAGAACGAGATCCGCGACGCGGCGGAACGGAGCGGCTGCGCCTTCGACGTGAAGCAGATCGGCGATCGGCCCGCGGGGGCTAGCGGCAACGACGTCCTGGTCGCTACCGCGCGGGAAGCCCTGGACGCTGCCGGTGTCAAGGTCTCGTTGGCAGCGGCCAGCACCGACGCGAACGCGGCCATGGCCCGAGGCATCTCCGCCATCTCGTTCGGCGCGTACCGGGGCGGTGGCGCTCATACGTTGGGCGAGTGGGTGGACGCGTCATCGTTGACCATCGGGCTGCGGGCGTTGACGGACTTCCTCGGTCGTTTGGCGGACGGTCCCTAGTGCCAGCCAGAGGCGCTCGCGACCGCGAGGACACCACCCGGTTCGGCAGAAGTTAGTTCTCGGTACCCCTACCCAGCCTGCGCGCGCTTAGCGCCAAGCTGTCGACGATCTCGTTCTGCTCGTGCCCGGCGTGCCCACGCGTCCAGGCCCAGGTCACGTCGTGCACCGTCGTCAGCTCCAGCAGGCGCTGCCACAGGTCCTGGTTCTTGACCGGCTGGCGCGAGGCGGTGCGCCAACCGTTGCTCTGCCACCGATCCAGCCAGCCGTCGGTGAACGCCTTCTTCAGGTACTCGCTGTCCGTCACGATACGGACCTTGGACGGCTGGACGAGCGCTTCCAGCGCCTTGACAGCCGCCGTCAACTCCATCCGGTTGTTCGTCGTACCGGACTCGAAACCGGACGCCTTCGTGTGCAGGCCGTCGCGCTCGATAAGGAACGCCCAACCGCCCCTGCCGGACACCGTGTCGCACGAACCATCCGTGTAGACCGTGACGTGCTCTTCGCTCATGGTCGCCCCTCGCTGTGGCGTGCGCGCTCCAAGCGCTCCAGCACGACGACCGCAGCCGCGTGGTCCTCGGCGTGCGAGAGGGAGACGTGGACGACCAGCCCCTCGTCCTCCATGGCGCGCTCGAGTGCAGGACTGGCCGCCAACACCGGGCGCTCGCCCTCCTTCACCACCCATACGTCGCGCCAGCCAAGCGGCGCTGGCCACACCTTGGCGAACGCCTCCTTGGCCGCGAAGCGGGCCGCGAGGCCCGGGTAGACGTTCTTGCGCCCGTCGAGCACGGCCAGCTCCTCGGGGTGGAAGCAGCGTCGTAGGAAGCGGACCGGGTGACGCTCCGCCACCTGCCGAACCCGCGAGATCTCGATGAGATCGAGGCCAACCGCGACGATCACGTTCGGCGAACCCCCCTGACCACGTCGGGCTGCAGTCGGGTCAAGCCCGCTCACCACGCCCGTAGCGTCCGACGCCGTTCTCGCCGGCGACGAACGCGATGTCCGCCATGCCAAGGAACAGCCCGTGCTCGACCACTCCGGCAACGCTCTTCAACTCGGCCTGAAGCTCCTCGGCGTCGAAACCCGGCCTCGGCCGGCAGTCGACGACGTGGTTGCCGTTGTCCGTCACGAACAGATCGGATCCTTCGGTGCGCGGCTCCACCTCGTCGCACAGGCCCGCGAGGACCTCGACCGTGCGGCGCATGCCGAACGGCACGACCTCGACGGGAACCAGCGCCTTCTCACCGAGCCGGGAAACGAGCTTGGTGTCATCTCCGACCAGCACGAAGGTGGCGGCGGCTGCTGCCACGATCTTCTCCCTCAACAGCGCCCCGCCCAGCCCCTTGATGGCGTCGAGCGAGGGCGCGAGCTCGTCCATGCCGTCTACTGCGAGGTCGACGCCGGCGGCGGGTAGCTCCACCAATCGCAACCCCGCCGCTGTCGCCTGTTCCGCGGTCGCCTTGGACGTCGGCACGCACGCGAGGTCCCGCAGCCTGCCGGACGCTACCCGTTCGCCGACGCCGGCGACGAACCAGCGCGCGGTGCTACCCGTGCCGAGGCCCAACGTCATGCCGTCCCTCACCAGTTCCAGTGCGGCCTCGGCCGCCGCACGCTTCTTGTCCTCGTTCGCCATCTCGGCGGGCAGTCTAACCGCACCCTGTCCGTGGGTAGACTTGGACACGTGAGGAGCATCGTGCTGGCCAGCGCATCGCCACGCCGCAGAGAGCTCCTCGGCAGCCTGGGACTCACCTTCGCCGTGGAACCGGCGGACGTCGACGAGGCCATCCTGCCAGAGGAAGGCCCGGAGTCGCTCGTGAGCCGCCTGGCAGCGGCCAAGGCCGCCGTCCTCGCCGGTCGCTATCCCGACGCTCTCGTGATCGCAGCGGACACGACCGTCGTCGTGGGCGGAGAGGTCATCAACAAGCCCGTCGACAGGGAAGAGAACGCCGAGTTCCTGCGGCTGCTGTCCGGCACGACCCACGACGTCTACACGGGGCATGCCCTGCGGTTGGGCGTATCCGCGGACGGCGGCGTGGTCAGGACCCGGGTACGGTTCAGACGGCTCACGGACGGTGAGATAGATCGCTACGTGGACTCGGGAGAGGGTATCGACAAGGCCGGTGGCTACGCGATCCAGGGTCTGGGCGCGGCCCATGTCGACGCCATCGAGGGCAGCTACACGAACGTGGTCGGCTTGAGCCTTCCGACGGTCGTGGAGGCCGCGAGGCGGCTGGGGGTGGAGCTTGTCTAGCCTGCTTAGGGCCTGGTACGCCTTCATAGCCCTGTGCCTCGTCACGATCGCGTCGATGGCCTTGGTGGGCCGCGTGCCGTTCGAGATCACGGCCGCCGTCGCATTGCCGCACGACATGCTTCACCGCTTCGGCACCAACGCCAGGCTCACGTTCGAGAGCGTGATCGACCGTAGGGACCTCCGTGCCGAGCTCGACAGGCTCGAGACCGAGCTCGCGGCGACACATCAGCAGGCCCGGTTCCTCGAACTGGAGGTCCAGCGGCTGGAACAGGTACTGGAGGTTAGGCGTGCGCAGTCTCCAGGGGTCGTGGCCACGGCGCCCGTCATCGGCGGCTCCGTGGGCGCTGACATCTCGCGCCTGATCATCGGAGCTGGCAGCCGGCAGGGCGTTACGGTCGACATGCCGGTCACCGTTCCCGCCGGCCTGGTAGGCATCGTCACGGAGGTCAGCCCCACATCGTCCGTCGTCCGCACCATCGCCGACCCGCAATCACGCGTGGGCGTGACGGTTAGGGGCAAGGGCGGCCAGGGCGTGCTGATGGGCGACGTCGGCGAGCTGCTGCGCGTCACCCGCTTCGAGGAGGACGACCCGGTCGAGGTCGGGGACCTGATCGAAACCTCGAGCTACGGGGGTCTGTTCCCCATCGGCGTGCTGGTCGGCGTCGTCGAGCAGGTGTTGCCACCGGATCCGAACGAGCTACGGCGCACGTACATCGTGCGTCCGAGCGTGGAGCTGGCGATCTTGCGCGAGGTGGTCCTCGTGGCTCCGCAGTAGGCTCGTTCCGAGCGGGGACGGGCAGAGGAGGTGCATATGCCAGGTTGGGCGGTGATCCCCACGGTGCGTGTGCCCGACATGGGCGAAGCGATCGACTTCTACGTGGGCAAGCTGGGCTTCGAGCTCGCACGGGGCGGCCCGGAAGAGGTGAACAACTCGCTGACGAGGGGCGACGCGCGGATCATGCTCGAGGTCCCGTCCGAGCTGTTCTCGGATGGCTACAACGCGGAGATCCGGCAGCGTCTGGGCGGCAGGTCGGCGGTCGCGCTCTACATGGAGGCGCCCGACCTGGAGGCGCTGTACGAGCGGTTGCAGGCAGAAGGTGTGACCATCGTGGACCCGATCGCGCCGCGTCCCTGGGGCCAGGTCGAGTTCACCGTCGAGGACCACGTGGGCACCTGGCTGACGTTCTGGGACGCCCCCGAGAAGAGCGGTCCGCAGGGAGACGGCTAGGCTGTCCTCGCTACAGTCATGAAGAGGCGGCCGGCCCGAACGTCGGATCGGCCGCTGGCTTGGCGTGGCGCTAGGGTCAGCCCTTCACCACGAAGCTGACCATCCTGCCCTTCACGACGATCTCGCGCACGACCTGCCCCTCGGCCAGGTAGCGGGCTACGTTCGGCTCGGAGCGGGCGATGTCCAGGACCTGCGCGTCTTCCGCGGTCACCGGCACCTCGACCTGCCCGCGTACCTTGCCGTTGACCTGCACGGCCATCTGCGTGGTCTCGGCCACCAGGGCGGACTCGTCGTAGCCCGGCCAGCTCTGGACGTGCACCGAGCCCTCGAAGCCCGAGCGCTCCCACAGCTCCTCGGTGATGTGAGGGGCGATGGGTGCGAGCAGCAGCAGCAGGGTGCGGACGGCGTCGGTCCAGGTAGGACCGAGTGCTGTGCGCTTGGTCTTCGCCTTGCCCATCACGTTCGAGAGGGTCATGAGCTCGGCGATAGCCGTGTTGAACCGGAACTCGCCGAGGTCCTCGGTGACCTCCTTGATCGCGTGATGGACGGCACGGTTGAGCTCGCCGGCGACAGCCCCAGGGTCCGCGTCCGAGCCGGGCTCCGGCGCGGCCTCCTGGTCGATGACCAGTGCCCAGACGCGGTGAAGGAACCGGTAGACGCCCTCGATGCCCTGGTAGTTCCACGGCCCGCCCTGGTCCCAGGGGCCGATGAACATGAGGAACGCCCTGACGGTGTCCGCCCCGTACTGCGAGACGAGGTCGTCCGGGTTGACGACGTTGCCCCGCGACTTCGACATCTTCTCGTTGTCTGCGCCCAGGATTATGCCCTGGTTGCGCAGCGTGAGGAACGGCTCGTCTATCTCCACCAGCCCCAGGTCGCGGAGGACCTTGGTGAAGAAGCGCGCGTACAGCAGATGCAGGATCGCGTGCTCGACGCCGCCCGTGTAGACGTCCACCGGCGTCCAGTGCTTGACGAGCTCGGGGTCGAACGGCCTGTCGCCCGCGTGGGGTGTGAGGTAGCGGAACCAGTACCAGGCGGAATCCACGAACGTGTCCATCGTGTCGGTCTCACGGCGTGCCTTGCCGCCGCAATTGGGGCACGTGGCTTCCGCGAACGCCGGGTGATGCCTGAGGGGCGATTCGCCCGTCGGCATGAAGGCCACGTCGTCCGGCAGCAGAACGGGGAGGTTCTCCTCCTTCTCCGGCTGGATGCCGCACTCGTCGCAGTAGATGATCGGGATGGGCGTGCCCCAGTAGCGCTGGCGGGAGATGAGCCAGTCGCGCAGGCGGTAGGTGACCTGCTCCTCGCCGGCCCCGATGCTCTTGAGATGGTCGATGGCCG
>DASRWD010000222.1:0-9603 GCA_035654755.1 Trueperaceae bacterium
CGTCGATCAACTCAGGCAGCCTCCGGTGCGACTCGGGGTCGTTCGAGGTGCGGCACGTCTTCTCTTCAGGACGTTACACGCCGCCGCACCGACTCGATTCTACCGATGCGTCCCGTCTTCCACCGACCGGTTAGCATCGCGGGCGTGACGCCCGCTGCCCTAGCTCTCATCCTCCTTGCGCTGGCTGGCGTGTCGGCCCTGCGCTGGGCGACCAGGCTCGCGCCAGTCCTCACAGAGCTGCCCGCCAAGACGCTGATCGCGACCGTGCTGGCCGTCCTCGCGCTGATGGGGGAGATGGGATGGGCTGCCCCCTCACGGTGGCTGACGCTGGCCGCCGTGGTGCTGGCGCCCTTGTACGTCTTCGGGCCCGTCGTCCTCCTAGCCCTCGTGAGGGCGGGGCGGTCCAAGTGGGCGGCTGCTGGTCTGAACCTCCTCTACTGGACGCGGTTGAGCAGGCACGCCCTCGGCAGGTGGCTGGCCGTGGCTGCCCTGCACGAGGGGGACCCGTCAGGGGCGCTCGTCGTGGCCCCGGACCCCGATGACCTACTGGCAGCCCAGGCCGCCCTCCTCGAGGAGCGTTGGGAAGAGGCCATCGATCACGCCACGAGCGTCGTCCAGGGGCAGTACCCGGACGAGGCCAAAGCCGTCGCGCGCGAGGTGGCCGTCACCGCTCACCTCGAGCTGGGGCAGCTAGACGCTGCCACTACCGAGGCTCAGCTTCTGACGAACGCCTTCGACCAGCGGCGTGACGGTCCCATGAAGTTCCGCGCCGTGACGCTGGCCAACGCCCGCGTCGCGGCCGCGAACGGCGACCTCATGCGCGTGAGGGAGCTGCTCTCTCAGCCGCTCGCCGGTGTGCGGCCGGCCACCCTGTTCGCGGTGCTGGGGCGCGCGGCCGACCGGGCCGGTCAGGAAGACCTCGCCGTCGAGTCGTGGCGCAACGCCTTCGCCGACGCCCGTGGGGTGCTGAAGGAGCGCTACGGCGAGGTGCTGCGGGACCGGGGCGCCGAGCCTGCTGCGCGCGAGCGCGTCACCGCGCCCGTAGGGACCTACGCCCTCGTAGGCGCGATCCTGCTGGCGTACCTGGGGCAGAGCCTGCTGAACGGTTCACTGCCGCCCGTGCGCCTCATCGGGGTCTACCTGGAGCCAAGCGACTTCATCGCTGCTTACTCCCACGGCATCCCTGGGTTACCCGGCCAGGGCGCGTGGTGGCGCTACCTCTCTTACGGCTTCCTGCACGCGAACCTCGTCCACATCGCCTTCAACGCCTGGGTCCTCTTCGACCTTGGCAGGGCCGTAGAACGGCGACGCGGTTGGGGCGACGTCGTGGCCGCGTTCGTCGCGGGCGTCGCGGGTGGAGCGGTGCTGACCAGCGTCCTGGAGGCCGCTCGTCCCATGCTGCTGGTCGGCGCGTCCGGTGGCGTCTTCGGGGTAGCTGCGGCGCTCACCCTAGACGCCCTGGCTCGCCGGTCCAAGTCGGACATGATGCTGTTGCGCAGCATGGCGACGTTCCTCGCCCTGAACATGCTCTTCTCGATGCTGCCAGGAGTCTCGCTGTGGGGTCACGTCGGCGGTTTGCTGGGCGGCGGCATCTACATGCTCGTGCGTCGTGCGCTGCCTTGGCGCCCGGTCGGCCAGGTGTTCGGAGCGCTGGGCGCCGCAGCTCTGGTGGCGGCCCTGGGCACCGCGCTGGTGACGGTGCTTCCGCTGCTCTGACTTATCATCTACGTAGAGTCAGGTCATAAGTCCGCCGCCTGCATCCCGCTCGACGGTCGCCGTCGTGCGGAGCGCACTGGAGGAGAAGTGCATGTCTGAAGCCGTCGAGGGCAGGGCCGCGGGCGCGGCCGCCGGCCCGCATGTCGTCGCGAGCGGCGCGCCGGTCGGCGGCGCCTTCCTCGTGAGGGACGCAAAGCCGGACAGCGTCTTCATACCCGAGGACCTGGGCGAGGACCTGCGCATGTTCGCCGCCACTGCCAGGGAGTTCGTCGAGCGCGAGATCGCACCGGTGTCGGAACGGCTCGAGGCACTCGACTACGAGCTCTCACGCTTGTTGATGCGCAAGGCCGGGGAGCAGGGCCTCCTGGCCGTCGAGGTCGCGGAGGAACATGGTGGCCTGGACGAGAGCAGGGTCGCGTCGGCAGTGGTGACGGAGGCCATGGCGGCCTCGGGCTCCTTCAACGTCACGTACAACGCCCACGTCGGCATCGGGACGCTGCCGCTCGTCTACTTCGGTACCGAGGAGCAGAAGAAGCGCTACCTCCCACGGCTCGCCTCCGGCGAGTGGGTGGCCGCCTACTGCCTGACGGAGCCTGGGTCGGGCTCGGACTCGTTGGCTGCCAGGACACGTGCCGACGACGCCGGCGACCACTGGGTGCTGAACGGCAACAAGATGTGGATCTCCAACGCGGGCTTCGCGGACCTGTTCACCGTCTTCGCCCAGGTGAACGGTGATCAGTTCAGCGCCTTCCTCGTCGAGAGGGATACGCCCGGCCTGTCTTTCGGGGCCGAAGAGAAGAAGATGGGCATAAAGGGGTCCTCCACGAGGATGGTGGTCCTCGAGGACGCCAAGGTGCCGAAGGGGAACCTCCTTGGCCGGGTGGGTAAAGGTCACCACATAGCGTTCGGCATCCTCAACATCGGCCGGTTCAAGCTGGCCGTCGGTGCGGTCGGCGGCGTGAAGCGGCTGATCCGCCTGGCACAGGCCTACGCGCGCGAACGCCGGCAGTTCGGCTCGGCCATCGCGGACTTCGGTCTCATCAAGGAGAAGGTAGGCGGCATGTCGGCGCACTGCTACGCGCTGGAGAGCGCCGTGTACCGGTTGGCGGGCGAGATCGATGCGGCTGTCGCTCAGACACGGGCGGACGCCGGGGGCCTGAGCGCCGAAGAGTCGGCCAGCGCGGAGATGCAGGCGCTGTCGGACTACTCGGTCGAGTTCAGCTTCATCAAGGTCTTCGGCTCCGAGATACTTGACGCGGTCGTAGACGAGGCGCTGCAGGTGTACGGCGGTTACGGCTTCTCGGCCGACTACCCGATCGAGGCCACCTACCGCGACAGCCGCATCAACCGCATCTTCGAGGGGACCAACGAGATCAACAGGGAGCTGACGGTCGAGCAGCTGCTGAAGCGCTCGCTGCGCGGACGGCTGGACCTCTTGGGCCCGGCACAGAAGGCGGCGGCCGGAGCCGCGCCCGGACCGGACGGGTCGGACGGGTCAGGCGACCTGGAGCACGCCCGCAAGGCCCTCACCGGCATGAAGAGCGCCGCTCTCTTGGTCGCCGGAACGGCTGCCATGGCGTACCAGTCGCGGATCGAGGCGGAGCAGGAGCTCATGGCCCGGGTGGCGGACATGGTGGGGCTGGTGTACCTGGCCGAGTCCGCGCTGCTGCGCGCGGAGCGGCTGGCGGGGTCCGGCCGAGGCGGGACGGCTTCGGTACTGGCGAGGCTCTACGTGTTCGAGGCGGTCGACAGGCTCAGGGGCCTGGGCCGCGAGGCGCTCAGGCGTGCGGAGCGTGGGCCCGGTGGCGGCGCGCTCTCGCGGCTGGCGTCGTACGTACCCGAACACGGTCAGGACCTGATCGCGCTGCGCAGGGAGGCCGCCGAGCTTACCTACGAGGCGGACGGCTACCCGTTGGCCTAGACATCCGGGGCGCCGCTTCAGAGCGGCTTGAAGCGCTCGAAGGTCTCCTCACAGGCCGAACAGGTGCGGATCTCGCGGCAGAGCGTCGAGCCGAACGCGTTGCGCACGCGTGTGTCGGGATGGTCGCAGCGCGGGCATCTTACGGGGGCGTCGAGGGCGATCTCGAGCAGCCCGTCGTGCCGGCCCGGCGGCGCGATGCCGAACTGCCGGAGCTTCGTGCGAGCCTCGTCGGTCATGTCGTCCGTGGACCACGGAGGGCTGAGCGTCGTCCTGACGCGCGGCTCGACGCCTAGCGCGGCGATCGCGACCGTGACGTTCCGCTCGATCTCGTGGAGCGCCGGGCAGGCCGAGAACGTGGGTGTGATCGTCACCTCTACGTAGGGGCCATCCGGGCCGCTGCCGACCTCGATGCCCCTCACGATGCCCAGCTCGACGACGTCGATGACCGGTATCTCCGGGTCCTTCACCGTCGTGAGGGCCCGCCACGCGGCGTCGCGCAGGCGTTCCGTCCCGCCGACGGACCACGTGCCCGGGTCGTTCCTACGGCCGTGCGCGATCACCAGGTCACCGCCTCGGGGTCGGCGCGGGCCACCGCCTGCATGGTGCCGAGCAGCTCGGTGCGCGCCTCCGAGACCGTGTTGCGCTGGGCCAGAGGCGGCACGACGGGGTCTTCGCCGGGGTCCAGGTCGGCGGCCGCGAGGGCGGCCCGCACCCTGGCGAACACGGCGGCCGGAAGCGTCGACCAGTCCGGTAGCACGCCGGCCCCCACGAGCTGCTCATCGCCAGGCAAGGGCGCGAGCAGTCGGCCGAACGCTTCCCACATCGCCGTGAGCGCCGCGACGGACCTGTGATGGGACTCGTCGGTCCCCAGCCCGAGCCGCTTGACCCACAGCCCCGTGTGCCTGAGGTGGAAGAGCTCCTCGCGCTGCGCCTTGGCGGCGGCATCGGCCAGCGGCCTGTGGGCGCTCCGCGCGAGGCGGGGGAGGGACTCGGCCTCGTAGCAGTCGAAGAGGAACTGCCTGAGCATCGTGAACGCCCAGTCGCCCCGCGGCAGCTCGACGAACGTGGAGCTGAGGAACTGGGCGGGGTCGCGCCTGAACGCGAGGTCGTCCGCGTCACTGCCGTCCAACTCGCCGCGCACGCCGTACCACATGACGGCGTGGCCGATCTCGTCCTGAGCGAGGTTCGACAGGGCGATGTCCTCCTCGAGCACGGGTCCGTGTCCCGTCCACTCCGAGTTCCGGTGCCCGAGCAGGAGCTCGTCGTCACCCATCGCGGTCAGGCGGTAGGCGAGCGCCTGCGAGACCTGCGCGTCCAACTCCGTCTGCGGGGTCATGACGCCGACCGCTTCCCAGCTCCGGGTGCGACCGTGCCGTACTGGGACTGCTGCTTGTAAGTCTTGTCGAGTGCGGGTTCGAACCACGACTCCGCCGCGTCGGGATCACTGCGGTGGACGTCGCCTTCCTCAATGACCCACCATGCGAGGCCCTCGCCGTCGGCGGACCGGGACATCGCGGACACCAGGGCGTCGCGTGGGTGGCTCGCCTCCACTTCGCCCACGTGCTCCACGAACGTCATCGAGCGCCGGTGGCTCGACTTGCGGAACACCAGGTACGTCCTCGGTCCCGTCCCGGTGGCCGGCGGCGTGTCCGTGCCGTCCGCGCCTGCCGAGCTCTCGGCGGCCAGCTCCTCGGCGGTCCGTGAGTAGATCCTGTCGGCCCGCACGACCCACATGCTGACCGCGGCCGGGCGCCTGCCGAACACGTGCCTCGCGTTCAGGAGCGCGTGCTCGGCATCTGCGCCGTGGACGCTGCCCACCGCCTGGTGCGCCTTCTTCGGCGTGTCCTGCTTGAAGACCTCCCACCGCACCTAGGCCACCACGCTCTCCGTCCGCTGATGCTTGGCTGCGTACGCCTCCAGCGCCTCGCGGACCCAAGCTCCCTCGTCGTGAGCGGCGTTGCGAGCCGCGAGACGCTCCGCGTTGCACGGCCCGCCGCCCTTGACGACGCGCCAGAACTCGTCCCAGTCGATGGGCCCGTGTACCCAGTGGCCCGTTGCCTCGTCGAAGCGCATGTCCGGGTCGGGGACCGTGAGCCCGGCGTCCTGTAGCTCGGGGACGTGCTCGTCGATGAACTCCTGACGGACCTCGTCGTTCGTCTTCGTCTTGATGCCCCACTTCATCAACTGCGGGGTGTTCGGCGAGTCCGAGTCGTGCGGGCCGAGCATCATCACCGATGGCCACCACCACCGGTCCAGCGCGTCCTGCACCATGCGCCTCTGGGACGGCGTGCCGCTGGCGTAACGGATCACCATCTCCTTGCCCTGCTTGTGGTGGAAGGTCTCCTCGGAGCAGATCCGCACCATGGCCCGCGAGTACGGACCGTACGAGCACTGCGCCAGCATGAGCTGATTGCGGATCGCCGCGCCGTCCACAAGCCAGCCGATCATGCCGACGTCCGCCCATGTGAGCGTCGGGTAGTTGAACACGCTCGAGTACTTGGCTCTGCCTGTGAGGAGGGCGTCGACGAGCTCGTCACGGTCGGCTCCCAGGGTCTCGGCCGCGTGATAGAGGTACTGCCCGTGCCCGGCCTCGTCCTGGACCTTGGCGATCAGCACCAGCTTGCGCCGCAGGCTCGGCGCGCGGGTTATCCAGGCGCCCTCCGGCAGCATGCCGACGATCTCGCTGTGCGCGTGCTGGGAGATCATCCGGATGAGCTGGCGCCGGTACTCCTCGGGCATCCAGTCGCCGGGCTCGATCTTCTCGCCCGAGGCTATGCGCGCCTCGAAGCTGGAAGCCTTCTCCTCGGCGGAGGGGTCTTGCGTGCCTTGGACGTCCGTCACCGCGCTCACTCCTTCCTGTCGTCGCCGTCGGTTCGCGAGTTCGTGCGTCTTTGCAGACCTCGCATCAGAACCTGCGCGTACGCCTGACCCAGCTGCTCGGGGTCTAGGCGACCGTCGGGGTCGTACCACTGGTAAGAGAAGTTGAGTGCCGAGAGCACGACGAGGGTGGCGACGTCTACGTCGTCCACATCGAAAGTGCCGTCTGCCGCACCGTCGCTTATCGCCTGGCGGAAGCGCTGCTGGTACGCGTCGCGTCTAGCCACCATCTCCCGCCTGCGGTCCTCGGCCAGGTGCATCCAGTCCTGGAAGAACACGGCCGCGTGGTCGAGCTGCAAGGTGATGACCCGGAGGTGCGCGCTCATGAGCTTCTCGAGCCGCTCGGCTGGGGGCAGGTCGTCAGACACGGTGTCTGCGGCGACCGTGAACGCCGTCGCGGCGCGGTCGACGATCTCCCACAGCAGGTCCTCTTTGCCGTCGATGTGCGCGTAGAGACTGCTGCCCTTGAGCTCGAGCGCATGGGCCAGCTCCCGCATGCCCGTCGCGTGATACCCGCGCGCGCCGAAGAGCTCGCCGGCCGCCTTGAGTATCTCCTCGCGTCGGCCGGGCCTGAGAGCCTCACGTGTCACGGTCAGATGGTACACGAACGACCGTTCGTTAGGGAGTAGTGCATGGTTTAGGATGACTGCGGAGCGGAGGGCCATGTCGGACACCGTCAGGTACGTCAGCGAGAGCGGCGAGCTCATCGGCGAGATGCCGTTGGCGGCGGAGGAGCTGATCACCTGCTACCGGGCCATGCGCCGGGCACGCCACTTCGACGACCGCGCGGTGACGCTGCAGCGCCAGGGTCGTCTCGGCGTGTACCCGCTGTTCCGCGGACAAGAGGCGGCCCAGGTGGGGGCGGCCCTGGCTCTGGGCCCAGACGATTGGTTGGTCCCGACATACCGAGAGACCGCTGCGGCCATCACACACGGCATGCCGCTCTCGACGGCTCTGCTCTACTGGCGTGCCCACCCGGCCGGCTGGTCGTTCCCTGAAGACCTGCGCATCCTTCCCTTCTACGTGCCCATCGCGACCCAGCTTCCCCACGCCGTGGGCCTCGCGCATGCGTCGACGCTGCGGGGCGAGGACGCCGTCGTGCTCGCGTTCGTAGGGGACGGCGGCACCTCGGAGGGCGACGCGCACGAGGCGCTCAACTTCGCAAGCGTGTTCTCGGCTCCCGTCGTGTTCGTCGTCCAGAACAACGGCTGGGCCATCAGCGTCCCTACCGAGCGGCAGATGCGCAACACCCGCATCGCTGATCGCGCCGTCGGCTACGGCATGCCGGGTGTGAGGGTCGACGGCAACGACCTGGTCGCGATGCTCCAAGTTATGCGTGAGGCGGTGGCGAGGGCACGCGCTGGCGGGGGCCCGACGCTCGTAGAGGCGGTGACCTACCGGCTGGCCCCGCACACGACGAGTGACGACCCCAGCCGCTACCGCGCCGGATCGACTACCGACGAGCGCGAGCTCGCGGAGCCGGTCTCGCGCCTGCGCAAGCTCCTCACGGGCATGGACGCGTGGTCGGACGACGCCGAGGAGCAGCTCCTTGCCGAGCTCAAGGACGAGTTCGACGGGGCCGTAGCGGAGGCAGATGCGGCGCCTGAGCCCACGCCCGAGTCGATCGTCGCTCACGTATTCGCCACGCTGGGAGCCGACCAGGAGTCCGCGAGGCGGGTGCTACGTGGCGAGTGACGTCGAGACGCGCGACGCGCGCACGACCGCCGCGGACGACGCCCCGACCACCGCGCATCTGACGATGGTCCAGGCCATCAACCAGGCCCTCGACCAGGCGTTGGCGGCCGACGACAGGGTGCTCGTCTTCGGCGAGGACGTCGGCGTCATGGGCGGCGTGTTCAGGGCGACCGACGGTCTGCGGGACAGACACGGCCAAGATCGCGTCTACGACACGCCGCTGGCCGAGTCCGGGATCATGGGGTACGGCGTCGGCCTGGCCCTGGCGGGCATGCGGCCCGTCGCCGAGATCCAGTTCGCCGGCTTCCTCTACCCGGCGCTCGACCAGGTGCTGTCGCACGTCGGGCGTTACCGGCACCGCACGCGCGGCCGCTTCACCGTGCCGTTGGTGGTCCGGGCGGCCTATGGCGGCGGCGTTCACACACCCGAGCAGCACGCGGACTCGCCGGAAGCGATCCTCGCCCACGCTCCCGGCGTCAAGGTCGTCATCCCGTCAAGCCCGGCACGGGCCAAGGGGCTGCTGCTGGCCGCCATCGACGACCCGGACCCCGTCTTCTTCCTCGAGGCGATAAAGCTCTACCGCTCGAGCCGCGAGAGCGTGCCTGCGGAGCCGTACCGCTTCGAGCTCGGCAAGGCGCGCGTGGCGCGCGAAGGCGATGCCCTGACGCTGGTGTGCTACGGCGGGATGGTCGAGGTTTGCATGCGAGCGGCCGAGGTGGCAGCACGTGACGGCGTGAGCCTCGAGGTCGTGGACGTCGAGACGCTCGTGCCGTTCGACCAGGAGACCGTGCTGGAGTCCGTGCGCAAGACGGGCAGGGCCGTCGTCGTCCACGAGGCGGCCCGTACGGCCGGTTTCGGCGGGGAGATCGCGGCTCGCATCGCGGAGCACGCCTTCTTCGACCTACTGGCTCCGGTCACGCGTGTCACGGGGTGGGACGCTCCCTACCCGCCGTTCACCTCCGTCGAGCACCATTACAGGCCGGACGCCGCGCGGGTCCTGGCCGCGGTGCGCGAGTCGCTTCTCTCCTAGCCGTCGCGCGTCGGATCCGGGTGCGGAACCGCGGGACTGACAGGACGTAAGCGTCTGCCTAGGCGCTGTAGTCCGCCGCACATTGCGCTGCGGGCCGCACTACCCTTATTATTTTAGGTAACTTTGAGGTAGCCAGCCGGTGCCCAAGGGGCGGAGGTAGACCGTGGACAAGGATAGCGCTGCGAACGCCAGGAACGACAAGGAACGGGCGAGGGCCATAGACACGGCTGTCTCTCAGATCGAGAGGCAGTTCGGTAAGGGCGCGATCATGCGTTTGGGGGCGGGGCCGTCTCAGTTCGTGGGGGCGGGTGTGATCAGTACGGGGTCTTTGTCTGTGGATCTGGCGCTTGGGGTTGGTGGTGTG
>DASRWD010000223.1:0-8450 GCA_035654755.1 Trueperaceae bacterium
GATCCGCCCGCCGGAAGAGGGCCTGAGACCGCATGTCTCCTGAAGTCCTACCGGAGCTCGCCTTCGACGAGCGCGGGCTCGTGCCCGTCGTCGTGCAGGAGGCATCCACCGGCCAGGTGCTGATGCTCGCCTGGGCTGACATCGAGGCGCTGCAAGCCACCCTGGAGACGCGCTTCGCCCACTACCACAGCCGGTCGCGCGAAGCGCTGTGGAGGAAGGGCGATACGAGCGGCAACGTCCAGCGCCTCGTCGACGTGCGCTACGACTGCGATGCCGACGCCGTCCTCTACCTAGTCGACCAGACCGGACCCGCCTGTCACACCGGCGAGCAGACGTGCTTCCACAACTCGGTGCTGGGAGCAGAGGACCGGGACGCGACCGACATAACCGCGGCCATGCGCACGCTCGAATCCGTGGTGCGCGAGCGGTTGGCCTCGCTTCCGGAGGGCTCGTACGTATCCAGGCTTCACGGGCGCGGCGTTGGTTACGTCGCTCAGAAGGTCGTGGAGGAGGCAGGGGAGACGATCGTGGCGGCTCTCCAGTCCAGGCCTGATGAGCTGCGTGGCGAGGCTGCCGACCTCCTCTTCCACCTGACCGTGCTGCTGGCCGAGACCGGTGTCGCCTGGGACGACGTGGGTGCGACGCTCCTGTCCAGACACCGGCCTACCGCAGTCGAGCCAGATCGCTCGTAGGCTCGTCATACACATGCGCTCGATCCTGTTCGCCATCGCCTCTCTCTGCGTCCTGTTGCTCGGTGCCTGCGCGCCCAGCGCCGCCTCGCCGGAGGAGCTGACGCGCGCCGCCGGCAAACCGCCCGCATCCGTGCCAAGGTCTGGCGCCGGCTTCGTGCCCACCCAGCCTGCGGACGAGGGTGCGTCAAGCCCGCGCGAGGAGGGAACACCCGACCTGGTGATAATCGCCTTCTCCGGGCACTGCGGCCTGGTCTGCCACACGCGGAACACCTGGTCCTACCTCGACTCGGCGAGTGAGCGCACCGGTGGAGTGGCCGTCCTGGACGTTCTCAAAGGGGCCTACGAGAACCTGGGCCTCAGCGTTGAGGTGTTCAGCGCCTCTTCGTTCGTCACCGCGCACTACAGCCTGATATCGAACGAGATGGAGCCGGGCTACCTGCAAGCTCAGGCCTACCTGGACGAGGTCGCCAACGAGCTCATCCACGGGGTGAGCGACCCTACGCGCGTCGTGCTCGTCGGCCACTCCCACGGCACGGTGTGGGCCTCGTTGTTGGCTCTGAACAACCTCGACGTCACCTTCGACGCGTTCATCTCGCTAGACGCCATCTGCTGGCAGTGGTGGGGAAGGCACAAGGGGTTCATCGCCGAGGCTTTCGTCGACAGTCCGTGGCCACTGCCGTTCCCCCTCGACAAGGGCGATCCTTGCGGGACCTTCGCGGTGCCCAGCGCCGGCATGGTCAACGTCAACGACGTCGTCAGCGCCAACGTCATCTTCGGTCTGGAGGCGCGCACTCACGTGAGGCTGCTGTCGTTCGACCCCAACTTCCTCGCCGACGACGACCCCAACGTCCGAATCAACGGAGCTACGACCAACATCTGGGGCATAAGCGCGCGCGAGGGGCACTCGGACCTGGGGCGCTACTACAACTCGTCGATCGGCTGGGTCACCGCGATGATCACCGCTCTCGGCCTGCCCGACCACGCCGACTACCCGATGAGCGCGTTCGTGCTGCCGCCGGCGCCTGAGGAGTTCGATTACCAGGAGGGTGGTGGCTGAGCCCACATGACCGCGCTCACGCTGCATCATGGGCACATGGCTCAGACCCAGATCCCAGCCTCGTCTCAAGCAGACGACATAGACGCCCGCAGCCACCACCTGGAGCGGGCCCTGGTCCTCGACACGGTCAGGGTCACCGAACAGGCTGCCATAGCGGCCAGCCGTGTCGCCGGCAAGGGTGACTCCGACATGGTCGACCAGGCAGGCACAGACGCCATGCGTCAGGTCCTCAACGAGCTCGAGATAGACGGCGAGATCGTAATCGGCGAGGGTGAGAGGGACGAGGCTCCCATGCTCTACATCGGCGAGCGCCTCGGACGCGGTGGCGAAGACGCCTGGCCCGTGGACATCGCCGTCGACCCGGTGGAGGGGACGAGCATCACGGCCCGGATGATCAACAACGCCGTCGCCGTCATCGCGCTCTCGGAGCGCGGCGGCCTGTTCCAGGCGCCGGACACCTACATGGAGAAGCTGATCGTCGGACCACCGGCCCGCGGGAAGGTCGACCTCACCTGGCCCGTGGCCGCGAACCTGCGCGGCGTGGCGTTGGCGCTCGACCGCGACGTCGACGACCTCACCGTCGTGATCCTGGACCGCGAGCGGCATCGCGACCTCATCCGCGAGGTGCGAGATGCCGGCGCTCGCGTGAAGCTGATCGGCGACGGCGACGTCATCGCCGCCCTTTCAGCGGCGGTACGGGGCACTAACGTGCACGCCGTCATGGGAACGGGCGGCGCACCCGAGGGCGTGCTGGCCGCCGCGGCCCTCAAGTGCCTGGGCGGCGAGATCCACGGCCGCTTCAAGCCGCGTAACGATGAGGAGAGAAGGCGCCTGGAGGAGAAAGGTGGCTCGGTCGACCGCGTCTACCGCACCAACGACCTGGCGCCCGGCAAATCGATCGTCTTCTCGGCGACCGGCATCACCGACGGCGACCTGCTGCGCGGCGTCAAGTTCTTCAAGAACGGCGCCCGCACGCACTCGATAACGATGGGCTACCAGTCACGCGAGATACGGTTCACCGACTCCGTGCACTTGCTCGGTGACGGCGCCAGGGTGACCATCCAGGTCTGACTCGTGGGGCCGAGGCCGCGCGCGGCCGGGTCAGATCTCCTCGCGCCGGGGCTCGATGCTCTGCATCGTCCTCTTCCCGGCGGGCGTACGGGCCCAGTCGAGGAACGCCTGCAGCGCGCGGCCCCGGTGACTGACGGTGCGCTTCTCCGACATCGTGGCCTCGGCGAACGTCTTGCGCAGCTCCGAGCTCTCGAAGACCGGGTCGTAGCCGAAGCCGTTGTCGCCCCGCGGGCCCACGGTGACCTCTCCGCGCGTCTCCCCCTCGAACCTGGCCACCTCGCCGCCAGGCGTGGCCAGGACCACGACGCAGCGGAACGTGGCGCCCCTGCCATTGCGTGGCACGGTCCTCATCTCGTCGAGCAGATGTGCCATCCTCTCGCCGTCGCTCAAGCCCTCGCCGCCGTAGCGGGCGCTGAACACGCCCGGGCGGCCGCCTAGGGCGTCGACCTCGAGGCCTGAGTCGTCCGCAAGCGCCGGCAGCTTGGTGCGGAGCGCGACGAAGCCTGCTTTCAGCAGTGCGTTCTCCTCGTAGCTGGCGCCGGTCTCGTCAGGCATGCGCGTGACGCCAACGTCGCTGAGCCCCAGGAGGTCGAGCTCGAGCCTGGCGAGCGCCTCCTGGAACTCCCTCAACTTGTCGACGTTGGAGGTAGCGACCACCACTCTCAGGCGCTTCGCACTCACCCCGAGCGTCCCCCGAGCTGCGGTCGGACGACGTCGAGCACGCGTTTCACGCCCTCGAGCCCGGTGGCAAGCAGCTCCACGTATCGCTGAGACGGCACCGGCTCACCTTCACCCGCGCCTTGGACCTCCACTACGTCGCCTTCCGCGGTCGCGACCACGTTGATGTCCGCTTCGGCAGCGAAGTCCTCCGCGTAGTCGAGATCCAGACGCTGCTCCCCTCCGACCAGGCCAACGCTGACGGCGCCGACCTCGTGCCTCAGTGGCCACTCGGCCAGGCTGCCAGCGAACACGAGGCGGTCGGCTGCCTCGTGCAGGGCAGCGTAAGCAGCGACGACGCCCGCGCAGCGGGTTCCGCCGTCCGCGCTGATGACGTCGACGTCGATCGTGATGGTCTTGCCCTTGAACATCGTCAGGTCCACGGTGCTGCGCATCGCCCTGCCGATCAGCCGCTGGATCTCCTGCGTGCGGCCGCCGGGGTAGAGACGCTCGCGCGGCGACCTGTCCGCGGTGCTGCGAGGCAGCAGGGAGTACTCGGCTGTCAGCCAGCCGGCCTTGCCGGCGGAACCGCGGAGATGCGGCGGCAGCTTCGCCTCGATCGTCACGCTCGCGACGACACGCGTGGCGCCCCAGTCCACGAGGGCAGACCCCTCTGCGTGGGGCATGTAGCCGTTCTGTACTCGTATGGGGCGCAGCTGCGTTGCAAGCCTAGCGGCGCGGGAAGGTACCTTCATATTGCCTGCGTGCCCCCGTAACGCGCCGGAAAGCGGCACGAACAAGAGCTTACCAGGGTCGGCGCTTTGACACGGCGCGGGACCCGCGCGGGATTAACCTGTCGGCATGACGTTCCTTGACGAGGAGCTGAAGACGCAGGTGACCGGGGTGCTCGCGCCGCTGGAGGGCGACGTCGAGCTGGTCGTGTACCGCGGTTCCAAACTGATCGTGCCAGGCCGCGACGAGTCGGGGGAGGAGCGGGCGATGCTCGACCTCCTGCGCGAGGTCGCCGAGACGAACGACAGGGTGAGCGTCGTCGAGAAGCCCCTCGCGGGCGACGCCGCCGCAGCCGAGGCGGGCATCACGCTGACGCCCACGACGGTGTTCCGGCGCAAGGGCCATGACGCCCTGAACGTGCGCTTCGTCGGACTGATGAGCGGGTACGAGTTCGGCACGCTGCTCGAGACCATCCTCATGGTGGGCGGGCAACAGGCGGCGGACGGCCTCGATGACGTGAGTAGCATCGAGACGCCGCTGCGACTGCGCACCTTCGTGACGCCGACCTGCCCTCACTGCCCAAGGGCCGTGCTCACGGCGTTCCGACTCGCCCTCAGGAACCCGCGCATAACGGCAGAAGGCATAGAGGCGAACGAGTTCCCCACGCTCTCTTCGGGCTACCGGATCTCGGGCGTACCCGACACGATCGTGGAGGGTGCCAAGGGTGCCAGCGGCGTGAAGTCGACACGCGTGCTGGGGGCGCAACCGGAGGCGGCTTTCGTGCAGGCGCTGATGCAGGCGACGAACCCGTCGAGCCTTCCCGCCGGCTGACTGCCGCACACGTTCGCCAGGTAACCCTGCGTCGCAGGCGACGAACATGACCGCGACCCCGGTGGTTGGCCGGGGTCGCGGAGTTCTATGTGGCGGAGAGGGCGGGATTCGAACCCGCGGTACAGGCAAGACCCATACACGTGCTTTCCAGGCACGCTCCTTAAACCACTCGGACACCTCTCCAAGCGCCGCGGCGGAGGGCCGCAGGGCCGCGAAGGCCGAACGACAGTCTACCAGAACAGGGCGTTAGCGCCGGGTGCCGGGATAGGCGGTACCTGGTGTCTCCAGGGATAGGCGCTAAGCCGCGGCGCAGGCGGGACAGGAGCCGTAGAGCGTGAGAGCGTGATCGCGAACCCGGAAGCCTCCGGGAAGCGTCGCCCCCTCGAGCTGCTCGACGGGGCACGAGGCGTCGAGCTCGTACACCTGACCACAGTCCTCGCAGCTGAAGTGGTGATGGTGCGCCGTGCGCGCGGGCTCGTAGCGCGTGGTCGCCTCGTTGGGCAGGTGGACGGTCGTGACTGAGCCCTGTTCTGCCAGGAAGCCGAGGTTCCGGTACACGGTCGCGAGGCCGAGTCCATGGTGGAGCCTGGACGCGCGCTCGTAGACCTCCCGGCTGGTCAGCGGACCCGGCGCCTCGTCCAGCGCTCTTAGGATCGCGCGGCGCTGTGAGGTGCTGTGCACGTCACAACGATAGCAACAAGGCGCGGCGGCTTGGGTGGTAGAAGGGTGCCTACGGCTAACTGGACCACAACCATTCCTTGCCGGGCCGGTTTACGATGCCGGAAAGGGATGGAGGGACCAGCACAAGGATGTTAAAGGACAGAGTGGTACTGCTCACGAGCCCCGAGGACGTTGACGAGTTCCTGGGACGCTTCCCAACCAGCGTGATATTCAAGGCCGGCACCTGCCACAAGACGATGCAGGGCTTCGGTTTCGTTCAGGAGCGGCTCGAGCCGCGTGAAGACTTGATGTGCGGCGTCATCCGCGTCGTGGAGGCGCGGCCCGCCAGCAACCTGGTGGAGCAGCGCACGGGCATCAGGCACGAGTCGCCGCAGGTGATCCTGTTCCGCGACGGCAAGCCGGTGTTCGACCGCGACAACTGGGAGATCACGCCGGACGCGCTCGACGAAGGCTTCGGCACGCTCCCCGCTGGGGCCGCGGTGGCTACCTCGCCGCAGGACGCGCGGTCCGACCTCAAGCCGTACCTCCAGCTGCTCGAGCGCTACCTCGGTGGACAGATGGACGTCTCTGATTTCGAGCACACGTACACCCACATGTTCAGGGGCGACTCGACCCTACGGCCGGGTCACGAGGTCGAGGTGCTCAACTCGATCTTCGGTGACGTCGACCAGCACATCAACATGCACATGATGATGGCCGGCAAGTCCGATAACAGCCAGCTCCGCGGCCGGGCCGAGGCTGCCTACAGGCGGCTCAAGGAGCTCGAGGGCGGCCGCATGGCCACCAGCACCTAGCCAACGTCAGGCGAGTAGTTGCGACCAAGGGCCCCGGCGAGAGCGTCGGGGCTTTCTCGTTGTCGTTCCGTTGGCTTCGTCCGGTTCAGCTGCGGCCCTTGCGTTCCTGATCGAGGAAGCGGTCGAAGGCGTCGTCGAGGTTCGGGCGTTGCGTGACTGTGGCGTTCGCTCCTCGGAACTCGTCGTTGCGCCGCTCGCGTACGGTGACCCTGTCCTCCTCTGGCTCCGATGTCGAGCCGGCGGACCTGTGGACGCTCGGTTCGCTGGCTGCGACGGACGGTGCCGAGGACGTGCCTGCCCTCCATACCGGGCCGGGCGGCACGCCCCTCGTCAGGGGCACGTACTTGGTCCTGGTGTCCTCCCGTGAGCGTGGCGGGTTCGAGACCCAGGACAGCGCGGCCCACACCGTCAGGCAGAGGGCGATGACGAACAGGAATCCGATGAGGACGAGCGCGACAAGCGGGCTCACGGGGCAAGGATACCGGGGCGGGCGGTCCCGGTCAGGAAGAGCTTCACCGACAGGCCTGTTGTCAGCCGGCGAGTAGCAACTCGCACAGCAGGCTGTGCTCCACGTTGCCGCCCGAGGCGATCACCGCCGTGGGACCGGCCGCGAGCGTCACTCCGTCGGCCCCGCCAGCGCGCGCCAAGCGCAACAGGGCTGCGAGCGAGAGCGCTCCGGTAGGCTCCACGACCAGCTTCGCCTTCGCGGCGTAGAACCGGACGGCCTCCTTGATCGACTCCTCGTCGACAGTTACGACGCCTGCCAGGTGCCGCGACAGAACGGCGAAGTTGAGCTCGCCGATCACCTGTGACCGAACGCCGTCGGCGATCGTCGCGTTGGTCCGCTCCGCAGGCCACGTCACACGTTTCCCGGCCCGCAGCGACTCCTGGGCGTCCGCGGCGAGGGCCGGCTCGACGCCTATGACCTGCGCGTTCGGCGCCAGCTGCGCAAGGGCGAGGCACACTCCGGACGCCAGGCCGCCGCCACCTATGGGCACGAGCACGTTGGCGACCTGGGAGAGGTCCTCGGCGATCTCCCAGCCGACAGTCCCCTGCCCCTCGATCACGTCGGCGTCGTCGAACGGCACCAGGCGGGTCGCTCCGGTCTCCGAGGCGATGACGTCCATGGCCGCGTCGCGCGCTTCCGCCGTCTGCGCACTGCGGACGACCCGGGCTCCCAGTTCCTCGGTCCCTCTCACCTTCACCGCCGGAGCGCCCTCGGGGATCACGACGGTCGCCTGTACGCCAAAGGCCCTGGCGGCAGCGGCCACACCCTGAGCGTGGTTGCCGCTCGAGTGAGCGACGACTCCCAGGCGCCGTTTCTCCTCGGGCAGCTTGGCGATGAAGTTCGTGGCGCCCCGCACCTTGAAGGAGCCCGTCTTCTGTAGCGACTCGGGCTTGACGTAGACGTCAAGACCGCTTAGGTCCGGGTGCGAAACAGGTAGGAGGGGAGTCCTTCGCACGTGGCCCTCTATCCGGACCACGGCCGCACTTACGTCGATGTTCTGCATGCTCGACACTACATCCGTCGTGGGTGCTCGCGGGTGGGTAGAGACGCCTCGAAGGAATCGAAGTCGGCCGCCGACACGTAAGACGGGATCGCCCCGCGTGCGGTCGTGGACAAAGCGGCGTACGCGCACGCCCGCGTGAGCGCGCGCTGTGCTCTCCCGGGGTCGGACCAGACGCTTGGATCTTCCAGCGTGGCGGCCAACACGGCTCCACAGAGCGCGTCGCCCGCGCCGGTCGTGTCCACGGCACGAACGACGGGTGCCGACGCCGTGAACACGTCCTCTTCCGTATGTGCATCGGCGCCGGTCGCTCCGCGGCTGACCACCACGAGCGTGGCCCCCTTGGCCAGGAGCCGGATGGCCACGGCTGCGCCGGCGTGGTCCTCGCCCGGTGCCAGGAACGCGGCCTCTACTGCGCTCAGCTTGA
>DASRWD010000224.1:0-22443 GCA_035654755.1 Trueperaceae bacterium
CAAGCTGGTTGCGGCACACCGTGGTTTCGCAGGGCGCACCTTGGGTTCGCTCGCCCTGACCGCGAACCCGGCTTACCGCCGAGCGTTCGAGCCGTTGGACGCGAACGTGACGTTCGTGGCGTTCGACGACGTTGCGGCACTTGACGCGGCCGTGGATGGCCACACCGCGGCGGTGATCCTCGAGCCCATCCAGGGCGAGGGCGGCGTGCACGTCGCCAGCCGGGCCTACCTCCAGGCCGCCCGCCGGCTGACCCGCGAGCGCGGAGCGCTGTTGGTGTTCGACGAGGTCCAGACCGGCGTGGGCCGCACCGGCGCGTTCCTGGCGGCTCACTCCTACGATGTCGCGGCCGACGTCGTGACCCTCGCGAAAGGCTTGGCCGGAGGTGTACCGATAGGCGCGACGCTGTTCACCGAAGAGGTCGCGAGGTCGATGCCGCGGGGCGGACACGGATCGACGTTCGGGGGCAACCCGCTCGCCTGCGCAGCCGGCCTTGCTGTGCTGGACGAGATCAGGGACCGGGACCTGCTTCGCCATGCCAACGAGATGGGAGAGAGGCTACGAGCCGGGCTGGGCGCCATACCCAGCGACAGGATCCGGGCCGTACGCGGCGCGGGGCTGATGGTGGGCGTAGAGCTGCGCGAACGCGTAGCGCCCGTCATCGCCGGCCTTCGCGAGACGGGGCTGCTGACAGTGGCCGCGGGGCCGACGGTCATCCGTTTTCTGCCGCCGTTGGTGATCACAAGCGACCAGGTGGACGCGGCCGTAGACCGCTTCGCCGCGGTGCTCGGTCGCGCGGGGCGCTGAGGATGTTGCCTCCCGTAGCCGACGCTGCCGCGGCACCCGTCATTCGCACCGGCAACGCCCTCGACGACCGAACAGCCATCGACCTCGTAACCCGGGCCGTGTCGTGCCCCAGCCCTTCGGGGCACGAGGCAGCCGTAACGCAGATCCTCGTCGAGGCCATGAGCGCAGGTGGTGCCGAGGCCCACGTCGACGAGTCAGGGAACGCGGTCGGGGCGTGGGGGACCGGCCCATTGAAGGTGGCATTCCTCGGCCACATGGACACGGTGCCGGGCGAGATCCCCGTGCGGGTCGAGGGTGGCGTCCTGTACGGCCGCGGAAGCGTGGACGCCAAAGGCAGCCTATGCGCGGCCATCGCTGCAGCGTCGCGTCTTCACGGCCGGGCGCTGGCGGCTTTGACGCTTCACGTCATCGGCGCGGTGGAGGAAGAGGTCCCGTCCAGTCGCGGCTGCCGCCACGTGCTCGCCACGCTGCCAGCACCAGACCTGGTCATCATCGGAGAGCCGAGCGGGTGGGACCGGTACACGCTTGGATATAAAGGTCGGTTGGCCGTCCGACTGGATGCCCGTCGCGAGAGTGCCCACGGGGCTCGTGACGAGCCGAGCGCAGCCGAGATGTTGGTAGACGCTTACGCCGCGGTGCGCCGATGGGTGGAGCGCGACAACCAGGGCGTAGAGAGCGCGTTCGACAGGCTGCAGGTGACACTCCGACGTCTCTCCTCTGAAGACGATGGGCTCGTCGACCGATGCCATGGCGAGGTGGTGTTCCGGCTGCCACCGCGGTGGGAATCAGCGCGCCTGGCGAGGAGCGTCTCAGAGCTCACGTTTGGACCCGGCATCGAGCTCACCCAGACGTCGGCCGAGGAGCCGGTTCGGGCGGACAACCGTTCGCCGCTTGCGCGAGCGTTCCGAGCCGGGATACGGGCAGCAGGCGGGGCGGCCCGGCCGGTCCTCAAGACCGGAACCTCGGACATGAACGTGGTGGCCCCGCACTGGCGGGTGCCGACGGTGGCCTACGGGCCGGGCGACGCCAGTCTCGACCACACGCCGCATGAGCGCCTTTCGTTGGACGAGTATCTGCGGTCTATCGAGGTGCTTGGCTCAGTGCTCGGCTCGCTCGCATCCGCCGTCAGCGGTTAGCGCCCGGGTTCAGCCCTCGCGCAGGAAGAGCCTGACCGCGACATCATCCGATACGTCAACGTACGGGTAGCCGAGCTCGTCCAGGACGTTCACGACGGCCGTCCGCTCGGAGGGCGGCGCCTCGATGCCCGCCAGCACGCGACCGTAGTCGGCGCCGTGATGGCGGTAGTGGAAGAGCGTGATGTTCCAGTCGGGGTGGAGGCTCTCGAGGAACCTCAGCAGCGCCCCGGGACGCTCGGGGAAGTGGAACCGGAAGATCAGCTCGTCCTTCAGCCCGGCCGAGTGGCCGCCCGTCAGGTACCGGACGTGGGTCTTGGCGGTCTCGTTGTCGCTCAGGTCCGTGACGCTGAAGCCGTCGCTGGTCAGGCGCTGTATCAGCTCGCGCTTCTCCCATGGCCCCTCCCGCAGCGAGACACCAACGAAGATCTGCGCCATCTCAGGGTCCGCGTAACGGTAGTTGAAAGCCGTGATCATGCGCCCGTTCAGGCACCGGATGAAACGCCGGTAGCTGCCTGGCCGCTCCGGCATGCCCACGGCTAGCAGCGCCTCGTGACCCTCGCCCAGCTCCGCCCGCTCTGCCACATGCCGGAACATGTCGAAGTTGAGGTTCGCACCCGAATGGATGGCCATCAAAGCGCCCGCGCCTCCCCCTTCGGTTCCCTCGGGTCCGCGAGCCGCGTAGGCCTTGAGCCCCGCCAGCGCCAGCGCGCCGGCCGGTTCGGCGATCGCGCGGCAGTTCTCGTAGACGTCCTTGATGGCAGCGCAGATCGCGTCGGTGTCGACCGTGATGATCTCGTCGAGGGCGTCGCGGCATAGGCGATACGTGAGGTCGCCCGCACGCTTCACCGACACGCCGTCGGCGAAGAGCCCGACCTCTGGAAGCGTGACGGGACCACCGTTCTCGAAGGCAGCCTTCATGGAGGCGGCGTCGTTCGGCTCCACGCCGACGAGCTTCACCTCGGGCCTGAGGGCGCGCACCACGCTGGCGATGCCGGCCGCCAGGCCGCCTCCGCCTACGGGGACGAACAGTGCCTCGAGCGGGTCCGGGTGCTGGCGCAGCACCTCGAGCCCGATGGTCCCCTGACCTGCGATCACGTCCTCGTCGTCGAAGGGATGGACGAACGTGGCCCCCGTCTCAGCCTCCAGGCGCCGTGCGTGGCCGTGGGCCTCGTCGAAGCCTTCGCCCACGGTCACGACCTCGCCCCCCAGCCGCTGCACGGCTTGAACCTTGATGGGCGGGGTGGTTACTGGCATGACGATGATGGCCCGCACGCCCAAGCGGGCGGCGGCCATCGCGACACCCTGGGCATGATTGCCGGCCGAGGCGCAGATGACCCCTGCGGCCAGTCTCTCCTTGGGCAGGTGCGCGAGCTTGTTGTAGGCGCCCCGCAGCTTGAACGAGTGCACGCTCTGCAGGTCCTCGCGCTTGAGCGTGACGCTGCGACCGAGGCGCTCGGATAGCCGGGGCAAGGGGTCGAGGGGCGACTCGATCGCGACGTCGTACACCCGTGCCGTCAGTACCCGCCTGACTATCTCGTTCATCGCCAGACCTTAACCGCTTGGAGGGGCGAGCGTAGCGGGACTGGGCGGGTAGGGCGCGTACTAAGTGGGCTCCCAGGAACTTCGTGTCTATAGATCGGTGGGACCCCGAGGGGGCCCCACCATGGCGCAACTGTGCCAGCGGATCTCAGCAGAGGGTCCAGATGAAGATCCTGCGCACTACGGTGCGCGCGGCACCATCCGAGTCGGTGGCGGTGAGTGATACCTGGTGCCACTCGCCGGTGCAAGAGTCCGCGTAGAGTCGGACGGTAAGTGACGTGCCAGTGCCCAGAGCAGCCGTCTGCAGATCCGACCTGTCGGTTATCCACGCGAGGGATGCCCCAGCCAGCGCGCCGTCCTCCGGGTCGTTTGCGACGCCGGCCAGGTCCACGTCTTTGAACCACTGCTCACGCCCGTCGTCGAAGCCGTCGAACTCGAAGTCCGGGTCGTCCGTATCTGTGTCAGCCGCCGGCAGGGTGATGCTGACAGTGGGCGGCTGGTTCTCGGGGCAGTCCTCCACCGACAGGTTCACCGAGTCCTCGTCGAACGCGCCCTGGGAGTCGGTCGCGCGCACCACCACGTTGTAGCCGCCCGCGGCGTCGAACGAGTGCACGCGTGACTTGCCGAGGCCGATCACCGCACCGCCGGCTACTCGCCACTCCACGTCGTCGTCACTCAAAGTGAATGTGGGCACCTCGTTGAGGTCGGTCACCGTCGCGGAGAAGGTGATGTTCTCGTCCACGCAGTAGGAGCCGGCACCTGATGGCTCGACGATCTCGACGGAGGGCGCGTCGTTGGTGATGGTGATTGATACCGAGTCGGACGCCGTACCGCCATCCGCAGCGGTGGCAGTGGCCGTTATCACGTGTGAGCCGTAGGACAGGTCGTTGACCGCAGTTGTGGTTCCTGCCCCGATCATGCCGTCCAAGTCGCTGGTCCACACGACCTCGTCCGCACCGAATGCCTCTACCTCTAGCGGAACGTTCGTGCTGCCGCGCGGGAAAGAGGCGCCTTCCGTTGGGGAGGTGATCTCCACCGTTACGGCCGATCCCGTCCTTATGGCCAGGAAACCGCGATCCTGCGTGGCTCCGCCTGCGGCTGAAGAACTGCCGGCGATGACGTTCCGCTCTTCCAAGGTAGTGGGGACGCAGAACATCCGTCCGAGGTAGGTTCTGGCTCCGCCGGCGTGAGGGATCTCGATCGTCACCTGACATGGGTCGGACGCGTCCAACTCGGCGGTAATGCCTGTGATGGCGGTCGAGCCGTTCTCGAGCCTCCCTAGGATCGTCCCGGACGGGCTCACGTCTCCCAGCCGAAGCGTAGATTCACTGTCACCATCGACGAACCGCCACGATCCCAGGTAGTCGTTCTCGTCGACGGGACCCGTGGTGTCGGCGGAGACACCGGATATCCGTCCGTCGAGCGAGGCGTAGAAGGCCACGGTCGCCCCAGCGGTCGTGGCGTTACCAGCCATCAGTCCGCTGTCTCCCAGCAGGAAGGCGTCGATCTCCCGCAATCCGTCATCGAAGTCGTACGTCTCCGGCGCGCCGCCTGGACGGACGAAGTTGGCCTGCAGGTGGGTCAGTTCGGTGCCCCCAAGATGGCCGTTCACGCGGAACTCCTCGGATCCGTCGTAGTACGTGCCGAAACGGCTGTCCGTCGCTCCCGACAGCGCACTGGCCGGGAACGCACCGGGGATATGGTAGATGGCTAGCCGGCCGTCCATACGCGCCAGATGGGTGAAGTCGGCCGTGGTGCTCCAATCACCGAGGACGGGTTGTGAGTTCGTCCAGGTAGCTGCGTCGCGTACGTCCAGTACGACGAGCGCCTCCCTGATCTTGGGTACCCAGTCGTAACTCATGCTTATGAAGCCGTCCGCATCGAGGTCTGCGGCGGCCGGCTGCCCCCTGCCGGTGCCAGCCTCCAGACCCCACGAGTTCTTGACCATGAAGCTGCTTGTGGCGTCGTCGTAGCCGACGATCACCATGGCGTGTGAGCCCCACGGGTCAGACGTGGGTACCCAAACGCCCGCCTGGAACTCGTTCTCGCCCTCGGCTGGCTTCGTGAGGTCGACGGTGAACACGACCTCGCGGCCGTCCGCCAAAGCCTGCTTGATGTTGATCAGGTTGATCGGTGACACCGGCGCCACCGACGAGACACCGTAGATCGCGTTCTCGAGTACGTTCCTAGGTAGGTTCGTGAGGGGCGTCGGCGCGGGGATGTTGTAGGTGACCTCGTCGTCTTCGAGGTTCCACTGGTCCACCAAACGCTGAGAGTAGGTCGTGTCGCTCCACAACAGACGCGGGACATCGCCGTCCTGGTCGGTGTCCTCGTAGTTCCCTGTCGACACGTACGCGAGTTCGTTGTCCAGAGGTAAACCGAACTTGAGCCTGAACAGCCAACCCAACTGGTAGCTCACCCCGCTGCCTCCCCAGGCACCCAGCTGCGTCTCCCTTCGCGGCAGCTCCACCATGGCCACAGGTAGCGCGGTCGCCTTCTGAATGTGGTTCGCGTACTGCTCCGAGAGGTCGAGGGTCATGGACTCTAGTCGGAGATACGCCGCTTCTATGCCGGCGACCGTAGCGAACGCTACGCAGGTGTTGCGGCCGCCCTGGTTCTTGATGGGCGTCTGGTTGGCGCGGAGGTCCACGCTGCCGGGGAGCTGGGCCGGGGCGATGCCGGCCTGCATCGTGCTTGAAGGTGGTACGGGGAACTGATCTATCACGGCCTGGAGGTCATCAGTGTTCTCCAGCAGGAAGGTAGACCCATCGCTGAGAACGACGGCAGGGTTGTCCCTGACCATCACGTAGTCCGCGATGTCGGTTGGCGCGGCAGGCGGGCCGGGTGCATTGCAGCCGGTGAGGATCACCGCGACGAGGATGGCGCTGGTCGCACGAACTGGCCGAGGGGTTGGCGGGTCTCGCATGGCACCCACTCCACGTTCCTCAACGAGGCGGGTCGCCTCGTCGGCCCATTGGGACATGAGCGCGATACCGACCCGGCCCCTTAACGGAGCAACGTGACGCGCCACGTCCCAGCCAATGGGGTAGCTCCGTCAAGATGGCGCGGCTGCGGACCGCTCGTACGGGTAGGTGAGAGAGTATGTACCCTCGAGAACCAGGTGTCAACGAAGCCGAACAGGAACTCATGCCCCCAGAGAACTGACGGTTCGGCCCCTCACGCTCGCCAGGCTGCCCGTATCGGCGAACTAAGCGGCTCCTACTCGACGCGCCAGCCTGCAGACCGAGCATCACATTAGAGAACGCTGGCAGCGAACTAATCCTAGCCTAGTAGGTTCGTCTTTGTACGTGGACGTGCGGGACGGGAACCGTGCGCCATAGCTATAAGGAGGAACGTCTTGAGAAGACTCGTGTACGTACTGCTCATAACCCTTGCTGCGTCGTTGACAGCATGCGCCACCTCGGTGAACGATCCCAACGACCCGGGCGGGCCGAACGACCCCGACCCTGGTGGCAACCGGCCCACGGCTGCCCAGGTCCTTGCCATGAGTGACGACTTCGACTTCTCCTTCATGCCGGGCGAGGACATCGCCGACGTCGAGTGGGACATCGAGATCGACTACGACACCACGGAGTTCCAGGCCGTGTTCGACTACTACGATGCCGCCCTTATCTCTGCCGGCTTCACGCAGACCGACATCGAGACGGAAGGCGACGAGATCGAGGCCGATTACAGCAACGCGGCCACGGGCGTGGACGTAGAGATCGAGGTGTCCATCGACGACGGCAACGTGGAAGTCGACATGGACATCGACGACTTCACGGGGCCGTTCCCGGCGGGCTTCTCGCTGACCGAGTTCGGCGGCCTGGACGTACCCATCTACGGCGGCGCCAACGTGGTCGACGTGGAGTGGGACTTCAACTTCGACCATCCGTCTACCAGCGTTCAGGACGTCTTCGACTACTACGACGGCCAGCTACAGGACCTCGGCTGGACCCAAGTAGAGATCGACGACGGCGATGACGACGAGATGGAGGCCGAGTACGAGAGGGAAGGCGTCCGCCTGGAGCTCGAGGTCGAGGACAACTCCGAGGTCGAGCTGGAGTTCAACAAGCTGCGGTTCTACTGAGCTACAAATGGTCGAGTGTTTGCGGCGGCGAGCCCGTTGGCTCGCCGCCGCGCTTCGGTGACGCGGTTTCGGTCCATGTGGCCCACGTTCGGTCCGAGTGGACCGTTCTGTAGCCACGCTCGCGAGACTGAGGCCACCGCAACAGCCCTAGAACCAGATGCTCTCGGTCCCCACGAAGGTGAAGAAGCCACTGTTGATCGAGCCGTACTCGTCCTCGCACGGTGAGACGCCCTCCGCGAAGCCGTCGATGACCGGGAGCGAGGCCGAACCCGGCGGAGCCGTGGGCACGAAGCGCTCTCCCTCGAAGACGCCGCCGACCGGCGCCGAGAGGGTGAACGTCACGGACTCTCCGCTTCTCTGACCGCTGAGCGTTCCCGCGATAGGTCCCGTCGGATACTCCCCTTGGTCGTGACAGTCGGCCGCACAGTAGTGCCCGACGTACGTACCCGTCAGCGAACCGTCGGGCTCCTCGAAGAGATCGATGGTCATCGCGTAGCCGGTGCCGTAGCACGCTCCGAGCGAGAAGTGGTCGTAGTAGCCGCGCCACGGACCCTCGTTGCCTAACGGTCCCCTGTCCTCAGGCTCCTCGTCCTCCGCGGTGGCGCTGACGCTGGCCGTGTTGCTGGCCGCGTAAGGCACCACCAAGCTGAAGTCGTCGGTGCTCACCCTGGAGTACAGCTGGTACTCTCCCTCTTCCTGCACGTGCCAGGTCGTGGTCGCCTCGCCTGCCTCCAGAGGAGCGCTGGTGAGGAACGTCAGGCCGCTGGCGCCATCCTTGCTGGCCCAGAACGACACCGTGCCGTCCTCGTCGCCACTGGTGAACGCCGACAGCGTCACCGGCGCGGTGCCACCCTCCGGTATCTCGACCGCTGCGGGGGTAGCGAGGAACGTGAGTGACGGTTCGTCGAGCAGCTCGACTCTTTCGTCGAACAGCTCGTACTCGCCCGCGAAGTTGACGTCTATGCCGATGAACTCCAGCAGGTCGGGCAGGACTCCCTGGAACTCTGCCTTCAGCGCTCCACGCGCTCCGACGCCCAGGGTCCACTCTGGGCCCGTGAAGCCCGGGTGTGCCGGGTCGGCGGGGCTCGGCACTACCAGGTCGAGGTAACCGAGTCCCTGAAGTTCCACGAAGCGAGCGTCGATGAGCGGCACCGCGAGGTCGTCGACGCCGAGGTCAAGGCTGAGACCGACGTCCACCTGACCGAACGGCGCGATGCTCACGGACAAAGGTCCATCTACCGCGGCAGAGGCGGCGAACGGAGCGAAGTCGCCGTTGAAGTCTGCATGGAGCAGAGGGGTCCAACCGGATCCGTCGGTGTACTCGATCCCTGCCTCCAGCTTCGCGCCCAGGCCACCGTGGGGACCGCCGAGCGAGAAGCTCGACGCCGCCCCGGAAGCGCTCACCTCGACCCCGAGGATCGGGACGAACCCGGTCCACAACGTGATCACACCGGCCGAGAGCGGTTCTAGCCCTATCCTCGGCAGCTCGAGCGAGCACGTCGCGCCGTTCACCGGACCGGTTAGCGAGACGCTACCCGAGCTGGCCGAGGCCTGGACCGTGGCCCCGAAGCGACTCAGGAAGTGGTCGTCGCCGAGGAAGACGCTGAACGCGAACTCGCCGTAGATGCTGGCTGAGAGGGTGATCTCGCTGCCGGTAAGGTCCACCGGAGCGGCCGAGCCGCCGGCGGTGCAGGTGACGTCGTCCAGGACCGTCGCTTCCAGGTCGGCACCATGCTTCTCCGGCCAGGTCACGATGGCGTGATCGCCGTCGACCATCTGCACCGTGACCTCGAGCGGCGCTACCTCTCCGCTGAAACTGAACTCGTCGAACGCCTCGTCGAGGCTGGTGGGCAGCGTCGTGACCGTTACCTCCTCGGTCCCGACGACGACGCCTGCGACCTCCACCAGCACCCCGGCCCTGCTGCCGGTGGCCAAGCGTTGCCCGGCAGTCAGCAGCTCGGTAGTCGGAGTGCGCCTCAGTGTCAGCTCGTCGCCGGCCTTGGCCAGCACGTCACTGCTGTCTAGCAGGACGGTGCCGGCGCTGGGCTTCGTGATGAGCACCGAGGCGGTAGCCGACAGGTCGTCGTAGGTCGCGGTTATCTGTGCCTGGGACGTATCGGACGTCTCCGTAGTGACGGTCGCGCCCCGGTCGCCGGCGGCCGCCACGGTCGCGACAGCAGGGTCCGAGCTCGACCACGTCACCTGCCCGCCCTCGACTATGGTTCCGTCCGAGGCGATGACTTGAACCGCCAAGGAGGCCGTCTCGCCCTCGCCCGCGAGCACGAGGGAACCGTCCGACACGAAGCGCACGTGTGCCTTGCCGGGGCGCGGTGCTACCTGGACGGTGGCTACCGCGATCAGGTCCGGCCTGGCCTGACTCGTGACCGTGACCTCGAAAGTGCCGGATTGGGTGGCGACGAACGTTGCGCCGCCCCCTTTGGAGAGCAACTCTCCACCGGTCGCTTCCCAGGTCACGGAGACGTTGGCAGTGCCGATGACGGTCGCCGTGAATCGAGCAGTCTCGCCCACGAGCAGGTTGGATGTCTGCGGGTCCAGGACCAGGGTCACGACGCCGCCACCGCCACCACAACTCGTCAGGATGAAGACGATAACCACCGCACGCAACACCTTGAGCATCGGTTCCTCCCGCTCGCTTCGCGGATCGCGCCCGGACCCGCGATGAGGCGTCAGACTGCTCCTCGTCGGCGAAGGCTAGACGGTGTGGCGTGTCATGGGGCGGCTCGTGGAGTGGCTCGCGGTGTGGCCGAGCCACCGGTTGCCTTCGCCTCCAGCCCTCGCGTCTAGACTTGGCCATGTCGGGGCCAGCCCTTTACGTCAGGTTGCTGGGACGGCCGGAAGTCGTCGTTGGCGCCGACGTTCATGCCTTCAGGACCGACAAGCGCTACCTGCTTCTCGCCTACCTCGCCCATGACGGTGAGTGGGTGGAACGTGCCCGCTTGGCCCGGTTGTTCTGGCCCGAGCACGATGTCACCAGCGCTCGTCACAACCTCAGACAGCTGATCAAGCGCGTCGGCGCGTGGGAGTGGAGCGGTGGCCTGGAGAGAGCAGCGGGACCGAGCGGCGAGAGGCTGCGGTGGCGAACGCCCACCGACCTTGCCGACCTGCGCGCGGCGATCGCCTCCGGCAGGTGGGCCGACGCGTTGCGGCTGCACGGGGGCGAGTTCCTCTCGGATCTCGACCTCGAAGCGCTGCCCGCCTACTCGACCTGGGCCGAACGGCAGCGATCTGCCATCGCGGAGACGCTCAGGCGGGCGTTCACCGACCAAGCGGCATCGTTGCAGGACGTCGGCGAGCACGCCAAGGCGGCGCACGTCTACGCACACCTCGTCGAGGCGGACGACCTCGACGAGGCAGCGGTCAGGGCCTACATGGGCGCCTGCCTTGCCCAGGGCGACCGGGCGCGGGCGCTGGTCGCCTACGACCGCTTCGCGGAGCGGTTGGCGAGGGAGTTCGAGCTGACCCCGGCGAACGCGACCGAGTCACTTGCGCGGTCGATACGAAGCGGCGAGCCGCCGGACGCTTCGAGGTTCGTGGACCGCTATACCGGTAGCCAGCCCCTCGCGAACGCACGTGATCTCGATGTACAGCCACCGGAGCCAGCCGGTTTGGTCGGACGCGGGGCCGAGCTGGGCCATATCCGGCGATCGCTGGCGCTGCCAGAGTGTCGGATGCTCTCGATCACGGGGCCCGGTGGCGTGGGGAAGTCCGCACTCGCGAGGCAAGCCGCGATCGACGCGGCGCCAACGTTCGAAGACGGACATGTATACGTAGAGCTTGCGGCGGCCCCCAACTCGGCAGGCTTGCTGGCCGTGTTGCGCGACGAACCGGCGCTGGCCGTCACAGGCGACGACTCGGCCGACCCCGCGGTGACCATCGGTGACAAGCGCCTGTTGCTGGTCCTCGACGACCTCGACGAGTTCCGCGCTCACTCTGGAGAGCTGGTGGAGCTACTGCGAAGGTGCCCCAATCTCGTCGTCCTCACGACGACCCGTGAACGCCTGGAGGTCACGGACGAGTGGGTGTTGCCGTTGGAAGGCCTTAGCTTGCCGGACCACCGCGCATCGTCAGAGGCTGTGCTGGCGAGCGATTCCGTGAGGCTGTTCTTGTCCCGCGTTTGGCGCGTGCGCCCCGGACTCGTGCTCGAGGAGGCGGAGGTTCGTGGAGCGGCGAGGGTCTGCCGGCTCGTCGCCGGGCTGCCTCTCGCGATCGAACTAGCAGCCGCTTGGGCACGCGCGCTGCCCTTCGGTGCCATCGCCGATCAGATCGAAGAAGGTTTGGACCTGTTGAGTGGTGACCAGCGCGGTCCAGCGGGGCGCCACTCCAGCATGCGCGCGAGCATCGACGCTTCGTGGCGGCGCCTGCCCGAGCGAGAGCGGCGTGATTGGCGCTCGCTCGCTGTGTTCCGCTCGTCGTTCGGCAGGGCAGCAGCCAAGTCCGTGGCGGGTGTCGAGATGCCGCGCTTGGCAGCGCTGATCGACAGGTCGCTCGTCAGGTCGGTGCCGGACGGGTCGGGGCCAGGCGGGTCGGGGCCAGACGAAGCCTTCTCGCTGCACCCGTTACTGCGCAGCTTCGCCGCCGAGCGCCTTGCCCAGGCGCCCGACGAACGGGCTGACCTCGAGAAGCGCCACGCGGACTACTTCCTTGGCTTGGTAGACGCAGCCTACGAGTCGGGCAGTCGTGATCGTAAGGCGGCGGTCGACGCACTTGCGGGCAGCACGCAAGACCTGGTGGGCGCGCTGACGTGGACAGCGAGGCAGGCAGCTTCGCCTCTCGGCGCAGAGCTTCGGCCGGCGACCGACGAGGTCCTCCGTTGGATCGGGCGGGTGTCAGAGCTTTGCGATGACAGGGGATGGTACGAGCTGGCGGCGCAGGCGTTCCAACAGACGTCAGCCATCTTGAAGACCGCCCGCGGCCAACGACTCCTGCTCGGGTCGGTGATGGCGCAGCGTGCCTGGCATCTCGGCCGGTTGAGCCGGGCGGACGAGGCCGATGCGACGGCGGTGCAGGCCACGGAACTGCTTGATGATCACCGCTCGACCCCAGCTTTCCGCACCGCGGTGCAGACGAGGGCGTATGTAGCGCTGCACGAGGGAAGGTACGCCGATGCCGCCGCCCTGTTCACCGAGGCGCTGGGATCGGCGCGGGCGTCGAGGTCCACAACGCCCGCGAGCAAGCGGGAGATAGCGAAGCTGACCGGCAACCTCGCCGTTGCTACGCAGATGCTTGGTGATCGTCGCGGTGCTTTGCGGTACACGCTTCGCCAACTGGCGATCCTCGAAGGCATCGGTGACGATGCAGGTGCGGTCGCCTGCTACAACAACCTCGGCAACCTACTGCGGCTGCTGAACCGCCAGGCGGACGCGCTCGACGCCCTCGAGAAGGGCCTCCGGCTCGCGAACAACGTCGGTCACACCGCCGTGTTGCCGAGTCTTCACGTCAACCTGGGCGTGCTGCACCTGGAGCTCGGTTCGGTGCGGCTCGCGCGGCAGCACTTCGAGGTCGCCGTCCGGGAGGCTCACCACCAGGGTCGCGAGTCACTCGTCGTGAACGCCAAGTACCAACTCGGTCGCCTCGAGCTCAAGTGTGGATCGGTGGAATCCGCCAGGACCCAGTTCAGCGATGCGCTCGAACTGGCATCGAAGAGCCGGGGCATCAGCGGCGCCCTCGACGCGCTTGCTGGCTTGGCTTGGGTGGAGTTCGAGGTTGGCAGTGGGTCCGAAGCGGTGGAGATCGCGGCCTTGATCCACCGCCACTCTGCTACCTCCCCAGGTACCAGGAGATGGATGAGCGAACTCCTAGCCATGCCTCCCCGTTCACGACCCGTTCTGGCTGACGCGATCGCGCGCGGCGTCACTGGCGCGACCGTGGCGCGGGCCATGGAGCTCGTGGCCGAGCACCGGTAGGTCGGCCACGCGTGCAGTAGGAACGAGTCATCTGGTGCTGCCTCCGTTAGTCCCGTGTCGGACGACGGCTCATGCCAACCAACCTTCGACGTTCGGGCGACGCTCGGGCTGTGCCTCCAACACTCTTGTTGTCCGAGGAGGAGCTCCCGGACGAACGAAGGAGGCACACAATGCAGGCAGCGAACTTGATCTTCCCGGCGAGAGTATCTGGTCCTCGGCAGCGCAGCCCGCGCTCACTTTCGCGTAGCAAGGTTCTCGGAGCGCTGACCGCGGTCCTCGCCACAATCGCGCTCTGTTCGTGCGAGCTGGTGGAAGCGGTCGCCGGCAACATGTTCACCCTGACGGTGGTGAACAGATGCTCGGGACCGGACTTCACGGTGGACGTAACCATAAGCGGCATCGAGGTGGGCAGCGTCACTTACAGCGGTACCTTCCTGATCTTCACCGGACCGGTCACCCTCCGTGCCGTCGGGACCGGGCGCAACGGGCACGTGTTCGAGCGCACGACCTACGTCACGGGCGACCTCGTCTGGACGCTCTGCTCGAGTACCTCGAACGCTGTCGCGTCTTCCGCAGAGGATCCGCCCATTCTCGACTCGCTAGACGAGCAGGAGTAGCGAGGCTTATCGGCAGCCCGGTCCCCCTAGAGCCGAAACTTCACTCCCGTCTCACATCCAGTGCGTCACCGCATCGCAGTCAACAACCAGCGCGTCAGGTCATTGCGTCGTCAGCGACGCGTGACCTGGCGCGCTCGGCTCTCTCGGCCAGCGGAAGCATGTCGTGGTGCGCGGCCTCGCTGATCGCCGCGTCGGAGAGGCGTAACGCCTCGTCCATGTCGCCGAGTGCCAGGGCATGCAGCGAGCGAGAGGTCATGGCCTGAACGATGCCTGCCACCTCGTGTCCGGCTGCGAAGAGCTCAGCGGCCTCGTTAAGCGCCTCCTCGGCTCGGTCCAGGAGCTTCATCTCGGTCAACGCGTCGCCAAGGAACAGGAGGGCGTACGCCCTGCCGATGTCGTTGAAGGTCTCCGCGGCGAGCTCCGCCGCCTGCATCGCCAGGGCCAGGGCCCGCTTGGGCCGTCCCAGCTGCAACTCGACCGTGCTGAGGTTGTGGAGGGTGGCAGTGCGGTTGAGACGGTCGTCGATCGCCTCCTGGTCCGCGAGCGCCTCCCGCAAGCGTGCCCGCGCCGCCGGTAGATCACCTTCTCGTTCGTCGATCATCGCCAGGTTGTTAAGGATGAGGGCGCCGGCTTCCACGTTGCCCGTCCGCCGGTGCTCGCTCAGGATCTCCAGGTAGAGCTTCCGTGAGGCTGCGAACTCACCGCGTTGGAACAGAACGTTGCCGATGTTGCCCTTCGCTACGAGGCGGTTGATGCTGTCGTCGACGTCATCGAAGAGCGAGTGCGCCTTCTCGAAGTGGACTAGCGCCTCCTCCAGCCTCCCGGTCGTCTGAAATGCAGCGCCGAGGTTGTTCAGGACCTGAGCCTGCTGGTCGAGGTTCCTGGCTCGGCGCTGCCTCGCTAGCGCGTACTTCCATAGCCGGATGGCCTCCTCGAACTCGCCCCTCAGGTACTGGACGGCCGCGAGGTTCCCCACCTCGCTCAGCTCGTTCTGGGTGTCCCCGAGTTCCGCGAGGATCGCGCGCGCGCGCTCGAAGCTGTCAGCGGCCTCGTCCAGTTCGCGGCGCATGAAGTGCACGCCGCCGCGTTGACTCAGGGTCTCGGCCATGAGTGCGGTCCGCTGACCGCCGTCCTGCATGGCCAGGGACTTGCTTAGCGCCCGATCGGCAAGTTCCACCTCGCCTTGTTGCAGGTGAACGTCCGCAGTGGCGTTGAGTAGCGCCGCTAGGTCGTCGGTCCTGCCGGATTCGTTCAGCACTTCGCGGGCCCTGGCCAGGAGGCGGAGCCGTTCATCCCATCGGCCGCGGCGTACCTGGAAGGGCTCGAGGACTGACACGAACTCCAGGAGCGTTGCCGGGTCGCTCGTACTCTCCCAGGCTGCGCGTAGGTTGCCGGCCTCCACGTCGAACGTGGCCATGGCGGCGCGGGCGCCCGTTGTGCTGGAGAGCTTCGAGAGCTCGCGCGCCCGGCCCAGGTAGTAGTCGCGGTGCCGGTCCGCTGTCGTCTCGAGGTCAGCGGACGCAGCAGCCTCGCGGACGAACGCGGCCAGCAGTGGGTGGAAGCTGAAGCGTTGCTGGTCCGAGACGCGCAGTTGGCTCCGGTCGACGAAACCCTGAAGCTGTTGCGCGGTCACGTCCGCCACGGAGTGCGCGGCCACCCAATCGAAGCTGTCCGGGAAGGCGGCAAGCCGCGCCAGCGCCGCGCGGTCCGCCGGTTCGAGGAGGTCCCACGAGTACTGCCAAACGGCCCTGACGCTACGGTGCCGCTCCGGCAGGTCGGTCCGCGGGCTCTCTATGACCGCGCTGTCGCGCGCCAGCAGCGCCTCTATGTCCGCTACCGGGATCACCTTGGTGAGGCTCGCCGCGAGGTCGATGACAAGGGGCGAGCCATCGGCAGACCGGCAGATGGACCCGATGACTCGCAGCACCTCCGAGTCCGGCTCAGGATCGGTGGCGTCGCGGGCGCTCCGAGCCAGGAACAGTTCGACGGCGTCCGACGCGGTGATCTCCTCGACCGCGACATCCCCCTCTTCTGGAACCGTTAGGCCGCCGAGCGGAAGGACACGCTCATGCTCGGTGCCGAGGCGCTCCCGAGAGGTGACTATGACGTCGACGCCGGCACAGGAAGTCACCAACCGATCGGGAACGTCGGCGCGGTCGATGACGTGGTCGAAGTTGTCGAGGACGATGAGCGCCTTGGCATGCCGCAGGCGGCTGATTACCTGGTCAAGGGCATCGGACGCTGGGCTCAGCTCGAGCCCGAAAGCCTCGGCGAGACGAACGGGGATCAGATTCGCGAAGCGGATGTCCTCGAGGCCGACGAAGAAGACCCCATCCGGGTAGCGGCCGGACTGAGACCTCTCGAATGCCACGTGGCGGGCCAGGGTCGTCTTGCCGTAACCACCGGCACCGTGGAGCGTGACGAAGCCCTTCGGTCCCGCGGCCAAAGCCTCATCGATCTGTGCCCTCTCCCGTACGCGGCCGACGAGCCGTTCCAGTGGGGCGCGCACGGCGCCATCCGGCTTATCGAACTGGGCGGCCACCGCATCGAGCGACGTAGGTAGCTCTAGGTGTTCATACGCAGCGGCGCACCTGAGGAACTCGGGCAACCAGTCGCTTTCCAGCATCGTTAGCAGGCCGTGGGCGGTCCTCAGATCCCGCGAGTTGAACGAGCTGTGCTCGGCCGTGTACTCGTCGTACTCGAAGCGCTCGAAGAACGCGCGCAATGCTATGTCCGCGTACCGGCTGGCTTCGTCCCGTCTGCCAACGGATAGGCGGGCGGTCCCGAGCCGGACGCCCGCGGCGAAGACCTTGCTGGCGACCTTGAGCCGTTCCTTGTGCACCCAGGAAGCGAGTTCCTCAGACCAATCCTCGCTCTTGACGTAACGGGAGGCCTCCAGGTTCTCGAGGAACGGGCCGCCGTACACCGAGACGACCGCCTCGAGGTCGCCTTTCGCATACGCCTCGTTCAGCTCGAGCAGATCGCAGTCGATCCGGCTAGCGACCGAGTCCCAGTCCCGGTCGATTACCTCGTCGCCGAGACCGTGCTCCAGTTGCCGGAGCGCGACGCTGACGCTGTCACCGCTGTCGGCCTTGTCGATGAAGAACACGTTGCCCAGGTGCTGTCGCGACTCATTGCCACGGAGCCTGACGTACGCCAGAAGCAGCAGCGGCACCGGCCGCGTGAAGGCGCTTCCTTCGACGCTCAGACCTCCCAGCGTCTTGAGTCGCATGCGGCATTCTAGCTGCCCCGCCACTCGCGATTCGGCAAAAGAAGCGTCTGAGACGGACGTTCGGGCGACGTTCGGGATTCGCGCTCGACACTCTTTCCAGCCGAGGAGAACCCGGCGACCCAAGGAGGAAGAGAGATGTTCGACCACACCGCAGGACGCCAGAGCAACGCAGCCGCCACCGCCGAACTCGCCACCCAGTCCAACAAGGAGAACGAGATGACCGATATCAGCTCCCCCGCCAAGCCCGCCCCCGCCAAGACGACGCGCCACCTCCGCCGCCTCGCCCTCGCCATCGTCGCCCTGGTGATCGGCGCGACCGCTTCCGCCCAGATGATGCACATCAACTACGCCCCGTCCGCCTACAACCCGCGTGTCGAGGGCGGCCTGTCCGGCGGCCAGCGCGACGCGGCCCGGGAGATCGGCTACGACTGGTTCGGGAACCTGTGCACGGGCTACATCTTCCACAGCCCCGACCACGTGATCAGGCTGTCCACCCGCCAACCCAGCCTGACGATCGAGGTCGAGAGCTACGAAGACACGACCCTGGTCATCGTTCACCGCGAGTCGGGCAGGGTCTTCTGCGACGACGACTCTGGCTACGGCTACGACGCAGAGGTCTCCCTCTTCAACTGGCCGGCCGGCACGTACGAGGTTTTCGTAGGCTCCTACTGGTACGGCGACTACTGGGATTACACCCTCTACGTCTACGAGTAAGCTTCAACGCTTCCGCGGCCCCGGGGACCATCGCGGTCACCGGGGCTGCTTCTAGTTGCTGTCACGGTGATGACTACTCACTAACCGCTACACTCAACGGCAAACACAGGGAGCGCGAAACGCAGCGAGCGCCTAGCGCAGTGAGCTGTGCATGCTGAGCGGTCGTAGCCACTCAAGTATTGGGCGTCGGGAGGGGGCCAGCATGACGACTGAGAGGGGAACTGGCGAGCCAACGTTCCCGTTGGCGGCGACAACGCGGCTAGGCCTGGGCATCGGGGCCATGTTGGCGATAGTCCTTGCCTGTGGCCCGCGCCCTGAGCCAACCTCGAACGTTCTGAGCCTCGTTGTCGAAGGTACTGGCAGCGGCAGCTTGAGCGTCGGCGGACACGACTGCACGGAATCCTGCGATGTGAAGCTCAGCACCGGTGCGAGCCACACCGTGACTGCTACGCCAGCCGCGGGTTCGGAGCTTGCAAGCTGGACGGACTGTGACGACGTCGTGGGGCTCGAGTGCACGGTCGTCTTGGAGTCTGACCGCGAGTTGACCGCGACCTTCGACCTCATCACCGATGGTCCAGGGGACCCGGGAGATCCTGAAGACCCCGGCGAGCCGGGTGATCCCGAGGACCCTGAAGACCCGGGCGATCCTGGCGATCCGGATGACCCAGGTGACCCGGAGGACCCGGAAGACCCGGGCGAACCCGAGGACCCGCCTGCGAGGACCGGAGATCTGGTCGTGACCTTCTCCGGCCTGCCGACTGGCATCGAGAACCTCGGCCACGCCACCATCACGTCCCCGACAGGCGACGTGATCGGGATCCTGGAGTCCAAGAGCCTCCTCGACCTCCCCGTAGGCGAGTACACCGTTGATGCCCACGGTTTGGAAGTCTGCACCTCGACCGTTCAGCCGCTCGCACCACCCAGCTCCGTCACCATCTCCGAGGGCGAGACGGCGAACCTGGAGATCGTCTACGGCGGCGAGTCCCTGTCAGCGCAAGGCTTCAGGGCCGTCATCAGAGGGGTCCACAGCAACGGGGGCGAGGTTCTTGGTTACGTGACGGTCACGGAAGAGGGTGACGAGGTCAGCGTTCTGGCTTGCTTCCAGTACCAACACTCGGGGGATCTCGACAACCCTAGTGTCAGGCACGGAAATCCCTACAACGTCTTCGTGGAGGATGCGCCCGTGGTCTTTGGCTTGTCCCCAGTTGAGCAGGATTGCTTCGACACGGTTGAGTTCTATTGCTACCTATACGCTGGAGGGGTCAAAGAGCTTGTACTGGAAGAGACGACCGCGTTCCGCAAGGGCGAGTACTACTTCTACGCCGAGTCCTGGAGTACCTACGGCGTCAGGATGGTTGCTCAGGTCGGGTCGGAGACCACACCGGCCCAACCGGCCGTCGGTGGGGAACTGGTCGTCGACATCGAAGACATGCCCCCTGAGTTTGCAGGGTTCGAACTTTGCATCGAGGGCCGCTTCACGATGCAGGAGGACAGCTTCTACGGGGAGCCTTGCCTGGACCTGATCGACGATGCCGGCCAGACCGTCTTCTCCGACGTCTTCGCCGGAGCGTACGAGGCGTACGTGCAACGACCGGCGGGTGCGCCCGACGTCCCGCCTGGGCTCGTGATATCGGGTAGCCCGGTAGACGTGGGGTCTGGCGAGGTCGCGACCATCAGCGTGAGCTTCGGGCAATAGGCGTCGCGCCCGGCGCTGAGCGCCATTGGCGGTCGGCCCGCCAGCGCTTCTGGCGCCGTTCCTAGTGGTGGTACCGGGCACCTCGCGTGGCGACTTCGTGTGGCTGCCCAGGGAATCGCAGCACGGCTACATGGTCACAGGCGAACAGACCGTGCGCACACTGGCTTTCAGCATCCCCGCCGGTTTCGAGCAGTTCGTCGTCGAGGCCGGAGAGCCGGCCCAATCCCGGACGCTGCCGCCGCCCGCTCAGACGAGCTTCGAGAAGCTGGGCGCCGCGGCGGCCAAGTACGGCCAGGAGATATTGGGACCCTTGGTGCTGTAGGGCATGGCCCGCTGCCCGATCACGTCAGCCGATCGCGCCCGGCGAGGTCCAACGCCTTCTGCAGGCTCGCACGCGCAGTTGCATGGTCTGCGGCGCTGAACGCATCGGCGCCTTCCCTCAGCGCGCTCTCCAGGTCGTCTGCCAACCGGAGTTGCGACGGCTGTAGCATCAGTCGCGCCTGCTCGGCGGCCAGTTCGAGGTCATCGTTGGCCATCGCCAGGGCCAACAACGGGGCGCAGGCAAGCCAGTAGAACGGGTACGCAGCGGTGCGCAGTGAGTGCCACGTCGCCAATGCTGCACGCGACGACGCCAGCGCTTCTTCGAGGTCCCCTCGCCTGAGCATCAGCCAACCGAGGTTCCCGAGCGCTGCCGCTTCGAAATCGAGCTTCCTGTGGCGGGTCGCCAGTTCGAGAGCCAGCGAAGTGTGAGCCTGGGTCTCCGCAAGGTCGACCTCTTGCCTGAACAAGATCGCCAGGTAGGTGTGGGTCTGCATCTGCAAGGTGATCTCCTCCTGGCGAGCGGCGAACGCCGCCGCCTCCGAGAGGTGCTCGCGGGCGAGCGACAGTTCGCCGCGCCACAACGCCAGGAAGCCCAGTGAGAATCGTTGGCTGGCGATCAGCTGGAGCTCTCCAGAGCCTTGCAACACCGCAAGGGCCTTCTTGCCGAACTCCAGCGTCGCCTCCGAGACGCGGTAACGCTCCCGCCGGCTGTGGAGCATGCCGAGGCGGCCGAAGTAGCGACTCTGTTGACTGGGGGTGCCGTGACGCACCGCCACGGGACCGACCGCCTCCACTGCACTCGCCATCTGCTCGAGCTCGTTCAAGGCGTAATGCCAACCGGCGATCGCCAACATCGCTTCGGTCCACTCGTGACGCCAGGCGTCGGACTCTGAGTCGGCGTGTGCCTCCAACAGCGTCCGTGCTTCGACTAGTGCCTGGATCGCCAGGTCATCGCGGGCCGAGCGCGCGTACGCCAGATGCGACTTCCGCCTCAGCCGCGCCAGGCCAGGTGTGTCCTGCGACGACAGCGTATGCGCGGCCTGTTCGTACGCCTCGATGGCCTCTTCGCCGCGGTAGAGATGCACGAGTGCGTCGCCCAACCCTTCCAAGGCCAGGGCCCGGGCTTGCGGCGCCGGTCCCGCCTCGAGCGCCGCGCGGTAATGAGTCACGGCGTCGCGGTAGGCAGGGATCGCCAGCGCCTCCATCCCTGCTGCCAGTGAGTACCGAACCACGTCTTCGACTTGCCTTGCTACTTTCGCGTGGTGGGCCAACAGCGCGCTACTGACGCGTCCCGGTCTCGACGCCAGCGCTTCGAGGGTGCGGCTATGAAGCAGGGTGATGCGCCCCGCAGGAATCGCCCGGTACACCGCCTGGCGGATCAGATCGTGACGGAAACCGTCCGCTGAAACCAACCCGTTGGCCTCGGCCTCCGCCAGTGCGTCCGCGACCGCCCACTCCGACAGGCCGCAGATCTGCGCCAGCAGCCTTGGCTCGATGCCCTCCGCCACAACGGCGGCTGCTTGCAGCGTTCTAAGCGCCATCTCGCCAAGTCGGCCGACTCGCAAGTTGATGACGTCGGCGACGGCGGCAGTGGGTGACAACTCCTGGCCATCGAAGGAGTCGGCCAGCTCTTGCCAACTGCTCCTTGCTCCAGGCAGTCGCCCTGCATCGTGCAAGGACCTAAGAGTCTCTAACACGAACATCGGATTGCCACCGGTACAGGTTCGCAGCCACCGGCCGAAGGGGCCAGAACCAGGCGAGTCGCTCAGTCCTGCGAGGAGGTCGCCCAGATCCGCGTCGGACAGCCCCTGCAGCTCGACCTCGACGAGCCTCCCATCCCGCCGCGACTCGCGCAGGACGGACTTGAGCTGCTCCGTCTGCTCGTCGTGTCGGTACGCGCCCAGCAGCCGTACAGTGCCGCGCTCGAGCAAGAGGGCGAGCAGCTCGAGGGTGGAGTTGTCTGCCCACTGCAGGTCGTCGATGACGAGTCCGAACGGCGTCGAGGCCCTCTCGGCGACGATGTGCTCTAGGAGGCGCGAAAGTGCAGCCAACAGGTGGCTCTTGTCATCTGGCACTGCACCGACAGGTGGAGTCTCGTCCACGGCCAGTTCTGGCATTAGCCGGGCCACGGTTTCTTGATGACTGCCTAGCTCGAGCATCGAGCTGCTTGGTGCGGCTGATAAGTTGCCGGAGGTTCCTTCTGGCGCTGCCCTGATCCGCCTCGGGCCAGAACAGTCCAGACAACTGTTCGCGGCTCATCCATTCTGTATCGATGCCGGCACACCGCCGTTCTGAGGCAGAGTGGGCGCTGACCGGCACGCATCGCTCGCAGACGAATACACTCGCTCCAGGTGGCCATACTGCGACTG
>DASRWD010000225.1:0-16147 GCA_035654755.1 Trueperaceae bacterium
GCCTCCTCCGGCGGAGCGATGGCGTCGTCCTCGCGCTCTGGTTCGGCGGCCGCTGGCGTGTCCTCCGGCCCCGGCGTGGGCCCTCCCGTTAGCGCGCCTGACTGGCCCCCGGCACCACCCACTCCGTTCAGATCCCCTCCGAAACTGAACAGCGTGAGGCCCAGCGCCACCGCCAGGACCGGCAACCACCAGGCTGAGGGCTGCTCTGGGCGGACGTCTCGAACGGCCAACCGGGCCCGCTCGACGACGGAACCCCGCAGCCCGAACTCGTCGGAACCGTCCGTTGCAAGCACGTCAAGGGCGGTCTCGTAGCTGAGGCCCGCGCGGCGGCGGATGGATGCGAGCGCCCGGGCCATGGCGCCCCTCACGGGGATCGCGAGGCCCAGGGCGAACCCGGCCGCGCACGCGATCAGGTGTGGGACCGGCCCGGCACGCAGGAACAGGGCGAGGACGGAAGCCACCAGCGCTACGACGGCTCCGCGGCGCAGGCGCACGGACCATGCACCGCGCGAGGCCAACTCGTGATGCAGCCTGAAGGCGTCCTGACGGCCCCGCCTGCGGCGTTGGGATGCGGCGATCACGGCGCCCTCCGGCGCGGAGATACCGCTGCCACCACCGCGATCACGGTGAGCGCGGACATGAGGACAGCGAACCAAGGCGACGGCTGCACGGCCGCGAACCACGGGTTGACGAGCCTGACGCCCAGCGACAGGTCCAGCCAAACCGCCCCCGCCAGCACGGCTGGGACCAGGAGCGGCAGCAAGGCGACGAGGTGCGCTACACGGGTGAGCCGGCCTAGAGCCAAACCCAGGCCGAAGAAACCGGTCGCGGCCAACAGCGGTGCCACGAGTGACCACGCCAGGCTTGTACCGGGGTAGGTGGCAGCGTGCGCGAGGACGTCGAACGGCGCGGTGACGACCACTAGCGCCACGACAGCGAGGAGTGTGGTGGCGACCTCGCGGTGCCACGCCGGCTCGCCGTAGGGAGGGCTGAGTGGCGACGGCACGTAGGCCTCACCCATGTCGCTGCGCCGCTGTCGGCTACCCAGCGCCGTACCCCAAGCTAGAGCCCCGAAGGCCAGTAGCACACAGCGCACGGACGCGAGGACGAACCACGAGTCGTTGACGAGCACACCGCCCGAAGGCCAGCGCAGCGCGAGCACTAGGCACATGGCGGCCAACAGCACCGTCATGCCCTGCAACATGTCCTGTCGTGAGAGCCTGGAGGCGGCGTCGGCGAGCAGGTTCACAGGTCTCCCAACGCCAGGTCTCCAAGGATGCCCGGTGCCAGCCAGACGGTGCAGCCGGCCTCGCAGCCGCTGAGCGCGATCACGGTGCCGGGCGCCAGGTCGGCGATCAGGCGAGCGTACGCCTCGGGAGCGGGGCCATCTTCGAGGCTGCGTGGCCGTATCGAGGCGCCGGGGGTCAGGTCACCCTGAGGCCCCAGGCCCACCACGAGCACCTCGTTCAGCGTGGCGTCGCCCCGGTTGTGCAAGGAGCCTTCCTGGAGAACGAGAGGAGCGTCAACTACGTCGGGCGCCCCGGCAAGCACCACGGAGCGCCAGCCGCCCAGCGACAGGTGGAGACCCGACTCGTCGACACGGTAAGGACGCACGTCGAGCGGTCGCGCGTGCGCGGCCAGGTTCAGTTGAGTGGCGGGTAGCGTGTAGTGCTCCTCGAGCCTGGTGGTGAGCGCTAGCTCGCCGCCCACGAGCGCGACGGTCCTGGTGCCGACTACCTGCGGGGACGGCGGCCGCGCCACCTGCCATGCGGCGACCGACAGGAGCACCGCGAGCAGCGCAGTGGAGACCAAACCAGGTCCTCCGAAGACACGCGAGAGCAGCACGGCGACCACCGAGAACACGATGGCGACGACGATCACCAGTTGCTGCCTCAGTTGTGAAGGTGGGGTGACGAGCGGGGTGGCGGCGGCGGTCTCGACGAGCGCTCTACGTGAAAGGGTTCCCGCTGTGATCACCAGCTGCGCTACGTCGGCAGGGGACCCGACGTGCGACACGACGCTGCCCGCACCTAGGCGTCCATCGTGGGAGTCGAGAAGGAGCTCCAGTTCGGCGTGGCTCTGCGGCAACGGGCCGTTGAGTACGACCAGGGCTCCGGCGGACGCAGCGGCGGCCAGCGCCGCTAGGCGCGGAGCGACTGTGCTGCCGTCGACGATCACGCTGCGCACGCCGTCGTACGCGGCGACGTCCAGTGGAAGCTGCGCTGCCCCTACGTCGACTACTCGCGCATCGTTCGGTAGCGCCGCGGCGAACACCCCGCTCCGTCGGCTGAGGACGACGTCCAGGGGCGTCTCGTCCTGGTCTCGCCCGGGGATGCTGCCACTGGCGACGATCGCACCCTGTCCGACGACGGCCCAGGACACGGAGTGGAAGGGGGCGACGTAGACGGTGCGCTCGACCACCGACAAGCCCGGACCTCCGGAGACGGGGAGGCTCAGGACGAACGGGACCTGGCCCTCGCGCAACGACCCGTGGTCGAACGTGACCTCGAGCCGGCTGCCTACCGGTAGGTCGCGCGCCACCACCCTCAATGGGTTCCATGCCCCGACCACGACGTTGCCTCCGATGCCCAGCTCCATCTGCACCTGGGACTGAGCGGAGGCCACGCTCAGCACTGCGGCGAACACCGCGACGAGCGCGGCCCTTCGCCTGGGAGGGGACCTAAGGGTCACGCGCGAAGTATAGCGGCGAGCACGGCAACTCCTGGTGCGGGCGTGCGGCTCGAGCCGAGGTGGGCTTGCCCAGCGAGTGACCGTACTCAGTTGCGGTTGGGTAGGAACACGATCGCACTCACGACCCGGCGCTGTGAGCTGCGGTTCACGACGTCGCCGCCGACGACGAGTGTCGTGCTGCTGCCGCTGTCAAGACGCATGGCATCGGACGCTCCCAGGGCCATGAACAGCCCGATCAGGTCCTCTGCCCGCATCGTCTCGGCAACGACCAGCAGCGTGGTGCCGTCGGGTCTCACGCCTATCGCCGCCTGCTGGGTGAAGCCGTCGAGGATGCGCTGACCGGTGGCGAAGCCCTCGAGCAGCGGCTCGAACGCCGGCATCCCGTCCTTCAAGAGCAAAGGCCCGGCCTCCACCGCGTAGCGCGCGGCCTGGAAACCCGACGGGTCGAGGCGCGCGTTCACCGTCACGCGGTCGCCCGTGTCCAGCAGCGCGAGCTCACGGTTCGTTGGCGGGTAGACCAACGCGTAGGAGTCACCCGCGGCCGGCACCTGACGCGGGCCGACCTTGTTCTCGACGACGACTCCGTCCCGGACGACCAGCACGCCCATGTCCGGACGGCCCGCGAGGGCGCCGGGAGTTGAGACGACGCCGACCCCGTTGGTGATGGTGCCGACCTCGATGAGTCCCCCACCCGCGTGCACGTTCACGGTGGCTCTGACTCTGTCGATGACGGGCTTGCTGCCGCCGAAGGCGACGCTTGCCCTGCCACGGCTCGGCAGCGAGAGCAGACCGTGGTCGACGAGCAGGTAACCGATGGCCTCGAACGTGGCGGTGTCGAAGTAGCCGGCGTTGAGGGCGACCAGGGCCCCGGACGCGAGCTGGGAAACGGTGCGCGGCACCTGGCTCTCCCCGACGACGCGGAACTCGCCGCTCTGCGGCGCGATGCTAACGACGTGAACGACGGAGCCGCCGCCCGCCGTCGTGTAGTTGAAGCGGCGGTACTCGACGCCGGAGGCGAGGTCGCGCGTGACCTCCGGCTGATCGAGCGTGCGCCTAGGTGTTACATCGAGGACCACGCGCGTGGGATCGGAGAGTACGAAGCGCTCGTAAGTGAACGCGGGCCCGACGATGCGCACGTTGGTGACGCTCTCCGAGGAGCTCAGGCCCAACTCGACGCCGGCCAACTCCTCCGGTTGTACGGCAGGCAGCACGAGCGGCGGGAGGCTCGTGACCAGCGCTTCCCCCTCTTCCACTGATCCACGGCCAGCGAGCCCGGCCAGCGAAGCCGGATCCAGCGCCGGGAGGTCCAAGACGATGCGGACCTGGGCGTCACCCGATGTGCGCACCGCCTCGAGCCGCGGGGCCGTTACGCCGAGCGACTCGAGCGTCGCCCCCGTGACCAAGACGTCCGAGCCGGCGACCACCGGCGGCGGTTCCTCTGAGCCGGAGAGCCAACCCAGTCCCGCGACGTACACGTCCTCGGCCCCCCTGTAACTGACCGTGATGGCGTCACCGCTCACCGTCGCGGTGGCACCCGGTAGGCGGAACAAGGTCTCGGGATCCCCTTGCGCCAGCGCTACGGACCCGACGAGCGCCAGGAGCGCGATCGTCCGGAGCGCGCTTCGCAACAGGGTGGCGCGGTGAGTTCGCATCGGGAGGGAGTGTTACCCGCGCGGCGAGGCTGGCGTGAGACGCGCCGCTACGTTCCGGAACGCCACGAGCCTAGACATCGCGCACTACAGGGCGTGGAACAGCGTCATGAGCGGTTCGATGCCGACCGGGCCACCTAGCACCTGGGTGAGCCCGACCTCGAGCCGGTGAGCCTCGACGTCGCGGGTGTTGAAGGTGAGTGCACCCGCGTTCATCGCCTGGCGACGCAGGGGAGAGACGACCTCCGGCACGAGGTCCACCAGCGTGAGGTGGGGACCCATGATCTCGGGGGATACGCCGGTGGTCGCGTCGGTACGGACGACCAGATCGGCCTGTTCCAGCATGGTGCGGCCCAATGGGTCGGCCAAGGACCTGGCGAGCATCGCCGTGCCGGCCGTGCCGTGGGGCAGGACGCGCTCGGCGGCAACGCGGTCCGTGGCCAACACCGTGAGCGCGCTGGCCCCCATGCTCAGCGCCTCGCGAGCAGCGGAGCGCGCGGCAGCCCCGGACCCCAGCACGACGACGCGCGCGCCAGCTCCGTCCCACCGGTGAGCGACCAGAAGCGCGGCGAGAGCGCGACCCAGGCAGTGATCGGCCATAACGCCGGCCTGCGTGACCGTGAGTGTGTCCGCGGCTCCCAGCTCCTTGGCGTCCAACGAGCCGCGATCAGCCAGGCGCTGGGCGTCGACCTGCGATGCCTCGTCCAGGACCATGGCCCCGGCGAAGTCCAGGCTCTTGAGGCCCGCGATGAGGTCGTGCATGGACCCGGGCTTGACTGGGTGGAGGTAGAACCGGTCGGTTGCGTCGCGGAACGACCGCACAGCCTGGGCAGTGACGTCGTCGCACACACACGCTACTAGGTGCACGGCCAAGGATAACCCAGGGGGAGGGCGTTATACTCGTCCGCCATGCAGGTACGCGTCGTACTACCCGACGGCAAGGGCCTAGAGCTGGAGGAGGGCGCCACCGGCGCCGATCTGGCGGCTGCGATAGGCCCGGGACTAGCGAAGGCCGCGCTGGGCGTCCGCCACGGCGACAAGCTCTCGGACCTCCAGTCGACGGTTCCGGACGGCGCGCACGTAGCCGTCGTGACGAAGAAGGACGCTGACGCGATCACCCTGCAGCGCCATACTCTGGCGCACGTTCTGGCCCAGGCCGTCCGCGACCTGCTGACCGGGGAGGGGTACCCCGCTGCCTCCGTGAAGATGGGCATAGGGCCGGTCATCGAGAACGGTTTCTACTACGACTTCGACCTGCCGCGCAGCCTGACACCGGACGACCTGGAGAAGCTCGAGACCCGGATGCGCGAGATCATCGCTGCCGACCTGCCCCTTCGGAAGTACGCGCTGCCGCGCGACGAGGCACTGGCCCGCTTCCAGAAGCAGGGCGACCCGTACAAGGTCGAGCTCATACAGGACCTCCCAGAGGGCGAGACCATCACCTTCTACGAGCAGGGCGGGGACGACGGCTTCACTGACCTGTGCCGTGGCCCACACGTTCCCTCCACAGGCGCCGTGACGCCCTACTTCAAGCTGATGAGCCTGGCTGGCGCGTACTGGCGCGGCGACGAGAGCCGCCCCATGCTCCAGCGTGTCTACGGTGTCGCCTTCGCCACCAAGGAGGGGTTGGAACACCACCTGTGGCAACTCGAGGAGGCCAAGAAGCGCGACCACCGCAAGCTGGGCGCCGAGCTCGACATCTTCGTGCTCGACGAGGACGTGGGACCCGGCCTGCCGCTGTGGCTCCCGCGCGGCGCGGTGATGGTCGACGAGATAGAACGCCTGGCCAAGGAGGTCGAGACCGAGGGCGGATACTCCCGGGTAAGGAGCCCTCACCTGGCCAAAGGCAGCCTGTACGAGATCTCCGGTCACCTTGCGCACTACCAGGAGGACATGTTCCCTCCGATGCAGCTCGAGAACGGCGAGAGCTACTACGTCAAGCCCATGAACTGCCCGTTCCACCACAAGATCTTCGCGGCCAGGCCGCGCAGCTACCGTGACCTGCCACTGCGCCTTACCGAGTACGGCACCTGCTACCGCTACGAGGACTCCGGTGCCCTCACCGGCCTGCTGCGCGTGCGCTCCATGCAGATGAACGACGCCCACATCTACTGCTCCGAAGAGCAGTTCGAAGACGAGTTCCTTGCGGTCGTCGACCTCTACCTGCGGTACTTCGAGCTCTTCGGCGTTTCGGACTTCGTCATGCGCTTCTCCAAGCACGCTCCCGAGGGTTTGGGCAAGAAGTACGTAGACGCCCCCGAGCTGTGGCACAAGACGGAGGAGATGGTCCGCGCGGTCCTCGTGAAGGCGGGCGTACCGTTCGTCGAGGCGGAGGACGAGGCAGCGTTCTACGGCCCCAAGATCGACGTGCAGATAAAGAGCGCGATCGGCCGTGAGTTCACGCTGGCCACCAACCAGGTCGACTTCGCCGTCCCCGCCCGGTTCGGGCTCGAGTACGTGGACGAGCACAACGAGCGCCGGACCCCGCTCTGCATCCACCGGGCGCCGCTCTCCACGCACGAGAGGCTCATCGGCTTCCTGATCGAACACTTCGCGGGTGACTTCCCGGTCTGGCTGGCTCCCGAACAGGTACGGATCGTGCCCATCGCGGACCGGCACGTCGGCTACGCCCGCGAGCTGCAGCGCCGCCTGGGCGCGGTGGGTCTCCGCGGCGAGGTGGACGAGAGCAACGAGCGCATGAACGCCAAGATCCGCGACGCCGAGTTGTACAAGGTGCCCTACATAGCGGTCGTCGGGGACCAGGAGGAGCAGGCCGGCACTCTGTCCTTCCGCAGCCGGCAGGAGCCGGAGCGCAAGGCGGTGCCCGTCGACACGTTCGTGGCCCACCTTTCCCTCCACGCGCGCGAGCGCACGCTCAAGATCCCGCCACTGGCGCTGTAGACGGCGCTCGGTACGCGCCACGGCGCAACTGGCGAAGCAGCACGCGGCGTGCGCGATTGACGGACGCCGGCAAAAGGTGCTACTTTCCGGCAATGGAACTTTCCTCGAATGGAAACTACGCCGACCGAGGCATCTCTGAGGTGTTCTCGGCGCTCGCCGACCCGGTGCGCCACCGCATCCTCGAGCGGTTGCTGCAGGGCGAGGCGGCGGTAACCGAGCTGGCGGCCGACTTGAACGTGCGCACGCCTTCGATGTCCAAGCACCTGACGGTGTTGGAACGCGCCGGGTTCCTCAAGCGGCGCGCAGAGGCCCAGCGGAGGCTCTGCAGCCTCGAACCGCAGGCTTTCCTCGCCCTGCGGAACTGGACCGACCATTACGAGACCGTGTGGACCGGCCGGCTCGCTCGGCTGCAGGAGGTCCTGAACGAAAGCGGGGAGCGATGAACGAGTCCGCTACGGCAGTCATACCGGACGTTGGCATCACGTTCACCCGGCTCCTCGAGTCGACGCCCGCAAAGGTGTTCGGGGCGTTCGCCGACGCGCGCAAGCTCGCCCGGTGGTGGGGACCACCCGAGTGCCCGATCGTTGCGTGCACACTCGACTTTCGGCCGGGGGGAGTATGGCACTACGGGCTTAGGTCGTCGGCCACCGGGCAGGCGTACTGGTCGCGAGCCGTGTTCGAGGAGATCGTCGCAGACACTCGCATCGTCTTCGTCGAGACCTCCTCGGACGCAGAAGGCGGCGTCACGCCCGACAGGGCGCCGGCACACACCACGGTGACGCTGGCTCAGGTGCCCGACGGCACATCGCTCCGCATCGACGTCCGCCACGTCTCCGCCCAGGAGGCCCGCCGTGCCTCGCAGCGCGGTGTGAAGGACGGCTTCAACCGAGCGCTTGATCAACTCGTGGACCTGCTACAGACCGAGCAGAGGGAGCGCCGACCATGAGCGATGTCAGATCTGCCGACGGAACGCTGATCGCGTTCGAGACTGTCGGCACCGGCCCTGCGGTGATCTTGGTCGACGGCGCGATGTGCTACCGGGATGCCGGCCCCATGCGGGCCGTCGCCCGCCTGCTAGCACCGCATCACACGGTCGTGCTCTACGACCGGCGAGGCCGCGGGGCGAGCGGCGACGCCGACCGGTTCAGCGTGCAGTGCGAGATCGACGACGTGAACGCCTTGATCGGTGCGATCGGAGGGTCCGCGGCACTGTTCGGTATGTCCTCTGGTGGGGCGGTCGCATGCCTCGCAGCGGCGGCGCTGGGCAGCGCGGTCACGAGGCTGGCGGTGTTCGAGCCCCCGTACATGCCCGAGTCGGCGAGGCCGGCGGCAGCCGCGTACACCGAAGAGCTGACCGCGGCGCTGGCACAAGGCGACGCAGACCGCGCCGTCTCGGCGTTCCTCACCCGCACGGGTGCGCCCAAGGACGCGATCGAAAGAATGAGGCAATCACCGGCTTGGCCGGGGATGACCCAGATCGCCAAGACGCTGGCCTACGACGACGCCGCGATGGGGGACAGCTCGATCCCGGCTGCGGCAGCCACCATCGGAGTCCCGACGTTGGCGCTTGCCGGCGGCGACTCACCCGACTTCATGAGGTGGGGAGCCCGTCAACTCGCGGAGGCGATCCCTGGCGCGGCCTACGACGTGCTCGACGACCAAGGGCACGACGTCGACCCGGCAGCCTTGGCGGCACGGCTCTCGAGTTTCCTGCTAGGCAACGGTCAGCGTTTCACGTAGACGGTCACGCTCTCCATCACGTCGGGCTGGGGGCCCGGTCGACCCGGGTCGACGCGCTGGATCTTGTCGAGCACGTCCTCACCCTCGACCACGCGGCCGAAGACGGTGTGCTTGCCGTCCAGCCACGGTGTGGGGATGAACGTGATGAAGAACTGGGAGCCGTTGGTTCCGGGCCCGGCGTTCGCCATGCTGACCACGCCCTTGGCGTCGTGCCGCAGGTTTCCCTTGAACTCGTCCGCGAACTCGTAGCCCGGCCCGCCGCTGCCCGTGCCCGTGGGGTCGCCGGTCTGCGCCATGAAGTCCTCGAGGACACGGTGGAACTTGACGCCGTCGTAGTAGCCGTTCAGTGCCAGGAACACGAAGTTGTTGACCGTCCGCGGCACGTCGTCCTGGAAGAGGTCAATCACCAAGCGGCCCTTGTTCGTCTCGATCACGGCACGGTAGTCGGCTCCGGCCTCCAGCACCTGCTCGGGCTGCTGGAAGGACTTCTGGCCCGCGCCCGCTAGCGCGTCCATCGTCTCGTAACCGGCGTCGCCGGCTCTCATGTCGGTCATGGGATACCTCCGTCTACTTCGTTGAGGGGTCCGGTCGACCCTCAGTCTGCGTCTGGCCTCACGCCTACGATCACGCTCTGTATCTCGTCGGGCTCGAGGAAGAAGCCGTAGGCAGGTTCGCCACCCGCGGCGCCCAGCACCCCACGGTAACCGGCGACGGTGAACGACTGGCCGGCGACCGGGGCCGTACCCAGCAGTTCCTCTATGGCGGACTCTACCGTCTGGTCGCCTTCTCCCTGCAGGTCGACGCCCTTGGCCCTCAGCTCGTCCAACGTCTCCGTCGTCATCGCGACGGCGCTCGGCTGCTGCGGGTCAACGCGCGTTATCTCGTCCAGCACCGCTTCGCCCTGCAGGATCTCGCCGAAGATCGTATGGGCACCGTTCAACCATGGCGTCGCGTCGAAGGTGAAGAAGAACTGCGAGCCGTTCGTCCCCGGCCCGGCGTTAGCCATGGCGAGCAGTCCGCGACGCTCGAACCCCAACCCCTCGACGATCTCGTCCTCGAACTGGTATCCGGGGCCGCCGGTTCCCGTGCCCGTGGGGTCACCTGTCTGGGCCATGAAGCCCTCGATGACCCTGTGGAACGGGACGTGCTCGTAGTAGCGGTTGAGGGCGAGGAACACGAAGCTGTTGACGGTCTGGGGCGTCCGGTCCTCGAAGAGGTCGACGACGATGTCGCCCTTGTTCGTGCGGACCACGGCCACGTAATCGTGGCCCTCCGCGAGAACCTCCTCGGCCGCGTCGAACACGCGCCTGGGCTCCTCTGCCAGGTACTCGACCGGCTCGTAGCCCTCCGGCAGAGGACCGGACTGCTCGGCGGCTTGTTCGTCGGCGCCGGCGTCCTCGCCGGACTGCGGTTCGTCGGCCTCACCCTGGCCCCCGCCGGGCTGCTCGGAGCTTTCGGCCGCGGCCTGGGTGCCGGCCCCGGCGCCGCTTGAGCGGTCACGAGCCAGCCAGAAGCCGCTTATGACGATGAGCGCGACGGCCAGTAGCAGGGCGACTATCCTCATGCGACCACCTGCCCGCTATGGGAGCCGGCAACGGCCGCCCCTGCGTCTGAGATGCTGTTATCGGGATGCATGTTTCGCAAGTCTACTTGCCCACTTCCACGACCGGAGTAAGAGCGGCGTAAGAATCAGGCGAGAGCACCGTAAGGGTCGGACGGTTACGTTCCACGTCATGCGGTTCAACGATCTTCTCCAACAGGCCATAGACGCCGGCGCGTCCGACATCCACCTACATGTGCCGCTCCCCGTGATGATGCGCGTCAGCGGGAAGCTCACGCCCATGAACGACGTGCAGCTAACGCCCAGAGCGACAGAGGCACTGATAGAGCTGATGTGCAACGAGCAGCACAAGGAGCAGTTCGAGGCCAAGCAGCAGGTCGACCTGGCGTACAGCGTGCCTGGCATGGGCAGGTTCCGCGTGAACCTCTTCCGGCAGCGCGGCTCGGTCAGTGCGGTGCTTAGGATCATCAACTCGCAGGAGAGCGCGCTGGAGGTCGTCAACCTGCCGCAGGAGACGATCGACCACTTCAAGCAGCAGGAGAAGGGTCTCGTGCTCGTCACGGGCCCCACCGGCTCGGGCAAGTCGACGACACTGGCACGCGTGATCGACGAGATCAACACCTCGCACGCGAAGATGATCGTGACCGTGGAGGACCCGATCGAGTACCTCCACCGGTCCAAGAGGTCCATCGTCGTGCAGCGCGAGCTCGGGATGGACGCACCGTCGTTCTCGGAGTCGCTGGTGGCGGCGATGCGCCAAGACCCCGACGTGATCATGATCGGCGAGATCCGCGATCACGCGACGGCGGCCGCCGCGCTCTCCGCCGCCCAGACTGGTCACCTGGTGTTCAGCACGCTTCACACCCAGGACTCGGTCCGCACGATCAACAGGATGATCGAGCTCTTCCCGCCGCACGAACGGGAGACGGCGAGGGTGCTGTTCGCGGAGTCACTGGTCGGCATCGTCTCGCAGCGCCTCCTGCCCCGTGTGGGTGGGGGCCGCGTCGCGGCCACCGAGATCCTCAAGGGCACTTTGCGCGTCAAGGACATGATCCGGGACGAGGAGCGCACGGCCGAGCTCTACGACGTCCTGAAGGAGGCCAGGCTAGACGGCATGCAGTCGTTCGACGAACACCTGGCCGACCTTTACGCATCCGGCGTCATCACCTTCGAGACCGGTTACTCTGCAGCTACCAGCAGCCAGGCGTTCAAGATGGCGGCCACTCAGGTGGACGTCACTCGGCAGACGCAGGATGAGTCGGCGCGTCAGACGCAGTCGGACGTCACGCGCCAGACCCACATGGACTCGCTCAGGCACACGCAGGTCGGCATCAGCTAGCCTGCTCCGCTTGCAAGCGCGGGCTGCTGCGCTCATGCCCGCCCTTCAGCGGGCTCCTGCGACCGGCCGTAACCGCTTCCCGGGGGGATGGGAAGCGGTCAGAACGGCACCTCGACCGGCGCCTCCTTGGGGCGCCGGTCGAACCCGTTGCGTCCAGGCCGTTGAGCTACGAGGGCGCGCTTGTCGACGGTCACGGAGGCCTGCAGCCAGGGACAGGTCGCCTTGAGGTCTTCGAGGCGGGTGGAATCCACCGAGGCCCCTTCGACGTCGTACAGGTAGCGCCCGCTGTCGGTGCTGACCGCCAGCCTCACCGGCGTGCGGCCCGCGAGCTCATCGAGGACCGACCTGAACTCGAGAAGCTGGTGCTCTGCCACGCCGTCGAGCCTGAACGAGACGACAGCGACCTCGGGCACCGAGGTCTCGCCCTCGGCGCGCTTGTCCCACCTTATGAGCCTGTCGGCCATCAGCCGGGTGGCGTCCCCGTCCTCCGAGACCTCTACGACCAGCACGACGGGCACGTCCTCTTCCAGCAGGGGAGCCACGTCGTCGTAGGTGCGCCCGAAGGCCACGATCTCGCGCGTGCCGGTCTCATCCGCGAGCTCGAAGCGCGCCATCATCGAGCCCTTCCGCGTTGGCCTCTTGACGACGTTCTGCACCAGCCCTGCGAGGGCCACCTTGACCCTTCCCTGGTGGCCGTCCGCCAGGATCTTCCTGTAGTGCGCGTCCACTTCGGCCACCTGGCACGTCGCCGCCTCGACGAGGCCGGGGTACGACGTCATGGGATGCGACGAGAGGTAGATGCCGAGCGCCTCCTTCTCGTACCTGAGCATCTCGAGCTCGTCGACGTCGCCGACCGCCACGGTCTGCGGAGGAGCCACCTCGGCATCGCCGAACAGGCCGAACTGGCCGCTCTCTGCCTGCTCGCGCTTGGCGGCCCCCCACCGGACGGCGACGTCGAGGTTCGCGAGCAGAGCCGCGCGCGCCGTCAGGGCCTCGGCCCTGTCCAAGCCGGTGCCGTCCGCGGCCGTGGCGAGCCGGTCGAAGGCGCCGGCCTTGACCAGGTACTCGACTGCGCGCTTGTTCACCAGCGTGCCGTCGACCCGAGCACAGAAGTCGAAGAGGTCCTTGAAGTGCCCGCCACGCGCCCGCTCGGTGATCACGTGATCGACGGCGACCTCACCCACGTTCTTGATCCCGTAGAGCCCGAAGCGCACGACCTCGCCGTCGGGCGTGAAGTCCGCGCGCGACAGGTTGATGTCGGGCGGCAGCACGTCGACGCCCATGTGCCTGGCGTCGCCGACGTACTGGGCGACCTTGTCAGAGTCGCCGCGCTCCACCGTGAGCAGGGCCGCCGCGAACTCCACCGGGTAGTGGGCCTTGATGTAGGCCGTCTGGTAGGAGAGGAGGACGTAAGCGGCCGCGTGCGACTTGTTGAAGCCGTAGCTCGCGAAGCGCTCGAGGAGGTCGAAGATGCGGTCGGCCTCCCGGGGCTCGATGCCGTTCTTGCCGGCACCCTCCCGGAACACCGCCCGCTGCATCTCCATCTCGTCGGCCTTCTTCTTGCCCATCGCGCGGCGCATGATGTCGGCCTGACCGAGCGAGTAGCCGGCCACCGCCTGCACGATCTGCATGACCTGCTCCTGGTAGACGGGGATGCCGTACGTCTCCTCGAGGATGGGGGAGAGTAGTCCGGCCGAGTTGGGGAAGTCCGAGTAATCGATCTCCTCCAGGCCGTGGTGCCGGCGGATGTACGCCGGGATGTTCTCCATGGGGCCGGGCCGGTAGAGCGAGTTGACGGCGATGAGGTCCTGGATGCGTTTGGGCTTGAGCTTCCTGAGCGTGTCGACCATGCCGGGCGACTCGAACTGGAAGACGCCGGCTGCGTCGCCGCGCGAGAGGAGCTCGAACACGGCTGGGTCGTCCTGGGGGAGGGCGTCGGGGTCCAGGTCCTCGCCGCGCGAGTCCTTGATGATGCGCAGCGCGGCCTCGATGAACGACAGCGTCCTGAGGCCCAGGAAGTCCATCTTGATGTAGCCGAGCTCCTCGACCGAGTTCATGTCGTACTGCACGACCACCGGTCCGTCGCCCGAGCGGAAGACCGGCGCCAGGTCCGTGACCGGGTCGCGCGCTATGACCACGCCGGCGGCGTGAACGGAAGCGTGGCGCGTCAGGCCTTCGAGCGTTCGCGCCACGTCTATGTAGCTCTTCGCGCCCTGCTCGTACAGCTCCCGGAGCTCCGGGACGCCTTGCAGCGCCTCGTCGATCTTCACGCTGCGCCCCTGCACGACGGGCACGAGCTTGCTGACGCGGTCGGACTCGGCGTAAGGCACGTCCAGTACCCTGGCGGCGTCCTTGATGGCAGCCCGCGACGCCATGGTCCCGAAGGTGGCGATGTGCGCGACGCGCTCGTCGCCGTACTTCTCGCGGACGTAGTCGATCACCTCGCCGCGCCGTACATCCGAGAAGTCGATGTCGAAGTCCGGCATCGATATCCGGTCGGGGTTCAGGAAGCGCTCGAACAGGAGGCCGAACCGCAACGGGTCGATGTTCGTGATGCCGACCGCGTACGCGACTATGGAGCCCGCCCCGGAGCCACGACCCGGACCCACGCTGATCCCCTGGTCACGGGCCCAGTTGATGAAGTCCGCGACGATCAGGTAGTAGTCGGCGAAGCCCATGGAGATGATGACGGCGAGCTCGTACTCGCAGCGCTGCAGGACCGTCCAGGCGTCTGCGTCCTCTGCCTGTCTCATGCCGGCGTCGGGCAGGCGGTCCTTCAACGCGGCGACGTGCGGGTAGCTGTAGCCGCCCTGGCGCCTCAGTCCCGCTGCATCGTCGCCCTCGAGCTCTTCGGGGCTGAGGCGGCTGGCCTCGCCGGCCTTCGCCAGAGCGAGGAGCACGTCGTCGAGGCTGGCGTTCTCGGGACCTTTACCGGCCGGCAGCACCTCGGCCGCCGCCTTGGTGCGCGCGTCGGCCAGAGCGACGGACAGGTACTCGCGCAGCGCGCCCTCGGTCAGCGAGGGGTAGCGCTGCATGAGCCCGCGGTACGTGTCGACGCGGAGCTGGTCTGCGAGGGTCACGCCCTCCGGCAGCTTGAGCTCGGGCATCTGGTACACGCGCCTCGACCCGATGGGCAGCTCGAGCGAGACCATGTCGGCGACGGCGTTCGTGTTCTCCAGCGCCCCAGGGTACTCGCCCGCGGGGATGGCGGCCGCCATCTCCTCGGGCGTCTTGACATAGAACTCGTCGCACGGGAACCGCATGCGATCCTCGTTGGAGACCATCTCCTTCGTCTGGATCGCCAGGAGCACGTCGTGAGCGTGAGCGTCCTCGCGCTTCACGTAGTGCCCGTCGTTGGTCGCGACCATGCCGACGCCGTACTTGTCGGCAAGCTCCTTGAGCACCGGGTTCAGCCGCTGCTGGTCCTCCAGGCCGTGGTCCTGGATCTCGACGAAGAAGTTCGAGCCGAAGATGTCCAGGTGCTGCTTGAAGAGACGCTCGCCCTCGTCCGGGCCCAGGTCGAGGATCGCCCTGGGTATCTGGGCGCCCAAGCAGCCAGAGAGCGCGATGACGCCCTCCGAGTGCTCGGCGAGGAGCTCCAAGTCGACTCGCGGCTTCATGTAGAAGCCTTCTAGGAAGGCGCGACTCGAGAGCCTGCACAGGTTCTGGTAGCCCTTGAAGTCCTTGGCCAACAAGGTGAGGTGGTAGTAGCCGCCGTCCAGCTTGTCCGAGCCACGCCGCTTCTCGAACCGGGAGCCCGGCGCGACGTACGCTTCGAACCCAAGGATGGGCTTGACCCCCTCTGATACACACGTCTTGTAGAACTCCACGGCACCGTGCATGTTGCCGTGGTCGGTCATGGCGACCGCGGGGTCGACGGGGGAGACCTCCTTGACCCACTTGACGAGCTCTGAGATACGCGCTGCGCCGTCCAGAAGGCTGTATGCGGTGTGTTGGTGAAGGTGGGCGAAGCGGGTAACCGGGCCAGGCATCAACCGAGTCTAACGCGGGCAGAGCGGCCGGCCCCGGCCCGTCGGAGCGGTCGGCCGCCGCGGGATCTTCGGGGAAGATCGTGCGCCATAAGGCGTCGTCTGAAAGCGCGATAGTGCCCCTCCAGAACCGCTTCCGAGGGCGTCCACCGCTCGTTGCGCGGGCCCGGCACAGCGTGATACTCTCTCTTGCCTTGGCGCCGTAGCCAAGTGGTAAGGCAGAGGTCTGCAAAACCTCGATTCACCGGTTCGAATCCGGTCGGCGCCTCCAACCTTC
>DASRWD010000226.1:0-2913 GCA_035654755.1 Trueperaceae bacterium
CCACGCGGGCGACACGGCGTTGTTCTCCGACATGGCGCGCATCGGGGACCGCGGTATCGACCTGGCGCTCCTGCCCATCGGCGACAACTTCACGATGGGTCCGGAGGACGCCGTCGAGGCCACGCTGTTGCTGCGCCCCAAGGTGGTCGTGCCCATCCACTACGCCACGTTCCCAGTCCTCGTGCAGGACGCCTCGGCCTTCAAGGCGTCGGTGGAGAGCCGCGCCGGCGTCACGTGTCTGGTGATGCGGCCGGGCGACTCGACCCTCGTAACGGGTTAGGGCGGCGACCTTCGTACTAGACTGAAGGGCGAGCGTCCATCCGGACACCGTTGCGGCCACTTGGGTTGGGAGCGGCCGCGCGGCTCGTGGGAGGGTCATTGCGTTCGGATCCAGAAGCCCCGGCCTTCGTGCCGGCTGGCTACACCGTCCTACACAAGCTGGGCTCCGGTCAGACGTCGCACGTCTACCTGGCCAAGCATCGTGTGTTCGGCGACGTGGCGCTCAAGCTGCCCAGGGCGGAGCTGCAGGAGCAGCCGGTGCTCAGGCGGATGTTCGAGAACGAGGTCTCCATCACAGTCAAGCTGGCGCACCCCATGATCGTGGCTGCGTTCGACGGCTACCCCACCGGCAGCGGTGCGTTCCTCGCGCTGGAGTACTGCGCCGGCGGGACCTTGGACCTGTTGCTGCTCGAGAAGGGCAAGCTGCCGCTAGAGCAGTCTTACCGCCTCGTGCTCGACGTGGCGCGTGGGCTGGCGCACACGCACGAGCGCTCGGTCATACACAGGGACGTCAAGCCGGCCAACGTGTTCCTCACGAAGGAAGGCACGGCCAAGCTGGGCGACTTCGGCACCGGCGTGTTCATGGGCGAGGACAGCGAGGAGCGCGTGGGCACGGCCTTCTACATGGCCCCGGAGGTGTTCGAGGGCAAGGCAGCGGGCGTGCGCTCGGACATCTACAGCCTGGGTGTGCTGGCGTACGAGGTGATCGCCGGAGCGAGGCCGTTCGTCGCGGACACGTTCGAGGCGCTGATGATCGCGCATCACACGGACGTGCCCAAGGACCTCATGGCGCACCGCCCCGACCTGGACCCGCGGATCAAGCGCATCGTGGCCAAGGCCATGGCGCGGGACCCGGAGAAGCGCTACGCCAGCGCGAAGGAGTTCGTGCAGGCGTGGGCCGGCGTGATCGGCGTGCCTCTCGAGGTCACGCAGACCAGCGAGGAGCCCACGACCGGTCGGGCCAGTCGGCAACGGACCAGCGCCGTCGGTGACGCTCGCGACGACCGCCCGGGGCGCGACGGCGGAGATCGCGAGAAGGGCGAGGAACGCGGCCGTCAGGACCGGCCGCGCGGTCTATTCGGCTGGCTGCGCCGCAACCGCGACTGACCCGTCTACGCGATACGCTGCGTGCCGGCCACGCATCTCCGAGCGCAGCGCTCGGGATTGAACGCGGGCTATACTGTAATCGGAACGAGTCCTAGTTACGGGCGCCGTAAGAGGTGGCCTTGGACCGACGACATCCCAGGCGAGGTGCAGCCATATGAACGACAAGAACCTAGAGATCCGTGACCTCCACGCCCGCATAGTGGGCGGCGACGAGATCCTCAAGGGCGTGGATCTGGTGGTGCCGCGCGGCGAGGTGCACGCGCTCATGGGGCCCAACGGCTCAGGCAAGTCGACGCTCGCGAAGATCATCGCTGGCGACCCGCAGTACGAGGTGACGGGCGGCGACATCCTCCTCGAGGGCCAGTCGATCCTCGAGATGGAGCCCGACGAGCGCGCCCGCGAGGGCCTCTACCTGGCCTTCCAGTACCCCGTCGAGGTGCCCGGTGTCTCGATCGCGAACTTCCTTCGTCTGGCGCTCAACGCCAGGCGCGAGGAGGGCGACGAGATAGGCGTCATGGAGTTCGACGGCAAGCTGCAGAGCGCGGTGAAGAACCTCAACTGGGACGAGTCCATCCTCGAGCGCAACCTCCACGAGGGCTTCTCCGGCGGTGAGAAGAAGCGCTCCGAGATCCTGCAGCTCCTGGTGCTCGAGCCCCGGTACGCGATCCTCGACGAGACCGACTCCGGCCTCGACGTTGACGCCCTCAAGGTCGTGTCCCAGGGCGTCAACGCTGCGCGCGGTCCCGACTTCGGGTGCCTCGTCATCACGCACTACCAGCGCCTGCTCAACTACATCGTCCCCGACCGGGTCCACGTGATGGTGGGTGGGCGCGTCATCACCAGCGGTCCCAAGGAGCTCGCCATGGAGCTCGACCAGAAGGGCTACGACTGGGTGCGCCAGGAGTCCGTGGCCTCGGCGCCGGCCGCCCAGTGACGAACGCGACCATCGCGCCCCGCAGGGCGCGCGTAGGCCCAGGAGGGCAGCATGTCTGAGCTCAACGCGATCAACCCCGACGCGGCCAAGCTGGAGGGGATGCAGCACACCAAGCAGTACGACTTCCGGCTCGCCGAGGACTACTTCTACAAGTCCGGCAAGGGCCTCACCAAGGAGGTCGTAGAGAAGATCAGCTACTTCAAGGGCGAGCCGGAGTGGATGCTCAAGTTCCGCCTCCGCGCCCTGGAGATAGCCGAGAAGAAGGGTCGTCCGAAATGGGGCCCCGACCTCAGTGACCTGAACTTCGACGACATCTACTTCTACGTCCGGCCCAACGAGAAGCAGGGCACCGTCGACTCGTGGGAAGAGATCCCCGAGGAGGTGCGCCAGACCTACCAGCGCCTCGGCGTGCCCGAGGCGGAGCAGCGCGCCCTGGCCGGCGTGGGTGCGCAGTTCGAGTCCGAGATGGTCTATCACAAGCTCAAGGACGAGTGGGAGAAGCTGGGCGTCATCTTCCTGGACACCGACACGGGTCTCAAGGAGCATCCGGAGCTCTTCAAGGAGTACTTCTCCACCGTCATACCGCCCGAGGA
>DASRWD010000227.1:0-2608 GCA_035654755.1 Trueperaceae bacterium
ACCTTGGCGGCGCCACGGGCCTGCCCTCGGTGACCAGCGAGATCACGGTCTTGGGGTCGGGCGCGTCCATCCTCCGCGACGCCATTGAAGAGTTCCGCTTGATGCACGTGGGCGAGACCGGCAACCTGCGCCTAGAGGCGCTCACCCTTCAGGACGGCCACGCCGGGAACTTCGACGGCGGCGCCGTGCACGTGGCCGGCGGCAGGTTCTCGGCACAGGACGTCACGTTCGAGGGCAACCGCGTCGGCAACGGGCGCGCCGGTGGAGCCGTTCATAACCAGGGCGGGGTCGTGGAGCTGCTTGGCGTGACCATGCTGGAGAACTTCGCTCCCGGCGAGGGCTCGAGCGGCGTGGGTACCGGGTCCGCGGTCGCCAACGTGGACGGCCAACTGAGCATCTCGGCTAGCCAGCTGCGCTTCAACGGCGGGTTCATCGGCGGCGAGCGCGGCGTGATCGCGTCCCTCGGCTTCGACGCCTACACCGTAGTGACCGACACCGTGATCGCGGACAACGGCGCACTCGGCCTGTTCAACGCGGGCGAGATCCACATGGAGCGCGTGGAGGTGTCGCTCAGCTCCACCGAGCAGCTCGGCGGCATCGTCAACGAGGGCGTAGCGTTCCTGACCGACGTCACCATCGACGACAACGACGGCGCGATCGTCAGCGGCATCCTCAACACAGGCTTCATGCGGCTACGTACGTCGTCGGTGACCAACCACCAGACCAGCCTCGGCTTCACCGGCGTGCGGAACGACGGGATCATGGAGGTCATCGAGTCGGTCATCGCGGATAACGACTCGTTCGGCGCCGCGGGTGTGGGCGGTGGCATCACGAACTCCGGGCGCCTGACCCTCGTGGACAGCCAGGTCGTCAGGAACAGGGCAGACGAGGGCGGCGGCGTGCGGAACACGGGCGAGCTCATCCTCATCGGCTCGGTCGTGGACGACAACCAGGCCGCGTTCGGCGGGGGCATCCACTCGGCCGGCAGCGTGGACCTCCTCGCGTCATCGGTCGTTGGTGGTGAGGTGGGCAACGCGGCGTCGGCTCAGGGCGGCGGCATCTACGTGGCAGACACGCCCGAGACGAACCGCGTGGACATGCAGGGCGGCAGCGCCGTCCGAGGGAACGTGTCGAGCGGGGACGGCGGTGGCATGTACGCTGCCGTTCCGTTCAGCCTGGGCCTGTGCACCACGTGCGCCATCGAGCAGAACGTCGCCGACGGCGGGGTAGGCGGCGGCATCCACGCCCCGGGCGTCGGCTTCGGCTCCATCTACGCCCCCGGCATCCGCGACAACTCGCCGGATGCCGTGGCTCCTGGCGCCCTGATCGTCCTCAGCATCGCTGCGTCCGAGGACGACGTCGAGGAGGCCAGGAACCCGACAGACACGCTGCCGGCCGGCACCGTGAAGCTCGACGAGGCCGTCTTGGACCTACCGCGCGACACGCAGCTGGGCGTTGGCCAGTTCGCCGGCCTGCGCTTCACAGACGTGCTGCTCCCGCAAGGTGCCGCCCTGGTGGACGCACGGCTACTGTTCACGGCTGCCGCTGACGACAGCGACCAAGCGGCGCTGATCGTGGGCGTGGAGGACTCGGTGACGGCGGCGCCGTTCACGTCGGCGCAGTTCAACGTGTCGAGCAGGCCGCGTATTGGCTCCACGTACTGGGACCTGGCGGCCTGGGCGGAGGGCGAGAACGGTCCGCGCCAGGCGTCTCCGTCCCTGCGCAACCAGGTGCAGCAACTCGTGGACGCTCCCGGTTGGGCAGCCGGGTCCGCCATGGCCTTCATCATCGAATCGGCGACCGGCGACGGATCGGCAGCGTCGCGAAGGGCTCATACCTTCGACGGTGAAGCCGACGCCGCCGCTCAGTTATGGCTCCTCTACTTCGACTCACCTTGAGCGCTGCCATCATCACGTGTGGCACGAGCGCAGCAGCTTTGGGTCGAGCCGGCGCACCTGCGTGGCGAGGGCGTCCAACCGGCCCCTAGGGAACCGGTCCAACTCTTGTGGACCAGCGGTTGGGACTCCACCTTCCGCCTTCTCGTCGCCTTGCTGGTCGAGGGGCGTACGGTCCAGCCCTACTACGTCGTGGACCTGAGCCGCCCGTCGTACCCCACGGAACTGCGCACGATGAGCAAGATCCGCGCGGCGCTGCAGGCGAGGCTGACCGACGACGCTCAACTGCGGCCCACGAACATCACGATGCTCAGCGACCTGCCGACGGCGGACAGGCACGCGTCGCGCTTCGAGGCTCTCAAGCGCGACGGCGACCTTGGCCCACAGTACGAGTGGCTGGCGCGCTACGCGGCCACGCTGGGGCTGGACTCGCTCGAGCTCTGCATCCACAAGGACGACCGGGCGGTCCCGTACGTGCAGGACAGCCTCGAGGTCGTGGCCGAGGAGCCCTTCCGGTCGTACCGCTTGGCACCCGACCAGCGGATGGGCGACCTGAGGCTGTTCCAGCGCTTCGTCTTCCCGATCCTCGACCTCACCAAGCGCGACATGCAGGCGGCGGCCGAGCGCTACGGCTTCCTCGACCTCATGGAGATGACCTGGTTCTGCCACACACCGGTTATGGGCCGGCCGTGCGGACTGTGCAACCCGTGCCG
>DASRWD010000228.1:0-42813 GCA_035654755.1 Trueperaceae bacterium
GCCCGCCCTCGCGCAGTGCGGCCAGGTTCTCGTCCAACGTTCGCTCTTCGAACGAGCCGAGCGCGACCCGTAGGACGTCCGGGTCCTGGCGCGGCGAGGGGTCGGCGATCGCGGCCTCCAGCTCGCTACGCACGGCGGTGACTCGCGCGGCGTCCGTCGCCTCACCGAAGCGGGCGAGGCCCCAGCCGGTCACGCCGATCAGCACGATGGCAGAGGCGAGCCAGACGGCGTGACGCCCTTTGCCGGGCGCGGCCGACCCAGCCCCGGCGAGCACGATGCCGAGGATCGTTATCACGAGGACCGTGGAGCCTTCCGGGAACTGAACGGGCTGGGTGCGCCCCGTGAAATCCACGTAGCGGTCGGGGAGCAGCGTCAAGGCGCTGCGGGCCCCGGTCTCACGGTTCACGGCGCCCCAGGGGGCGACGACGAGGGCGAGAGCCGCAAGTACCGCGAGCGCCGCTACGACGAGGCGGTCGCTCATTTGCCCGTCACGGGGCCAATCATACGGGACGCGTTCCTCAACGCATTCGCGGCATCCGTGGCTGACGGGCGCGATCCTGGTGCCTTCCCCAGCAGCCGGGTAACGAGTTCATCGAACCGCTCGAGGCCGGGCCGGACCGCGGAAGGGGCCGGCGGGTCGTCTTCGGCATGAGCTCTCAGAACGTCGGCGGCGTCGCCGGTGAACGGCGCTTGACCGGTGATCGCCCGGTAGGTGACGGCGCCAAGGCCGTAGATGTCTGACGCCGGCAGAGCTGCCTGTCCTCGGGCCTGCTCCGGGCTCATGTAGGCGATGGTCCCCGCGATCATGGGTCCCGAGCCGCCGGGAGCTCCGATCCGGGTAGCGAGGTCGTAGTCGAGCAGCTTGGCGTGGCCACGTCCGTCGACGAGGATGTTCTCGGGCTTGACGTCGCGGTGCACGATGCCGCGCTCGTGGAGGTACGACAGGGCCAGCGCGACGCCTGCCAGCGCCTCGAGCCGTTGCGCCAAGCTGGCGCCCTTGTCCGCCCACCTGGTGTAACGCAGGCCCAGCACGAGCGGCATGAGCACGCCGGGACGACCGACCACGCTGACCGATCCGTCGACGGCGTTGAGGTGCGGGTGATCGAGCCCTTCCCCCACCTCCAGCTCACGTTGGGCCCGCCATTCGTCCTGCTCGCGGTAGAGCTTGAGAGCGGCGAGGCGTGTGCCGTCGCTGGCCAGGTAGACACGGGAGGACACCCCTCGGTCGAGCTCGCGCAGGACCTGCAGGCGGCCGTCCAACCGGGTGCCGATGATCCTGAGGCTCACCGCTTCACCAGCACGCCCACCTTCAGAAGGTCGGCGAACGCGCGCTTCTCGAGGTCGACCGGCGAGACGCTGGCCCATGACTCCGGAGCGACGAGGAGCAGGTGTCTGAAGCCGGCGCGCAGGACCGTCTCTCTGGTCAGGTCGAGATAACGCCTGACCTCCTGACGGTACGCCTCGACCTCGTCAGGGCCGGCGGGGCGCCTTTCGTCGGTCTCGACGTCCTGCACCTCGAGCTCACCGACGGGAGGCTCCAGGTCCTCGTGGGCCACGACGTGCAGGAAGGCGGCGTCAAGGCCGCGCGCCTTCAGTGCGGACAGCGCCGGCCTCAGCGGCGAGTCCTCGAACAGGTCGGAGATCACGATCGCCAAGCCGCTACCGCGCTGCGGCGCCAGACCCAAAGCGAAAGTCTTCAACCCGCTCACCGGTCCGCTGCCGCGTTCGCCCGTCTTCTCGTCGATGAAGTGCCACGTCTGCCGCATCGCCGCCCGGCCTTGCGCCTGCCTGCTGCTGCCGCCCGAGAGGCGGTGGACCTGCGTGGGGGCGTCGCGTTGCGCGACGTAGCTGATCAGCTGCGCGAGCGTGCGGGCGTAGGCCCGCTTCCCACCAACGCTCATGCTCGCGGAGTCGTCGACGACGAGGTGCAGCCTCACGGCCCGCTCCGCCTGGTAGAGCCGCGTGTAGAGCCGACCGGTACGAGCGTACGCCCGCCAGTCCGCGTAGCGCAGCTCGTCGCCCGGCTGGTACGGCCTGAAGTCGAGGAACTCTACGCCCTGGCCCGGGTCCCGGCTGCTGCGCTCGCCGCTCACCGCGGCCAGCGCCCTCGAGGAGAGGGCGTAGCGGTCCAGCAGTGCGCGGCTCCGGGCGCTCAGCACGGGCTTATAGGATCAACGCTTCTTGTCGAGGCTCGCGATGACCTCTTGCAGGATGGTGTCCGGGTCGGCTCCTTCGACCTCGGCCTCGAAACTGAGCAGGAGCCTGTGGCGCAGCGCGGGCAACGCGGCCCGGCGGATGTCCTCTATCTCGACGTTGGGCCTGCCGGAGGCAAGAGCGAAGCCCTTGGCCGCGAGCGTCACGGCCTGCGCTCCGCGAGGGCTTGCGCCCAGGCGTACCAGCGGGTGCTGATGGGTGGCCTCGACCAGCTGCACGACGAACTCCAGGCCCGCATCCGCCACCGGGACCGCGCGCAGCATCCGCTGCAGCGTGAGCAGCTCCTCGCGGTCGAAGACCTGTTCGACCTGGCCCTCGGAAGACCCGGTAGTCACGACGAGTATGCGCTGGAGCGTGGCTGCGTCCGGCCGCTTCACGAGGATCTTGAACATGAAGCGGTCTAGCTGCGCCTCGGGAAGAGGGTACGTGCCCTCCATCTCGAGAGGGTTCTGCGTCGCCAGCACCATGAACGGCTCGGGCAGCTCATGCCTGGTGCCGGCTACGGTCACCGCCCGCTCCTGCATGGCCTCGAGCAGCGCGGACTGCGACTTCGGGGTCGCGCGGTTGATCTCGTCGGCCAACAGCACGTTCGTGAAGATCGGCCCCGCCTGGAACTCGAACGCCGACCTGCCTTCGACGAACACCGTCGTGCCTGTCACGTCGGCAGGCATGAGGTCAGGCGTGAACTGGATGCGCGCGAAGGACAGGTCTGTCGCCTCGGCGAACGCCTTGACGAGGCGCGTCTTGCCAAGGCCGGGAACGCCTTCGACGAGCGCATGCCCGCGCGACAGCGCGGCGACGAGCAGCTCCTCGACGACCTGGTCTTGCCCCAGGATGACGCTGGATATCCTCGTCAGGATCTCGCGGAACTTCTCCTGGAACGCTTCACTGGCGTTGCCTACGACCGGTCCGGTGTTCATGTAAGTTCGAAGTATAAGGCTTGGGCCGCGGGCCCGGCTTCCCGAGCGAGTAGACTCACACGCATGAGGCCCGCTTGGGGCAGGGTGACGCTGAGGCCGCTCGAGGAGTTCACCGAGCAGGACTGGCGTCGGCTCCAGAGTCACTTCCGCGATCCGGAGATCTCGTACCTCAACGGCACGCCCCCCAACCGCATGCCGCTGTGGCTGCTGAAGCGACTGCTCAAGGCCGACGCCGGGCGCCACGACAGGGCAACGTTCGGCATCTTCGACGAGCGTGACGAGTTCATCGGCACCACCGAGCTGTACGACGTGCGGGCCGGGTCAGCGACCCTCGGGATCATCATCGGCGAGAAGACGCACTGGTCGAGGGGATACGGCCCCGAGGCCATGCGCGCGCTGCTCACCTACGCTTTCGCCCATCTGGGGCTGGACCTGGTGCGCCTCGAGACGTTCGGTGACAACGACCGGGCTCAGGCCGCGTTCAAGAAGGTCGGATTTCACGAGGTGAGGCGCCGGACCGGGCAGAGCGGCAGGGTCGACGTCTTCATGGAGTTGACGCGCTCGGCGTGGCGCGAGCTGCAGGGTGGCAGGTCCCCCGTCGCCAGCGCGGGCTAGAGCTACCGCTGGCTACCCGCGAAGTAGTCCTTCACGGCCTTGGCGGCCGCCTGTCCGACCCCCGGCACGGCAGCCAGCGTGCCGACGTCCGCAGACCTTAGCTCATCCACGCTCGAGAAGTGCGCCAACAGGGCGTCTCGGCGCTTGGGGCCGATTCCCGGCACGTCGTCGAGGACGCTGCGCGTCAGCGCTTTCCCGCGGCGCTGCCTGTTGTAGCCGACTGCGACCCTGTGCGCCTCGTCCCGCACGTTGATCAGGAGTTTCAACGCGGGGTGCGAGACGGGCACGAGCATCTCTTCGCCGCTCTCCATCACCAGCGTCTCCTGCTTCTTGGCGAGGCCGACGAGCGGGATGTCCAACCCTGCCTCCTGGAGCGCCCGCTTCGCCGCGCTCATCTGGCCCTTGCCGCCGTCGATCAGTAGCAGGTCCGGTAGCGGCATGCTGTCAGCCAGCGTGCCCGTGAAGCGTCTCCTCACCGCCTGGTTCATCGAGAAGTAGTCGTCCGAGCGCTGCGGGTCTCGGATGCGCAGCCTGCGGTAGTCGCTGCGCTTGGCCCTTCCTCCCTCGAAGACGACGACGCTGGCGACGGTGTGCTCACCCATGAGGTTCGAGATGTCGAACCCTTCGATACGCCAAGGTGCGTTCTCGAGCTCCAGGAGGTTCTGTAGCTCGCTCACGCCAGGAGCCTCACCGCGGCGCTCGAGCAGTGCGATCTCGGCCTCTACGCCCGTGGCGGCGTTCCGCTCGGCCATCTCGACGAGCTCCACCTTGTCTCCGCGCCGCGGGGTCCTCAGCTCGACGCGCTTGCCGGCACGGCCTGTCAGGTACCGGCTCCACACGTCGGTGTCGAGGTCCGACTTGGGCACTAGCACCAAGGGCGGGACCTGCATCGCACGCCCGTAGTAGTCGGCCATGAACGCCTCGAGGATCTCGACGTCGGTCGCTCCCTCCGCGTTCTGCAGGAACCTCTTGTCGCGGCCGACGACGCGCCCGCCGCGCATCTGGAAGAGCTGGACCATGGCGTAGTTGCCGGCCTTGGCGAGACCCAGGAAGTCGAGGTCGTCGGCCTCGCTGTGGACGACGCTGGTGTCGTAGCCGGTGACGCGCTTCACGGCGTCCAGTCGATCGCGGTACGTGGCAGCCAGCTCGAAGTCCTGCCGGCCGGCCGCGGCCCGCATGCCCTCCTCCATCTCCTCGACGACGTCGGCTACGCGCCCCTCGAGGAACGCCTTCACCTGGGCGACGACCTGCTGGTACTGGGCGTCGTCGACGTCGTTCACGCACGGCGCGAAGCACCGGCCCATGTGATGGCGCAGGCATGGCCGCTTGCGCTTCTGCATGGGCACGCCGGAGTTCTTGCGCAGCTTGAACACGCTGTAAACGAGGTCCATCACGCGCCTCACCGAGCCGGCGCTCGGGTAGGGACCGAAGTAGATGCCGCCGTCCTTGACGACGCGACGGGTGAGGATGAGCGTGGGGTAGCGCTCGTTCGTGAGCTTGAGGAACGGGTAGGACTTGTCGTCCTTCAGCAGGACGTTGAAGTGCGGCTGGTGCCGCTTGATCAGGTTCGCCTCGAGGATGAGCGCCTCGACCTCGTCCGCGGTGACGATGAACTCCACGGCCGCGGCGTCCCGCGTCAGAAGGCGTGACTTGTGGCCCGCGTACTTGCCGAAGTAACTGCGCACGCGGCTGCGCAGGTTCTTGGCCTTGCCGACGTAGATTACGCGGCCGTCCGGGTCTACGAAGAGGTAACAACCGGGCTGCTGTGGCAGGACCGGCAGATCGGTGCGCTTCACTGATAGATATTACGTCTGCATCGTACTAAACCGGGTCACTTACGGTCTGGCTCGCGTTGGCGACGAGCCTCTCGAGCGTGCGCCTGACGGTGGCGATGTCCGCCTCCGTAACACCGCGCCTTATGCGGCTGTCGAAGTCGGCCGCGGCCTGCCTCAGCTTCTCGAAGAGCTCCTCACCTGACTTGGTGATCTCTATCCGGTGCACACGCCGGTTCTCCGGTGACCTGAAGCGCCGGATGAGTCCCGAGCCCTCCATCGCCGTCAGGTGGTGCGTGAGCGTAGCGTCCTGAATGCCGACCCGCTCGGCGAGCTCGCGCTGGCTGGCTACCGGGCCGCTGCAAAGGGCCAGCAGGACGAACCAGACCGGCCGGGACCCTCCGACCCGGGAGAGCTCCGCTTCGAACTCCTTGTGGAGCGCCTGGACCGTGTCCCACAGAGCGCGTCCGATGGGCTGCTCGGCGCCCTCGTTTCCCATGGGGACGAGTATAACCAACAGTTAGTGACCTAAGCGTTTGACATCAAAGTCTTCGATGTCTTATGTTCTTCCGCGCGGGTCATGGAGGCGGGACCCGACTGCCCGAGGAGGTGAGGCTGTTGCCGGGAACAGAACTCAAGACGAATGTCGAGGAACTAGTCCGCCACATGCCGGGTGACGTCATCTGGCCCCACGACGCCTCGTACGACACCGCTCGCGCTCTGGCGATGCCCAGGGTCGACCCCCGTCCTCTCGCGATAGTCCGGCCAAGAACCGCGGAGGACGTTGGCGCCGTGGTCGGGTCGCTGGTCGGGGAAGGTGTCCCCTTCGCTGTCCGCGGTGGCGGGCACAGTCCGGCGGCGTTGGCCGGCGGGGACGGCACGGTGCTCATCGACATGCGGGGCATGAAGGGTCTGCGCTTGGACGTGCGGAACCGGATCGCCGACGCCGAGGCGGGGCTCACCGCCGGCGAGTACACGGAAGCAGCCGCGCTGCACGGGATGGCGACGAGCTTCGGTGACACCCCCTCCGTCGGCATCACGGGTCTGACCCTGGGCGGCGGAGTCGGCTTCCTGAGCCGCCGCTATGGGCTGACGATCGACGACCTGCTGGCGGCCGATGTCGTGACCGCGGACGGTCGACTGGTGCATGCTTCACAGGACTCGCACCCCGACCTGTTCTGGGCGTTGCGGGGCGGTGGCGGCAACTTCGGTGTCGTGACCAGGTTGCGCTTCGCCCTCCAAGAAGTGCCGGAGGTCTACGGCGGGACGCTGGTCATGCCGGCGACGCCCCAGACCGTGCACGGGACTGTGGCGAGCTCCTTGGCGGCGCCCGACGGGCTCACCAACATAATCATGCTGATGCGGGCCCCGCCGCTGCCGTTCCTGCCCGAGGAGTCGCACGGCAAGCCCATCCTGATCGTCAAGGGCTGCTTCGCCGGTTCACAGGCAGATGGCGAGGCGGCGATGTCCCCTCTGCGCGCGTTGAGCGAACCGCTCCTCGACGCCTTCGCCACCATGCCGTACCCGAGTCTGCTGGAGGAACCGCCGGGCCCGCCCATCAACGCGAGGTTCGCGACGTGTTTCCGCGACTCTTGGGACGAGCCCACTGCCGCCGCCGCCGTCGCGGCGGTCGACCAGCCCGGGCACGGGCTGCGCACCGTGCAGATACGTCCACTCGGAGGCGCGATCTCCCGCGTCCCCGTTGACGCTACGGCCTTCGCTCACCGCGAGCGGAACCTCATGGTCAACCTCGGCTGCAGCTTCGGCAGTCCCCCGGATGAGCCGTCTGCCGAGCAGTGGCTGCAGGACACACGTGACGCACTGGCAGAAGGCGAAGGCAGCTTCACGAGCTTCCTCGATGACTGGGCGCCCGGCAGCGTTCCAGACGCCTACCCGAACGGCGCCTGGGAGCGGCTCCGCCGTGTGAAGCGCGAGTACGATCCGCATAACGTCTTCCGCTCCAACCACAACGTGCCGCCGGCGGAAGAGGTGGCCAGCGCCTGACGCAGCGGCCCAAGCGGGGGCCACGTACACATCGAGCGTTCGGTAAGCCGCGGCTCGAGACCCTAGAGGTCGAGGATCAGTTCCTCCGGGGTCTCGAGCAGCTCTATGAGCCTGGACGTGAACATCGCCGCGATGGCGCCGTCCATCACGCGATGGTCGAATGAGAGGCTCAGATAGACCATCGTGCGAGCGGCGATCGAGTCGTCGGGCATGACGACCGGCCGCTTCTTGAACGAGTGGAGGCCCAGGATCGCGGCCTCCGGCACGTTGATGATGGGGAACGAGAACAGCCCGCCCAGGCTCCCGATGTTCGTGATCGAGAACGTGCCGCCGCGTACGTCGTCCTGAGCTAGCTTGCCGGCGCGAGCGGCCTCGGCGAGCCGCTGCACCTCGGCAGCGATCTCGATGACGGAGCGCTGGTCGACGTCCTTGATCACCGGCACGACGAGGCCATCGTCCACGGCAACCGCCATGCCCAGGTTGTAGTAGTGCTTGCGGACGATCTCGTTGCGCTCCTCGTCGAGGCTGGCGTTCAGTGCCGGATACTCCTTGAGCGCCGCCACGACGGCCTTCATAACGAAGGGAAGGTACGAGAGCCTGGCGCCGCGCTTCTCGGCGGCCGGCTTCAGCCGCTGCCGCATGTCGGCGAGCCTGGTGACGTCGGCCTCGTCAACGTGCAGCGTGCGTACGGACTGTAGGTGCGACGCGACCATCTGCTGCGCGATGACTCGCCTGAGGCCGCGGACCGGGATCCGCTCTTCCAGCTCCTCGTAGCCTGCGGGCGACGTGTAACGGCCGGGCGCGCGCTGGGCCGGGGCCGGCGCGTCGGCATGCGCCCTGACGTCATCCACGCGCACGCGGCCGTTCGGGCCGCTGCCACGCACGTTCTCGATGTCGACGCCCATCTCGCGTGCCAGCTTGCGGGCAGCCGGAACGGCGAGCACCCGTCCGTACGGACCCTTCACGCCTCCTGCGCCGTCCGCACCAGGACGCCGTGGCGCCTCGGACACTGCCGCCTTGCCCGCGACAGCCGTTGCCGCACGGCTGCTCGGTGCGGACACGGTGCGGCCACCCGTGCCCAGGCGGTAAGCGGGCTCTTCCGCGCGCGTGTCACCGGGCTTGAACAGGCTCAGCGAATCGCCGTCGTCCTCCTGGGCAGCGGCTCCACCCTCCACGATCGAGCGCTCCTCCGCACCGTGACCAGGCGGCCCGGATTCTGCGGCGGGGGCGGGAGCCGTCGCGTCGCTCACGGCGGCTGGTGCACCGACCTCCTCGATCGTCGCGATAGCCTGGTGGACTTGCACGACGTCGCCTTCGGCAGCCAGGTGCTTGGTGAGCACACCGGCGAACGGGCTTGGCAACTCGACGGTCACCTTGTCGGTCATGACCTCGACGACCGGCTGGTCCTCGGAAACCGTGCCGCCCTCCGGCACCAACCACTTCACGATCTCGCCTTCGACGACCGACTCGGCCAGCTCGGGCAGCAGGAGCTCACGCGCCAATGTGCTCAGATCCCTCCATGGGTCAGTAGGTGAGCGCCCGCTCGACGGCCCGAAGGATGCGGTTGGGGCTCGGCAGGTACTCGCGGTCCTGTGCGTAAGGGTACGGCGTATCGAAGCCCGTCACGCGCAGGGGCGGGGCAAGAAGGCTGTCCATCACCTCTTCGGAGATGGTCGCCGAGACCTCGCTCATGAAGCCGGCGCTCCTGGGTGACTCACTCACCAGCACGACGCGGCCCACGCGGGCGGCGGCCTGCAGCACCAGTTCCTCGTCCCACGGCTGAAGGGAACGCAGGTCTATGACTTGGGCGCCGACGCCCTGTTCGGCCAGGGCGTCGGCTGCCTTCAGGGTCTCGGCCATGCTGCCGCCGTAGCTGACCAGCACGACGTCCTCGCCCTCACGGCGGACCGCAGCCCTGCCGATCTCGACGAGGTGATCGTCCTCCGGCACCTCCTCCTTGACGGAACGGTAGAGGCGCTTGGGTTCCATGACGATGACCGGGTCGTCGTCGCGTATCGCCGAGCGCAACAACCCAGCGGAGTCCGATGGCGTGGAGGGGTAGACGACCTTGAGACCCGCGGTGTGGACGAAGTGGGCGTCCGGGTTCTGTGAGTGGTGATGTCCGCCACGCACGCCGCCACCCGCAGGCATACGCACGACCAGCGGCGCCGAGAACACGCCGCCCGAGCGGTAGCGGATCTTGGCGACCTGCGACACCAGCTGGTCGAACCCCGGGAAGACGTAGTCGGAGAACTGGATCTCGGCGACTGGTCGCAGGCCGTAGACGGCCATGCCGAGCGCGGCGCCGATGATCGCCGCCTCCGAGAGCGGCGAGTCGATCACACGGTCGGGGCCGTACTTGTCGAAGAGCTTGTCGGTCGCGAGGAAGACCCCGCCACGCTTGCCGACGTCCTCGCCGATTATCACGACGTTCGGATCGCGCGACATCTCGCGGTCCAGGGTGGCCGCGATGGCCTGGGCCATCGTCTTGACGGCGGCCCGCCCCGACGCCGTGCTGCGTTCCGACGTCACCTCGGGCGCCGTCACCCGATCAGCTCCTCACGCTGCTTGGCGAGGCGGCTGGGCATGTCGGCGTAGACGTCCTCGAACATCCACTCGACAGGCACGGGCCCGGCCTCCAGCGCCCGCTGGATGCCGTCCGCCAGCGTCGCGTCTATCTCTGCTCGCGCCTGCTCCTCGGCGGCGTCGTCCCACAGTCCGCGCCGCTCGAGGAAGCGGCGGTACCTGTCCAGCGGGTCGCGGCGGCGCCAGAGTTCGACCTCTTGGCGGGGGCGGTAGCGGCCGTCGTCGTCGGCTGACGAGTGACCGCCGTAGCGATAGACGACGAACTCGACGATCGACGGCCCCACGCCCTCGCGCGCGCGCTCCACGGCCTCACGGGCCACCAGGTACGAGGCCAGCACGTCCATGCCGTCGACCAGGTAGCCAGGCATGCCGTACGCGTGAGCTTTAACCGCGATGTTGTCCGACCCGGTCTGCTTCTTGAGGTCGACGCTGATGGCGTAACCGTTGTTCTGGCAGGCGAAGACGATCGGAGCACCTTGCGCGCCGGCGAGGTTCACGCCGGCGTGCCAGTCACCCTCGCTGGTCGCCCCGTCACCGAAGCTGCATAGCGTGACCTGGGACTTGCCGGCGAGCTTCATGGCCAGGGCGGTGCCCACGGCCGGGGGAATGTGCGATGCGATGGGCGATGCCACCGTGAAGACGTTCAGTTCCGCCGAGCCCGGGTGATACGGCATCTGCCGCCCGCGGGCGGTGTCCGCCCGCGTGCCGAACGACTGCCCCGCGAACTCGACGACGGGCATGCCGAGGGCGAGCAGGAGCGACACGTCGCGGTAGTACGGGAAGACCCAGTCGTGACCCTTGCGTAGCGCGTGGGCCATGCCGACCTGTGCGGCCTCGTGCCCCGAGCTGGGCGCGACGAAGCTCGTCTTGCCCTGACGCTGGAGTCGGCCCAATCGTTCGTCGATGAGCCGCCCGGTCAACATGTCGAGGTAGAACCCCTTCAGCCTCTCTGGTCCTAGGTTCTCTCGGTCGAGGTCGACTTCTGCAGGTCCGAGCCACTCACCGCCGTCGCCTACCAGGCGGATCGGCTCATCCGTGAAGGGCTGGAACCCCTGCGATTCGCGGATCATGCGTCGCTCCCTACTGACCCGGCGCCCTGAGCGCCTAGGGTCCGAGTAACGGCGTAGGCGACGACCGGCGGCGTGCAGCGCCGCGCGGCTCCGGACGTTCCATTGGCCGGAGGATACCACCGGCCCCTGAGGGTTCTCCGTAACGGAGCCGGCATCTGCGAGCCCTGGATCTCGCCCGCGCCGAGCCACCGCATCGACACCCCGCCACCATCTGGCACGGCAACCCGGGTGACGCTGCACGTATCCTTGACGCAGATGGAGAGAGCGGGGACCCGGGCATCGCTGACCGCCCCAGCCCGGATGGTCGCCGGCTGGGTAGCAAGCTTGCCGCCTCCGGTGCTCGTCGGGCTGACTCTGGCGGCCTGCCTCGCCCTCGCGGCGTTGGCCAGGCTGCTCGGCAGTTCCGCATGGCTGTGGGTGACGCTGGCAGGCGGCGGCTTCCTCATCGCCTACGGGCGCTACGGCACGCGGGGCGTGCTGCTCGTCGGCGCGGCCCTAGCCGGGTCGGGCATTGGCATCCTCTTCGAGGGCGTTGCCGGCTGGGACGGTGCGTACCTGCTGAGCGTGGGCGGCGCACTGGCCGTCGCCGATTCCCTGGACCCGCCGCCGGGTCATCTGGTGCTCGTCACCGGTGCCGTGCTGGGGGCGATCGGTCTGGTCATCGGGCTGGGCTCGCAAGGGACCACCAAGGCCATCGTCCTTGCCTGCACCATGGCGGCCGTCGCCGCACTATTCATCGCACTGGACAGCCGCGCCAACCGTCACTAGACGGTCCAGCTGTTCACGCCCCGCCAGGGCACAACCGGGGCGGGGGCACGCCGTCCCTTACACTGTCCATTGCGCCCAGGCGGTCCCTTGGGGCACCTGGGGAGGAGAGGCAAGATGGAACAGACCATCAACCGCGGGTTGGACGGCGTCAACATCGACACCAGTTCGATCTGCTTCATCGACGGCGGCAGGGGCGAGCTCATCTACCGCGGCTACGACATCCGTGAGCTGGCGGACAGGGCCAGCTTCGAGGAGGTCGTTCATCTGCTGTGGGAGGACGACTTGCCCTCCCGTCACCAGCTCGAGAGCCTGCGCTCGGACCTCAGCCGTTCGTTCGGCGTACCTCCACAGGTCTACGACCTGCTCAAGGCGCTGCCCAAGGGCGCCGACCCCATGCACGCGGTCACGGCTGCAGTCGCGCTGTTGGGCGCACTAGACCCCAACGGTGATGACGTCGGCGTCGATAACGTCAGGCGCGTAGGCAAGCTGCTACTCGCCCAGTTCCCCACGATCGTGGCCGCCATCCAGCGCACGCGCCAGGGCCAGGAGCCGGTGGAGCCTCGCCCTGACCTGAGCATCGCAGGCAACTTCCTCTACATGCTCACGGGAGAGAAGCCGACCGATGCGGCGACGCGCGTGATGGACGTTGCGCTGGTGCTGCACGCCGAGCACGGCTCCAACGCGAGCACGTTCGTTGCGCGCGCGACGGCGTCAACGCTGACGGACGTCTACAGCGCCATCACGGCAGCCACCGGCGCACTCAAGGGGCCGCTCCACGGCGGTGCCAACGAGGCGGTCATGGAGGCGCTCGAGAAGATCGGCACGGTCGAGAACGTCGAGGGCTACGTCCTCGATATCCTGTCGCGTCCCGGCGGCAGGGTGATGGGCTTCGGGCACCGCGTCTACCGCGTGCTCGACCCTCGGGCCGTGATCCTCAAGGGTGTCAGCCGCAAGCTGGCCGAGGAGTCAGGCGAAGGCAAGTGGTTCGAGATGAGCCTCGAGATGGAGCGCGTCATGGAGCGCGAGATGGGGAAGCGCGGCAAGCAGGTGCGCCCCAACGTCGACTTCTTCAGCGCTTCCGTGTACCGCATGCTGGGCTTCCCCGCCGAGATGTACACGCCCATCTTCGCCGTCGCCCGCGTCGCCGGCTGGATGGCGCACCTGTACGAGCAGTACGCCGACAACAGGCTCATGCGCCCGCGCCTGATCTACGAAGGACCGCGCGACAAGCGGTTCGTGCCCATGGAGCAGCGGGGCTGACGCCGTTCGCAGCCGTCAGCCGGCCGCCAGGGCCCTCACGATGAGGCTCGAGAGGAACTCTTCTACCCACTGGGCGTAGCGCTGCGCCCCTACCGAGTTCCAACCCTCCACGTGCTCCACGCCGTCCAGGCGGTGGTACGTGACCGGCACGCGTAGGGACGCGACGAACTCGTCGACCGAGTCGATTGGCACCGTGCTGTCTGCGGTGCCGGCGACGACCATCACGGGTACCGCCACCTGAGCGGCGTCACGCGCCTGCACGAGGTCGGAGAAGTCCGAACCTATGCGCCAGCCGGCGACGAGGAGCGCCAGGCGCGTCAGCGGCCCCGGCAGTGGTAGCCCCGACTTGACGGCACCAAGCCGCACCGTCGCGTACGGGTCGACGAGCGGGGAGTCTAGAACAACGGCCACCACCTCCGGTAGATCGGACGGCCACCGCTCGAGCGCTTCGAGGACCACTGCGCCGCCCATCGAGACCCCGAAGAGCACGATCCTGTCAACGCCCCGGGTTGCCAGTTCCCGAGCGCCGACGATGGCGTCCTCCCACTCGCTCGCCCCGTAGTGGTAGAGGCCGTCGCTGCTTGCGGCCGAGCTGTCGTGGTTCCTGTACGACTGTGCCAGCACGTGCGCGCCGCTCGCGTGGAAAGGCGGTATGAACCTCAGCAGCTCGATGAGCTCCCCTCGGCGGCGCCCGTGGAGCATCAGCACGCCTGTGCCCGAGGCGGAGTCCTCCGCGCCAGGCGGCACGTACCACGCTCGCACGCTACCCTCCGGCCCGGCCAGGCTGAGCTCCTCGTGCGGCATGCCGAAGGCCGCCTCGGGGTCGCTGCGATACACGAAGTTGTCCACGCGCGCGGGCGTGCCAGCTGGAGGCAACTGCCCCTCCACCACGTTGAGGCGGCGCGTGACGCTGACGGGGTCGTCGGCGACGACCGTGCCCAACTGGCCGTACCCGCCCTCCCAGACGAGGCCGTAGGTCCCTACGACGTCCACCCGCGCGTGCTGGGCCGGATCCTCGAGGCGCGGCAGAGTGATCCGCGGGTCGGGAGCGCGGCTGGAGGCCAGGACCTCGAACTCGGGCATGAGCCCGTACGGAGCCGGCACGATCACCCTGCTCGAGAAGACCCACCCGACGGCCAGCAGGATCGTGGCCAGCACGACGATGACGCCTAAGGCGATCAGCACTCCTCGCATCACCACCCGACCTGCCCGAACGTGGCGTGGCGGTCGGGGCTGGTCGAGAACATCACGACCGGCACGCCCGTCACCTCCTCGACGAGCTCGAGGTAATGGTGCAGCTCGGCCGGCAACTCCTGCCTCGACGTGAGCCCCGAGAGGTCACCCCAACCGGGAAGGTCACGGTAGACGGGCACGCCGTTCTCGTCGTAACCGACCCCCACACGCACCTCGCCCATGTCCGAAAGTACGTCGAGCTTGGTGAACACCAACCCGTCGAAGCCGTTCACCTCACATGCGTACCTCAGCTGCGCCAAGTCCAGCCAGCCGACGCGCCGCGGGCGCCCGGTCGTCGTGCCGAACTCGTCCCACTGGTTGGAGCCGCTTCCCCGTAGGCGACCGGCGAGCGCTTCGTCCGTTACTTCGGTAGGGAACGGGCCGTGCCCGACGCGCGTGGTGAACGCCTTCACGACGCCGAACACCTGATCGAGGGCCTTGTGGCTCACGCCGGCCCCGACGATGATGCCGCCGACCGTCGGATGGCTGCTTGTCACGTACGGATAGGTGCCGTAGCCGACGTCGAGCATGGTGCCCTGCCCGCCCTCGAACAGCACCCGCTTGCCCTCCGCCAGCGCTTCCCGCGTGAGGGCACCGGCGTCGCGCACGTGATCCGCCAGGCGGTCGCGGATGGGCTCGAGCTCCTGCATAGCGGCGTCGACGCTGGTCCAGCCGACGCGCGCGGTCGAGTTGGGCTTGGCCTCGAGCAGCCTGCCCAGACGCTCCCGTAGGACTGACTCCTCCACCAGGTCTCCGGCCCTGAGGCCCACGCGCCTCGCCTTGTCGGAGTACGCGGGCCCGATGCCTCTCCCGGTCGTGCCCACGAAGCCGCCGCCCTCGTCGTTCTTCTTGTGGTGCGGGAGCACCAGGTGGGCCTCGTGCGACACCCATACCTCGCCGGGGTCGCGCCTGGCAGCAAGCGTGTCCAGTTCCTTCAGGAACTCCCAGGGGTCGACGACCATGCCGCCGCCCAGAACTGAGACCGGCCGGTCGTGCAGCGTGCCGCAGGGAAGGTGGTGGAGCTTGAAGACCTCACCGCCAACGACGACGGTGTGCCCGGCGTTGGCGCCGCCGGAGTAGCGCACGACGAGGTCGGCTTCGTGCGCCAGGGCGTCGACGACCTTGCCCTTGCCCTCGTCTCCCCACTGCGCGCCAAGGATCGCGATGCCAGGCACCCTGCCTCCTCGCCCGGTGCCGGTCTCATGTAGCCGTGGCTCCGGACACTCCTCAAGTAGGCACGGACGTAGACTCCGCCCCCATCAGAGCTCGGGTGCCAGAGTAACCTTAGCGCCATGACGCGAACCGCCAGACCAACTGTCCTGCTGTCTACGTCCACCGTGCCGCGCACCACATCGTTGAGGCGTGACGACGCGATGACGGGCCGGAACTACTCGGAGGCCGTGGCTCTGGCGGGCGGTCTCCCGGTGATGGTCGCGAACCTCGAGCCGGACCTGGCCGCGGCATACGTACGGTCTGCCGACGCCCTCCTACTCACCGGGGGCGGCGACATGGACCCGGCGATGTTCGGCGAGGCGCCCGACAGGGACCTGGGCTCGGTAGACCCGGAGCGCGACGCCTTCGAGCTCGCGCTGTACGCCGCGTTCCGCGAGGCAGGCAAGCCGGTCCTGGGCGTTTGCCGTGGCTGCCAGGTGATAAACGTCGCGCACGGGGGCCGGCTGCACCAGCACCTGCCCAGCGTCGAGGGCACCCATCAGCACGACCAGCGCGATTACCGCGGCTTCCCCTCGCATCCCATCGAGCTCGTCGCCGGCAGCCGCCTCGCGACCGCTTACGGCGCCACGCGGTCGACGACGAACAGCTATCACCACCAGTCGATCTCGCAGGTCGGCGCCGGCCTTACGGCCGTGGCCAAGGCCAGCGACGGCGTGGTCGAGGCCGTGGAGTCCACGACCGGCCCGTTGGTCGTAGCCGTCCAGTGGCACCCAGAGATGATGTTCAAGACGCATCCCGAGCACCTCGCCCCCTTCCGAGTGCTCGTTCAAGCCGCCCAGGAGCACCTGGTCGCCTGACCCGTTCCCCAGACTGGCGGGCCTGACCTGAGCGGCCGATACGGTCGGCCGGACCGCGCGGCCCTGCGTCTGTTACACTTCCGCGCATGTCAGTCGTGGTGACGGGAGGTGGTGCCGTGGAAGACGGCTATGGCTACTTCCGCTTAGCTCCCCTGCCCGCGCTGGCACCATCCGAATAGACCCGAAGCTACGGGGCCCGCGCGATCACCCTAGGCGCCACTCAAGTCGGCGCCGCCCGAGACCCGTCGAGCGCGAGAGAAGGTCCCCATGGTCATCGTCATGCGTAAGGACGCCGATGAGGCGTCGGTAAGCAAGGTCCTGTCCGAGGTCGAGAGCCTCGGCTTCACGCCCCATGTCAGCTCCGGCGAGTCGCGCACGCTCATCGGCGCGATCGGCCCGGCTCCGACCGAGGAGCTGCGGGAGCACTTCGCGGGCCTTGGCGGCGTCGAGACGGTCGTGCGCATAACCAAACCGTTCAAGCTGGCGTCGAGGGAGTTCAAGCACGACGACTCGTTCGTGATGATCGGCGACGTCAAGACCGGTAACGGGCGCTTCGTCGTCGCGGCCGGGCCCTGCGGCGTGGAGAGCCGGGAGCAGACGCTCCGGGCTGCTGACATCGTGAAACGCGGCGGCGGGCAGGTGCTGCGCGGCGGCGCCTACAAGCCCCGAACGAGCCCGTACGCGTTCCAGGGACTTGGCGAGCAGGGGCTCGAGATCCTCGCGGAGGCCAGGTCCGAGACCGGCCTGCCCATCGTGACCGAGGTGACCGCCCCCGAGCTCGTCGACAAGGTCGCCGGCACAGCGGACATGCTGCAGGTGGGTGCCCGCAACACGCAGAACTTCGCACTCCTGGCTGCCGTAGGACGCTCGGGTAAGCCCGTGCTGTTCAAACGCGGGATGTCCACCTCGATAACCGAGTTCCTCCAGGCGGCCGAGTACATCCTCTCGCAGGGCAACCCGAACGTCGTCCTGTGCGAGCGCGGCATACGCACCTTCGAGACGGCCACCCGATTCACCCTCGACGTAGGCGCGGTGCCCGTGCTCAAGGAGCTCACACACCTCCCTGTCTGGGTCGACCCGAGCCATGCGGCGGGCCGGCGTTCGCTGGTCACATCGCTGGCCCTGGCAGGAGCGGCCGCCGGCGCCGACGGCATCATCGTCGAGGTCCATCCCAGTCCCGAAGAGGCCAAGTCCGATGCGGCCCAGCAGCTGGACGCGGATGAGTTCGACGCCCTCATGGCACGACTCGGTCCGGTCGTCCATGCCCTGGGGAAGTCGCTCTGAGCCAGGAACCCCCCGGCCGATTCGGCACCGTCGCGGTAGCAGGCGTGGGTCTGATAGGCGGGTCCGTCGCACTCGGCGCCCGCGAGCGCAGGCTGTGCGCGCGGCTGATCGGCTTCGATCACGACGCCGTCGCCCTGGACGCCGCCGTGGGTCTTGGCGCGATCGACGAGGCTCGGCTCGAGCCGGGTGACTGGCTCGCCACCGTCGACCTCCTCGTGCTGGCGGCGCCGACGAAGTCGTTGCCTCAGATCGCCATGGAGCTGCTGCCGCGCCTCTCACCTCACGCCGTCGTCACCGACGTCGGTAGCGTGAAGGGGGCTGTGACCGAGGCGGTGAGCAGCGTCCGGTGGCCGGGCGGGGCCGCGCGCTTCGTGGGCGGCCACCCCATGGCGGGCAGCGAAAGGGCGGGCGTCGTCAATGCAGATCCCGGCCTCCTCGAGAACGCGATCTGGGTCCTCACCCCCAGTGAGGACACGGACTCCGACGCGCTGGAGCGTGTCAGCTCGTTCGTCGAGGCGCTCGGTGCCAGGCCGCTGGTCACGACCGCCCAGAAGCACGACGAGCTCGTCGCTACCGTGAGCCACCTCCCCTACCTGGCGGCCGTGGCGCTGACGACCCTCGTCGACCGCGGTGACGACAGGGGACTGAAGGCGCTTCTCGCCGCAGGCGGGTTCAGGGACCTTACTCGAGTCGCCAGCGGTGACCCGCGCATGAGCCGGGACATGATCGCGGACAACTCCGGCCCAGTAAGGGCGGCACTACGTGCCTTCCGCGACGTTCTCGACGAGTTGGAGGAGGACCTGGACGACCCGGCGGCGCTGCTCGACCGTGCCCAGGGCGCGAAGCGCGCCAGGGACGCCATGCCTGTGGTGAAGCGTGGCCTGCTGGCGTCCCGCTGGGAACTCGTGGTGGCGGTCTTGGACAGACCGGGCGAGTTCGCCAGGATCACGGCGGCGCTGGCGGAAGCGGGCGTGAACATCAAGGACCTGGAGGTCCTCAGCGTCAGAGAGTCCGGGGGCGCCGTGAGGCTGGCGTTCGAGGACGGCGCTGCTCTGGCGGCCGGGCGGGCGGCGCTGGAGGCCTCCGGCTACTCGGTGCGGAGCCGCAACGGCGGTTAGTTCTCGCGGCCGTGCGGGCCCCGCTAACCTGAAGGCGTGGCCTCCCCGCGCGACGTCCTCTTCGACCTGGCGGTGAACAAGGCAGCGGAGTACGCGGCTCGCTTAGGCATCCCGGCCGGAGATCCGGAGAGGACGCGCCTGGGCCTGGAGGTCTGGTACCTCAAGACGCGCTTCGCGTACCGCGTACCTCTTTACGAGGTAGCTGAGGCCGTGTCCCGTCGCCCCGAGAGCGCAGACGCCGCTTGGACGGGCGGCCGCAGCGGGTCGTGGGGCGTCGCGGTGGAGCCAGACGCGTCCGATACCTGACCTCCGACCGGCATCAGAGTGTGCGACGATCGCCCCATGGGAAGGAAGGCCAGGCGCAAGCCGACGCCCAGACCGTCGCCCGAACGCCGGCGCGAGCTGGAGGAGCGCACGTGCAAGAGCAAGCAGCGCTACCGCACCGCTCGCGAGGCCCTGGACGCGCAGCAGTACGTGAGCCTGGCGTACGCCGAAGACAAAGGCATCTACGAGTGCGAGTTCTGCGGGGGCTGGCATCTTGGCGGCCGGCCGCTTTGACGGCCGCTTTGACGTCTGAGCCCGCTTGTGCCACGTCGCAGGACAGCCTCACCGTGCGATAGCGGCGATTCCCGACCTACTTCGACCAGTGAATCCTCGGCTCCGTGGGACTCTGTCGAGGCGAATCCGAACGCGTAAGGCGAACTAGCGCGAGATACGTGGGGCTCACGACACCGCAACTCGAACGCGATCGCCTACTCGCCCTCCACGACGGTGAATACGACGTGCCCGTTCACGCCATGCGTATCAACGGAGAGCGCCCGCCACATCACGACGTAGTGACCTGGCGCCAGCGGCTCCGAGAGGCTGAGGACTACCTCGGACTTCGTCCCCTCCGCCCAGGCCGCCTCGACGGGGACCTCGCCCTCGCCTGAGGGAGAGCCGCTCAGGTACGCGCTCAGGTACGCCGAGGCTCGGCCGTTCAGCCGCATCTGGGCGTCGTCAGCGTAGGGATCGACATCGGCGGCGTCCATACGGACGAGCCAGAAGTCGGAGAAGTCGACCTCCACGCCTTCGGTGAAGGTCAGGTGGACCTCCGCGGGCGACTCGCTTACGACCGCGCCCGCCTCGGGCGAGCTGGTCGCCAGTACGGCGTGCGCCGCTGCGGTCGCCACAACGCCCGCCAAGAGCACGAGGATGCCACGGCGCAACAACGCAGCGATCACGGGATCGAGATCGTCTCCGGGTCGCTAACGACAGGATCAGAGTGAGAGATGGCCACCCCGGAATACACCTCATCGAACTCGAACTCGCCGACGAACCCGTAGAGCCTCACGTCGTAGTTGCCGACCTGCGTGGGTCGGAAGTCGGCCAGGTAGAGACCCGGCGTTCCGTGCACGGTCCGTAAAGTCACCTCGAGGACTGCGCCGTCGGGGCCGAGGATCTGTGCCCTGAGGCTCGACTCGAGCCCGACGACCGCTTCGCCGCTGGAGTCCCTGGCGATCAGCTCGACCTGTTCGATCTCATCCACGTAAAGCGGAGCACCGATGAACCCGACGACCAACTCGTAGTCACCGTCGCCGGCCGTCTTCGTCACGTGGGCCAGCGCGGCAGCGCCAAGGGAGAAAAGGAGCAGTACAGCGAGGCGCTTGGGCGCTACGCCAGTCGTCTTCGTGAACATTCGATCCTCCGATACGGTCAGGGGTGTGTTGGCGCCAGATACGCCGTCTCAGACCACTTCCACGAGTCTACCCAAGGAGCGCAGCCGTGGCGGTACCCGAGAACTCCGAACGCTTACCGAGCGCTAACCGACCGTCCCAACGCTCAATCAATGAGCCTGAAGAGCGCGGCCATTCCTTGGCCGCCCCCGACACACATGGAGATGACGCCGTGCTCCGCGCCGCGGCGACGCATCTCGGCGAAGAGGTCCGCGGCTATGCGGGCGCCCGTCGCTCCCAGCGGGTGGCCGATCGCGATCGCGCCGCCGTTGACGTTGAGCTTCTCGTCCGGGATGCCCAGCTCGGTCTTGCAGAAGTACGCCTGGCTGGCGAAGGCCTCGTTGATCTCGATGAGGTCCACGTCCTCGAGCGTCATCCCCACCTTCTTCAGCAGCTTGCGGATCGCGGGCACGGGGCCGATGCCCATGACCTCTGGCGGGACGCCAACGACGGCAGCCTGGACGAGCCGCGCGATGGGCTTCAGGCCGCGTGCCCTGGAGTCCTCCTCGGTCATGACGACCGTCATCGCCGCGCCGTCGTTGAGCGGGCTCGAGTTGCCCGCCGTCACCGTGGCGGCATCGTCCTCCGCGAACACGGTCTTGAGCGTCCCGAGTTTCTCCATCGAGGTGCCCGGGCGGGGGCCCTCGTCCTGGGTCACCGTGACCTCGTGCCAGTTCCCTTCTTCGTCCTTCACGCGGGTCTGGACGGGCACGACCTGCGGGTCGAAGCGACCGGCCTCCCTGGCCTCGAGCGCCTTGCGGTGGGAGTCGAGGGCGAAGCGGTCCTGCTGCTCGCGCGTGATGCCGTAGCGCCGCGCGACCTCTTCCGCCGTCTGGCCCATGGTGTGGTAAGCGCCGGGCTTGGTCTTCACGAGGGCGCGGTTCACTGCCAGTTGGTGACCGCCCATGGGCACGCGGCTCGTGCAGTCGGAGCCGCCCGCCAGCACCACGTCGTTCATGCCGTGAGCCACGGAGTGCAGCGCCTGCACCATCGTCTGCAATCCCGATGCGCAGAAGCGGTTCACGGTTGCACCGGCCACCTCGTCTGGCAGGCCCGCGATCTGCACGGCGATGCGCGCCATGTTGTAGCCGGCCTCCCCCTCGGGATGCGCGTTGCCGAGTACGACGTCGTCGATCGCATCATGCTCCAGGCCGGGCGTCCTCTCGAGGGCCGCCTTGATCACGTGGGCGGCCAGGTCGTCGGGTCGCGTGTCCTTGAGCATGCCCTTGTGGGCCCTGCCCACCGGGGTCCTTATGGCTGTCGTCACTACGGCTTCTCGCATGGTCCTCCCAAGAGCCCGCCGTAAGCCCCATGGCCCATGGGGCCGGTCACGGGCAAGGCGGGAACGCTACGCGCCGCGGTCCGAGCTGGACCAGGGCCGTATGAGTATGGCTCCGTCCTTGAGGAGCGCGACCTCCGGGCCGCGACCGTTCGCTTCGTCGTGGCCGGCCGCCTGAGCCACGGCGCCTCCGATCCTCAGCTGCGGGCTTAGGATCCTCTCGGCCCAGATGACCGCCTTCTCGTTGCCGCCGGCGCCCGCGTGGGCCAGCCCCCGGAGGGCGCCTATGACGATGATGTCGTCGTTCGCCAGCACCTCGGCGCCCGCGTTGACGTCGCCTAGGACAACGACCGAGCCGTTCGACTCGATGCGTCCGCCGCTCCTGACCGTGCGGGAGATGATCACGGTCTCGCCTCGCGCCTGCAGCTTGCCGCTGGGTGGGCGGACGTCGGTGAACGTGCCGCCTGCCTCACGTACCCGCCGAGCGACCGCCTCTACGACCTCGTACGGCGTGCGGTCCGTCACCTCGAGGGCGACCTTCTCCTTGATCAGGTCGGAGTGCGCGGTCAGCGACTCCTCGACCTTGGCGACGTCGTCGCCCGGCTCGAGGGTCAGCAGGATGCCGCCGCGAGTTCCCCTGGCTTTCACTGTGTAGAAGCCACCTCCACGCCCCTCAGCTCCCAGTAGCCCGCGAGGAAGTCCCTGGCGACCGGGACGGAGACACGTGAACTGGAGCCACCGTACTCGATGAATACCACGATGGCGATCTCCGGCTCTTCGACGGGGCTGAACCCCATGAACCAGGCATGCGTCCAGTCTCCGCCCCTCGTGGTCTGAGCAGTGCCCGTCTTACCCGCGACCGTCCACGGGAAGACCCTCGGACCCATCGTGTTGGCCGATGGATATGCCGTGAACATCAACTCCATGCCGTCGATGACGGTCTCCCAGTGGGCGCTCTGAAGGTGCACGAACTCCGGCTCCATCACCTGTTGCCCGATCTGCCTCACCAGGTGGGGTTTGGGCATGTCACCGCGGTTGGCGATCGTGCTGACGAACTGTGCGAGCTGCATGGGCGTCGCCATCACGTTCCCCTGGCCGATCACCGTGTTCAGCGTGTAGCCGGGTAGCCAGCCGTGCTCGAACTGCGGCTGCGCCCTCACCCAGGCGTCGTCGGGTATCAGGCCCGCCTTCTCCGTCATGAGCCCGACGCCGGTTGGCCTGCCGAAGCCGAGCTCCCTGGCGCGTGTCACGACGTCCTCGATGAACGGCGCCCAGCCGGATGAGAAGCCGGGGGTATCGAACGCCGCGTACCAGAAATAGGTGTTGCAACTGTCCGCGATGGCGTCGTAGACGTCGTACGAGCCTTTGTTGTAGGTCGCCCAGTTCCGCCAGGTGATGTTGCCGAAGCGGAACGTGGCCGTGCACGGGTAGAGCTTCCGCGGCGTCGCCCAACCGTTCTCGAGCATCGCGAGGGACGTCACGATCTTGAAGGTCGACGCCGGCGGGTAGGCCTCGACGGCTCGGTTGGAGAGCGGTAGGTCGAGGCTCTGGAGCACCTGCGCTACCGCCTCGGGGTTCGACGGCCGATGCGTGAAGACGTTCTGGTCGTAGGTCGGCGCGCTGGCCATCGCAAGGACCTCACCAGTGCGCGGGTCCATGGCGATGATCGCGCCCTTGGCGACTTCCTGCGTCGGGAGGCCGACACGCAGGCGGTCCTCGTTCACGTAGTCCAATGACCCGGCGAGGACGTCCTCCGCCAGGCGCTGGAGTTGCGGGTCAAGCGTGAGCACGACGTCGTAACCGGGCTGTGCGGACCAGAGCACGTGAGACGCGATCTCGGCGCCGCGGTTGTCTATCTCGACGCGCCGCGATCCCGCGTAGCCGAACAGGGCTGCCTCGTAAGACGCCTCTATCCCGGTGATGCCCACGAGGTCGTTTATCGAGTAGCCGGGGTTGTTTATGGGGTCGGCCTGCTGGGTGTAACCAACGACCTGCGCCGCGAGGTTCGTCGGGTAGGTGCGCTCGATGCGCTCCCTCAGGTACAGGTTGGGGCTGCCGGCCACGCGCTCCTCGATGGCCGGAACGAGAGCGTCGGGGATGTTCCAGGCCACTACCGCGCCGTTCATCAGTTCCTCGGGCTTGCTCCTGTCAGGAGGGCGCAGCTCCGTGTCGACACCTAGCAGGGCTCGTATGCGCGGCCACTCCTCTGCCTCGCCGCCCGTGTACAGCAGGTCGAAGGCCACACGGTCGTCTGCCAGAACGGTGCCGTCGCGAGCCAGGATGCGGCCCCTAAGGGGCTCTATGCGCCGCTGCTCGTTGGCGTTCTGGATGCTGCGGAGGGCGTACTCCTCCGTCTTGATCAGCTGCAGGAACATCAGCCTGCCCGTGAAGACTGCGAGCACGGTGAACAGGAGGGCCAGGAGCAGGCGCATCCTTCCGAGCATCACAGGAGCTCCTTCTGCAGCACGCGGCTGCGATCGAGGAGCGCGGCGCTCCACGGGAGCACTAGCAGCCCGGCGGCGACTGTCAGAGCACCCTCGACGGCGGCAACGGCGCCAAGCCGGTCGAGGCTGAACGGCCCGCCGACGAGCCAGCCGAACAGCAGCGCCAGCACGACCCACTTGCCGACGACCGCCACGAACACGACGAGGAGGCGCTCGAGCGCGCCGGAGTTGGTCAACTGTGCCCGCACGAAGGTGGCGGCCAGAGCCGCCCCGGCGAGGCCGAGGGCATGCATGCCGAGGACGCCCTGTCCGATGAGGTCCTGGAGCATGCCGATAGCGTAAGCAACGAGCACGAGCTGCCACGGCTGGATGCGCCACAACAGCGTGAGGGCAGCCAGCAGGAAGAGATCGGGTGCCGGGATGGGAGCGAACAGCGCCGAGAGGAAGCCCTGCGAGACGAGCAGGACCAGGTAGAAGAGCACCAGGCGCATCGGGCCAGTGTAACCAGGGGGCGAACATGACCAGAACGCCGCCAATAGCGGTCTGGGCCGCGGGTCTGAGCCGCAATGGAACAACGGGGTGCGTGAACTATGCTGACGCTCGTGTCCCGGACCGGAGGACTCCCAGGATGAGCGCGTCAGACGATTCGAGGTTCACCGTACTTCGGGCGCCTCCGGACACGGCGGGCCGTCGGGAGCTCGCTCTGCGGATCGTCGATCACTTCGCCCGCAACGAGGCCGAGAACAACCTGCCGGTCGGTGTGGCGGCAGGCATAGCAGACGCCCCGGAGTCACGCGAGAACGTCGAGCTGCTGCTAGCTGCCGACCCGGAAGGCGGCAGCGCCGCCGCGGTGGTCATGACACCGCCATACAGGCTGCTCGTGGGTCACGGCGATGACCCCGGAGCCCGCATGGCGCTGCTCGAGGACCTGCGACGGCGCCGGGTCGTGCCGCCGGGCGTCGTGGGGACGGAGCCGGACTCGAGAGACGTGGCGCTGTGGTGGTCCCAACGCGAGGGACTGGAGGTCCGTCGCGCCATGCGCCAGGGCGTGTACCGCCTGGAGCGCGTCCTGCCTGCGCTGCGTACCCCGGGCCTTGTGAGGGCAGCGACGTCCGAGGACGCCGAACTGCTCCTGTCGTGGCTTCAGGCGTTCTGGGCCGAGGTCGGTATGGACACGGGCACGCCGGAGGAGTTCTTGAAGGCCGCGCTGCAGAGCGCGTACCGGCACCTGTTCCTCTTCGAAGTCGGCGGGCACCCGGTCTCGATGGCGGGGTCCGGCGCACGGACGCCGCGCGGTCGCCGCGTGGGACCCGTCTACACGCCGCCAGAGCACCGCGGCAAGGGTTACGCCGAGGCGCTCGTCGCCGAGGTTAGCGCCGACCTGCTGGGGGCAGGCAACCGGTTCTGCTTCCTCTTCACGGACCTGGAGAACCCCACGTCGAACGCCGTCTACGAACGCATCGGCTACGAGATGGTGATCGAGGCCGCCGAGTACGACCTGTTGCCGCGCGGCTAGAAGGAGCGACCGAGCACAGCGAACGGCTCACTGTCCACTGGTAGTTTGTCGGCCATGTCAACGATCGTCATCCACGGCGGGGCCGGCACGGTGCCGGAGGAGTTCCAGGACGCTTACCGTGAGGGGCTGGACGCAGCGCTCGAGGCCGGCTACCGAGCCCTGACGGCCGGCGACGACCCTGTCGAGGCGGTCCTGGCCGCCGTGAGCCACATGGAGGCGAACGACCGGGCGTTCAACGCCGGCGTGGGCGGCGCGCCGACGCGCGACGGCCGGGTGGAACTGGATGCCTGCGTGATGGCCCACGACGGCAGCGCGGGAGCCGTGGCGGCCGTCACCAACTCACGCAACCCAGTGCGGCTGGCCGACAAGGTGCGTACCGGCACGCCCCACGTCATCCTGGCCGGTGAAGGCGCCGAGAGGCTCGAGGAGCACGCGATCTCCAACGAGTCTCTGCTCACGGACCGCTCCCGATCCGAACTGGAGAGGTGGCGTGCCAAGCGCACCGACGAGCCTGGACGGGGCACCGTGGGCGCGATCGCACTGTCGGACGACGGTCGGCTGGCGGCGGCCACGAGTACGGGCGGGATCCTGGGTCAGTACGCCGGCAGGCTGGGGGACACGCCGGTGCCTGGTGCAGGTACCTGGTGCGATGCAAGACATGCGCTCTCGGGCACGGGCATAGGTGAGGCTTTCCTGCGTTCTGCGGCTTGCCGGTCGGTCGCGCTCAGGATCGACCTGGGCGCGACCCCCGAGGCCGCGTTGCGCACGGGGCTTGACGACCTCAACGCCGCGCGGGGCGATGGGGGCCTCATCTACATCGGGGCAGACGGCCTGTTCGGGTTCGCCTTCAACACGCCGATGCTGGCCGTGGCGTTCCGGTCGCCGAGCCAGTCGCTCGTCGAGGTGGCCAAGCGGTCGGGCGTCCATCTGTTCAGGGGCTGAGGCGGACCCCGGCGCGTTCGCGAACATCGCGCTGGGGCGGGCGGCCACCGGGTTCGCGTGAGTGCCGTCTGCCTAGGCTTCCGTAGTTCTTCCTGCTATGGTGGACCGATGGCGCTGAACATCAAAGACCCCGAGACGGACCGCCTCGCGAGGGAGTTGGCCCAGGCGACCGGTGAGAGCATCACCGAGGCCGCGCGCGTGGCCATCGCCGAGCGCCTCGCCCGCGTCAGGGCGCGTCAACACGGACCGGCGACGAAAGCGAAGCTCGCCGCGATCATCGCGAGAGGTCGTCAACGTCGAGTGCTCGACGATCGCACGCCGGATGAGATCATCGGCTACGACGAGACCGGCCTGCCGAGCTGATCATGCCCATCGCGATCGACACCTCGGCGGTTACGGCCATCGTCTTCGGCGAGCCGGAGGCCGAAGCCCTCCTTTCCGTGATGTTGGCGAACATCGGCGACGCCGTGATCAGTGCGGCGACACTAGTCGAGGCGACGATCGTCATCGAATCTAGACAGGGACCGTCCGCGACGCAGGACCTCTATCTACTGCTCGAAGAAACGAGAACCGCGACGGTTCCGCTGGACGGTGAACAGGCAGAGTTGGCCTCTGCCGCGTGGAGACGCTTCGGGAAGGGCAACCACGAAGCGGCGCTCGACCTCGGCGACTGCTACTCGTACGCCCTGTCAAAAGCAACTGGGTTCCCGCTGCTCTACAAGGGGCGAGACTTCCCGAGAACCGACGTCCTTAGCGCCCTGTGACGTTGGCTGAGTCCCACGGCTCCTACGCGCTCCGCGCGGCCGCGCCATGGCAAGCCCGAGGGCACGGTAGTCCTACTTCCCGAAGATGTTCGGCAACTCCTCGAACTCGACGAGGACCTCGCGTGGCTTGCTGCCGGTGTGAGGTCCCACGACGCCCAGAGCCTCCAGCGAGTCCATCAGCTTGCCGGCTCGCGCATGCCCGACGGACAGGCGGCGCTGCAGGCGTGAGACGCTCGCCTGACCCTCGTTGATGACGAGCTCGGCCGCGGACCGCAGCTTGTCGTCGTTCCAATCGATGAAGCCGGCAGCGGTGGAGTCGTCGGCCGGCGGTGGGTCGAAGTCCGCCCCGTACGCTTCGACGAAGTCGTCGTCAAAGTACTGACGCCGCAGGAAGTCAGCCAGTCGCCCGACCTCGTTCTCGCTGACGAACGGGCCCTGCAGACGCACCGCCTTCACTAGACCTGGCTGGTAGAAGAGCATGTCACCGAGGCCGATGAGTCGCTCCGCTCCCATGCCGTCGAGGATCGTGCGGGAGTCGTGGCTGCTAGAGACGGCGAACGCCATGCGCGCCGGCACGTTGACCTTGATCAGGCTCGTGAGGATGTCGACTGACGGGCGCTGCGTGGCGAGTATCAGGTGCATGCCGGTCGCCCGCGCCATCTGGGCGAGGCGCATGATCGAGGACTCGACCTCCTTGGGGCTCGTGATCATCAGGTCGGCGAGCTCGTCTATGACGATGACGATGAAGGGCATCTCGGGCATGTCGAGGTTGCGCGCCTTCTCGTTGTACTGATCGAGGTTCTTGGCCCCTACCTTCGACATCATCTGGTAGCGCCGCTCCATGTGGGTCACGGCGCCTATGAGCACGCCAGCAGCATCCTTGGGGTTCGTCACGACGGGCCGAAGCAGGTGCGGGACGCCGTCGAACGGCGTCAGCTCGACCATCTTGGGGTCGATCATGAGTAGCCGCAGCTCCGTGGGCAGGAACCTGAACAGCAAGGACGCGATCAGAGCGTTGACCGCCACCGACTTGCCGGACCCCGTCGATCCGGCGATGAGCAGGTGCGGCATGCGCGCCAGGTCGCCGACCGTCATCTCGCTGTCTATCGACTTGCCGAGGACCAGAGGTAGACGCGCCTTGCTGCGCCTGAACGTAGGGGACTCGACTGCCTCGCGGAACCTCACCAGCTCGCGGTGCGCGTTGGGCACCTCGAGCCCGATGACGCTCTTGCCCGGTATGGGCGCCTCGATGCGCACCGACCCCACGGCCATCGCCAGCGCCAGGTCGTCGGACAGGTTGGCGAAGCGGCTGATCTTCTCGCCCGGTGCGGGCTCGACCTCGAAACGCGTCACCGTGGGCCCGCGCACAGCCGCCGTTACCCGACCGCCGAGCTTGAAGTTCGCGAGGGTCTCGTCTATCTGCCTGACACGGGCCCGGTGCTCCTGGAGCATCTGCTCCCGGTCCTGCTCGGATGACTCCGGCTCGTCCAGGAGGGTGAAGGGCGGCACTTGGATGGGTATCGCGCCCACGGGCTCGGCCTTGCGAGTCGACTCCTCTTCGTCCTCATCTTCGGTGACGACGACGCGTGGCTGCCCGAACGACAGCTGGACCTCCCTTGCGACGGGCGCAGGGGTCGGTTGACGGCCGTCCGCTACCGCGACCAGGTCGTCGATCAGGGCCTCTTCCAGGGTGTCGTCCGGAGCAGGCTCGGCGACCTGGTCCCACGGCACAGTGGGTTCGTCCGGCTCCTGCCAGGCGATGCCGTCCTGTGCGGAGGCCGGCTCCCCGCTCCACTCGGCCAACGACGCGCGCTCCTGGGCAGCCCTCTGTGCGACGGCCGCCAGCGCGGCGCGCCACCCCTCGAGTTGGGTCAGGATCTCTCGACCCTTCGCGTCGAACTCACCTGCAAGGGTGGCGTCGTAGTCGAGGACCTCCTCGACCGGTGGCCCGGCCAGGACCTCACTGAGGTCGGTGAGCAGCTCACGCCAGGGCTCGAGGGCCTCGGCGTCGAGGCTCAGTCGGTCGGCCTCCCGCTCGAGGTCCCTCAGCTCCTCGGTGCGCTGCATGTGCGCCCGCGACGCTTCAGCGAGCCGCCTCGGTTCCAGGCCCTTCAGCGCCCGTCTGTCCAGGTCACGCTCCCGGGTCAGCCGCCTGTTGCGCTCGATCAGCGCGGTCAGGTCGAGGGCGAGCGCCTTGCGCATGCGGTCGACCGCCTGAGCTGCCTTGCCCTGCTCCGCTATGGGGTCGTCGAGAACCTGCTTGAGGCCGTTGCACCATGCGTCGAAGGTTCCGACGTCCGGATCCGGCGGTAGCGCCGCCTCGGTGTCAAGGTGAGTCGACAGGTCACCGGCCCTGTCACGCGCGAAGTCGGACACGGCCGACCTCCACGCCTTCAGGTCTGCGCGGCCGTCCCGCAGCGTCTGCGGGGTCGGCGAGCGCATGCGCCGGTGGATCGACTTGACCTCCTTGCGCCAGCGGTCCAGCTCTGCGCTGCCGGGATACAGCTCGCTCAGGGCCAGGAGGTCCTTGTCCAGCTCCGCCAGCCCCTTACGGACCAGCGCGGCGTCGGCGTGGAAGGCCGCACGCTGCTTGGCACCGCGACGCGCCTGCGCCGCGGCCACGTACATGGACCTGACGGCCCCCGCAACGGTGCGCAGCACGCCGATGAGGCTGGATCCGGGGCGCCAACCGCACAAGAGGTCAAGACCGATCGTGGCCACGACTACGGCCGGCACGGCTGCGACTGCGCCCCAGGTTGGCCCCAGTGAGCTGCGCAACATGGTGCCCCACTCGCCCGCCAGCACGGGCCAGGCGCCCACGGTCACGCCCCAGAGGCCAGCGAGCGCTACGAGGTAGCCGAGCAGAAGCCGAGGCCACCAAACGGGGTTGCGCCTCAGCAAGAAGAGCCCGCCCAGCACGATGAAGGGAAGGGGTAGCCCGTACGCGGCCCAACCTACGTTGCCAACGAGGGCGTCCCGCACCGTCCTCCCCAGCTCACCGGAAGGTATTGCCGGTACCAGCACTCCGGCGAGGAAGAGACCCAGCGCGGTGAGGACCAGGCCGAGGGCCTCGATGTCCGGAGTGCCATCGGCCCTACGTTGTCGTTCCCGTCGGCCCTTACTCACGGAAGAGAGTCTACCGTTTGCCGGTCTTGTCCCCCTTGCGAGAAGTGGTACACATCCTCGTGCCCGTCCCCGTGTGAAGCTGTGAGAAAGATGAGTCGTGTGTCGTGATGGGCCTCGGCGCGAAGAGGCTGTTCGAGCGCCCAGGAGTCGGGATGTTCGCCCTGTGGGGGCTTGCAGCGGTCGCGGTCGCGGCGATCTTCGTCGTGCGTGGCGACCTTGAGCCCTGGCACGGGTTCCTCATGGCCATCCCGTTCATGTTGGCTACCGCCTGGTTCGGGTGGAGCGTGGCCTCCTTCCTCATCCCCATCGCGCTGCTCATCACGTGGGGAGTGGAGGCCGTGACCGTTGGGTCCTTCGGGCTCCTTGACTACGGCGAGCTTGCCGGAGCCATGGTCCTCGGCGCGTTCGTTGGCGACCGAATGCACCGGGTGTGGCGCGACTCCGAGTCCCGCGCGCGCGACAACGAGCGGCGCGCCCGGCTGCTGCAACACGCTGCGCTCGAGCTCAACCAGGCCGCTGACGTCGAGCACCTGTTCTCCGCAGCCCCACGCCTCCTGTCGGAGATCCTGACGTTCACGCACGCCGAGATGTTCGTGCCGGAGGGCGAGCAGCTCTCGCTTGCGACGGCCTGGCGCTGGAGCGCTCGGCCGGGCTTCAAAGTGCCTCTCGAGTCGATAATCGGGCGCGCCTACCGCACCGGAGACACGCAGTACGTGCCGGACACGTCCCTCGATCCGGAGTTCGTCGTGGCGCCGGGTGCCGAGCCGACACGCTCGGAGCTGGCGCTGCCCGTGAAGGTCGCTGGCCAGACGCGCGCCGTCATCAACCTCGAGCACACGTCGCCCGACGCGTTCTCGAGCGACGACCACGAGACGCTTCGGGCGTTCACGCAGATCGTCTCCGAGGTCCTCGAGCGACTCGACGCCAAGGCCGCGCTGGACTCCGAGCGAGCCGACCAGGAGTTCATAGCGAGGCTCTCCCAGAGCCTGCTCCACGCGGACGACGTCAAGCAGGCCGCGGCGACAGCGCTCAACGACCTGGTGAGGTACCTGGACTTCGACGCCGGCACGGTCATGGAGCTCAAGCAGGCCCGCTTCAGGCCGCTCGTGCGCGTCGGCGAGGTGCCCGCCGAGGTCACGTTGAGAGCGGACACCGGCTTCGACTTCACGGGGTTGCTAGCGGAGGTCTGGTCGACAGGCAAGCACGTGCACGTACCCGACCTGTTGGAGAGGCCCAGGCCTGCGGGCGACTTCGGCTGGCTCGACGCCGAGGAGAGCGTGCGCACCGTCGTCCTGCATCCGCTGACGAACAGCCAGGGCGATGTCCGCTTCCTCCTCAGCCTCGCCACCTTGGGCCGGGTACGACCGCTATCGGATGGCGACGTCACGCTCGTCAGCCGCTCGGCCCAGGCCCTGGGCGCCGCCCTCGGCAGGGTGATGCTCAACAGGCAGCTCTTCGCCACCCTCGACGTGATCCGACAGATCGCGAGGGCTGAGGCGCCCAGCACGCTGTTCCAGCGGGCGGCCGAGGCGGCCGTGGAGCTCATACCCGGAGCCGAGGCGACGACGGTCCTGGTGAGAGACGGAGAGCTGTTCCGGTTCGAGGCGGCTGTCGGCTACGACCTTGACGCCATCAAGAGCGGGGCAGGGCCCTTCACCCTCGCCGAGCAGGTCACCTGGTACGCGGGCTCAGAGAGCGACTTCAGGCGCGGCATCGGCCGCATCGCGCGCGGCGATGAGGTGCTGCGCTTCTCCATCGCCTCGTCGAGCGACCGTAGCCCGGCCAACCTGTTGGCGGCCCGGGTGAACGAGATCAAATCGAACATCTTCATCCCCATCACGGAAGGCTCCGACGTCGTCGCCTTGCTTAACGTCGACAACTACTCGAGCACGTCCAGCTTCAGCACGAACTCGCTGCGCATCGCCGAGGCGTTCGCCCAGCACATCGCCGTCATCGTGAGGCAGGCAGAGCAGGTGAGACGGCTCGAGGAGAGCCTCGTGACCGACGGACTGACCGGCCTTGGGAACCGGGAGGGCTTTCAGCGGCGACTGGAGACCGAGCTGGCCAGGGCCGAGCGTTACGGTCACCCGCTGAACCTCGTGATGGTGGACCTCGACAACTTCAAGCAGGTGAACGACCGCTTCGGACACGCAGCGGGCGACGCCGCGCTGGTTGCCGTCGCGCAGACGCTCACCGGGCACCTGCGCAGCTCGGACCACGCGTTCAGGTGGGCAGGCGACGAGTTCATCCTGCTGCTGCCCGAGGTTCGGCAGCGCGAAGCTTTAGCGGCCGCCGACAGGTACTCGGAGCTCGTGTCATCGATCGAGGTGCATGGGCTACACCTCTCCGCCTCGGTAGGCGTCGCCTCATACCCGGTCGACGGTCACGATGCAGAGACCCTGCTGAGGCGGGCCGACGACCTCATGTACGTCCGCAAGCAGCGCAGCCGCACGCAGCAGCCGATCGGCTAGAGGAAGATCAGGTGGCGGGTAGCTGGTCTTCCTCGAGCTGGTCGACGTCCACGTCCGGCGGCACGGTGGCGAACTCGCGTCGGCTGAGCACGTAGTCCTCCAGCATCACCTTGACGAACGCCACTGTGGGCACCGCGAGCAGCGCACCGACCAGCCCGAACAGGCCGAGGCCGGCCATTATCGCCAGCAGCACCGTGAGCGGGTGGAGGTTCGTCGAGCGCGAGAGTATGAGGGGTGAGAGCAGGTTGCCCTCGAGCTGGTTGGCGATGACGAACACCACGATCACGAGCAGGGCGGTAAGCGGGCTGACGGTGAAGGCGAGCAGCACGGCGGGCACGGCACCTATCACCGGACCCAGGTAGGGGACGAGGTTGAAGACCGCCGCCAGGAACGCGATGGCGGTGGCAAGGGGCACGCCGAGGAGCGTCAGTCCGAGCCAGATGAACACGCCGAGCATCGTCGTGATCAGGAGCTGACCCCGCAGGTAACCCCCGACGGCGACGTCCGCCTTGTCCGTCAGCTCGCCGACGACCGCGTGGTACTTGGTCGGGACGAAGCGCCGGAACTGCGTGACGAAGCGGGGGAAGTCGTAGAGGAAGTAGACGCTGGCCAAGACGATGAGGACGATCTGGAGCGTCGTCGAGATGACCACGCTGGCACCGGTGTAGAGCAGGCCCGGGCCCTGGCTTATCCAGCCGGCGATGAGCTGCGAGAAGTCCTGACCGAGCTGCTGGAGCGACGTCACTATGCGCTCCCTTATCTCGTCGCCGACGAGACCCTGCGCGTCCACCTCGTCCATGCTCCCGGAGAGCAGGAACGGGATGCGGTCCAGCCAGGTGATCACCCGCGACTGCAGGTTGCCGAAGATGCGCGACAGGTTGTCGAAGGCGTCCGGCAGAAGGTTCACGAAACTGGCGGCCTCGGTGACGACCTGCCCGACGAGCATCGAGCCGAACGTGATCAACCCGACGAGGAGCAGGTAGGTGATGACGACCGCCCAACCTCGTCGGAGCCTCAGCCTCTGCAGGAACGTCACGAACGGGTTCAGGAGGTAGGCGAGCAGGAAGCCGAACAGGCCGACCTGGAGCGCGAACATGTAGCCGGCCCTGGCGCGCCACAGGATGACGAGCACCGCGACGATGAGCAGCACGTACACGGCGGCCCGAACCCACGGGTTACGCCACGCCCACCTGAGAGCACTGATCTGCTCCTCTGCTGGCTGCAGGCGATCGCTCAAGCGGCTGCCCCCGTCACGGCCCCACGAACAGGGAGGCTGCCTCGAGCCTTACCTCTTCGGGGCTCAGGCCTTCGCCGAAGTACGTGTCGTCTTCTGCCCACACCTCGAAGCGGAGCCTGGCACCATCCTCGCGCCCCGTCACACCGGCGTCCGTGCCGGAGTTCCCGACGTAGGCGATCACCTGGCCACGATACACGCTTCGTCCGTTGGTCACGCCGCTCGCGACCCTGGAGAGGTGGCCATAGCGCAGGGTGCGCCCGTCCTCAGTCAGCAGCCACACCTGCCGGCCCCTCAACTGGTCGAGCTGCTCCTCCGTCGCGCCGTCCGTCACGTCCTCGAGCAGCGCCGCCCACTCCTCGGAGCTCAGCTCGACGTACGTCGTGTCCGCCCTTATCACCTGGCCGTCCGCCGCAGCTATGACCGCGCCGCCGTAGGGAACGGGGACGTCTATGTCGCCGTCGACGAAGTCGAAGCCCTCGCTGACGCCATCACGGTACTCGCGCGGCGCGCCGGGCAGGTTCGTGTCGGAGCCGGGCAGCCGCGCGCCTGGCAGTGGGTACCACATTCCGGTTGGCGCCCTCGACGTCGTTCGCGCGACCGGGGACGGAGGGGACTCGGAGCCGGATGTGCCGGTGGCTGCACCCTCGGCCCCACCGTCCGGCCCGCGTCCGAACAGGAGGAGTGACACGACGACGGCGTACACCGTAACCGCGGCCAGGACGTACCAACCGGGCTTGAGGCTGCGCACGAGGTGGAGTCTAGCCCACGCGCTTGAGCGTCAAGAGGAGAGGGTTGTGGCCACCGTGTTCGACCCTCCGGCCCTCGAGTCGGCGCCAGCCCTCCGCCTCGGATAGGAGCCTCTCGGTGAGCCTCACCTCGTGGGTAAGGAGCACGAACACCCCGTCCTGGCGCAGATGTCGGGTCGCGGCACCCAGCAGTCCGCGGTAGAGGGCCTCGTTGTCCACGTGCTTTCCGACGGCGTCGCCCCAGGGGGCGTCTGCGGCGACGACGTCGAAGGCACCGGCGCCATCACCACCGGGCATCGCAACGGAGAAGCCGGGGCGGGTGACGTCGTCCACAACGAGATAAGCCTCGTCAACGCCGGCCGCCTCGACGTTCCGGCGTGCACAGTCGATCGCGTCCGCCGCCGCGTCGACCCCGACGTTGGGTCCGCCATGGGCTTGCAGCGCCCGCTCGATCAGAAGGGTGCCGGAACCGCACATCAGGTTGAGGAAAGAGCGCCCACCGGCCAGTCGCGCGATCGCGGCGGCCACGTTCGCGTTGGCTCCGCCCGGCATGTTGCAGACGCGCCAGTCCCGCGCCGACAACGGTCGAGGTGTCAGACGAAGCAGCACCTCCCAGCCGCCGTTCGCCGAGCGCCTGACGCGCATGAGGAGCTCGCCGTCCTGGGCGTCCTCCCTCAACCCGGTGGACCGAGCAAGCCCCTCGGCAAGTCGACGGAAGACAGGCGTCTGAGCGCCCGCTGCTGCCAGCCTGAACGACGACATGCCAGCGGCAGCCGCTACCTCCTGGCACGCGGCCGTCAGACGCCGGAACGCGGCGTCCCCGAGGAGGGCCTTCGGCCGCGGGACGTCGAAGTCGAGCGCCCGGTACACCGCCGCTACGAGGCGGGAACGTTCCACTACCGTGCGAGCCCTCTCGGGGCCGAACCGCAGCTCGCCCGATGCGGCTTCGACGTCCTTCAGACCCAGGTCGGTCAGCTCCGCCAGCGCCAGGTCCTCGATGCCGCGAGCCACTTCGGCCACGTGGTTCCGGTCCACGCCGCATGCTACCGACACCCGGGCGGGACCGGGCCGGCGGCTATGATGGGCGAGTGCCTCGACCAAGCCATCCTTCGGCCGCGGCCGCGCTCCTGACGTACGCATGACCGGCGGCGCATACCCTGGCCCAATAGGTGGGCCGCGACCGACTGGACGAGGTTGAGATGATCAGGACCGACTCGGCAACGAAGCCGCGCCGCGTCTCGGCGATGCGCCGACGCGAATGGCTTACCGGCTACGCGTTCGTGCTGCCGGCCACCCTCGTCATCACGATATTCGGGCTCTTCCCCATCGGCTACGCCATCTACATGAGCGTCCACCGGTGGCGGATCCGCAAGGGCGGCTTCATCGGCCTCGACAACTACCTAGACATCGTCGGCGACTGGTGGGGGGCCCTGGCGTTCTTCGGCGGCCTTCTGCTCATCATGGCGGCGCACTGGCTCTGGACAGACGCCTTCCGCCGCGACGGCGGCGCGGTGCCGCTCGTCGCCAAGCTGCTCGGCGCGCTCGTCCTACTGGGATCGGGCGTGTTCGTCTCGCTCGGCTGGCGCCTCATGACCGAGGACGGCGACCGCAGGTTCCTGGCGGGGCTGACGCGCACGGTCTACTACGGCTTCGGGTCCGTACCCGTGCAGATCATCCTGGCACTGATCATCGCGAGCCTCCTGTTCCAGAACCTTAGGGGTCAAGAGCTGTTCCGCATGCTGTACTTCCTGCCGTACGTGACGCCGGCCGTCGCCGCCGCAGCGGTGTTCCGCAACATCTTCAGCCCCAGGCCGGAACGGCCCGCCAACACGGTGCTGTCGTGGTTCGGCATCGAGCCGCAGCAGTGGCTGTTCGAGCAGAGGCCGGCGATCAACGTGGTCTTCGGCGGGCTGTTCGAGCGTTTGGGCATCGGCGAGCTGTCCGGCTTCTGGGCCGGGCCGTCCTTCGCGCTCGTCACGGTCATCATCTTCGGGATCTGGACCTATACGGGCTACAACGCCGTCATCTTCCTGGCGGGTCTCGGCAACATCCCGAAGCAGCTTTACGAAGCGGCCGCGATAGACGGCGCCACGCGCGTGCAGCAGTTCAGGCACATCACCGTCCCGCTGCTCTCACCGGTGACGTTCTACCTGACGGTTCTGGGCTTCATCGGCACGTTCCAGGCTTTCACGCACATCTACGTGATGCGATCTCCGAACACGAGGGAAGCCGTCGACACGGCATCCATCGTGATCTTCGACACGTTCTACGGGCGCAACAACTTCAGCCTAGCCGCGGCGCAATCGGTCGTCCTCTTCGCGATCATCCTGATCCTCACGCTGCTTCAGAACCGACTCTTCGGCAGGAGTGTCTTCCGTGGCTGACCAGGTCGGCACCCGGCCGGTTCTCTCGCGCGGCGAGCCGTACGAGTTCAGGCTCTCGCACGTGCCCGCTTACCTCGCGCTCACGATCGGCGCCGTCGTCTCCATGACGCCGTTCCTCTACATGATCTCGACGAGCCTGATGACGCTGGGCGAGACCATCAACCGGCGGCTGTTCCCATCGAACCCGCAGTGGGTCAACTACCAGACGGCGTGGTCGGAGGCCGACTTCGCGCTCTACTTCCGCAACAGCGTGATAATCACGGCCATCATCATCCTGGGAGTGCTGGTGACGTGCACGCTGGCTGGGTACGCCTTCGCGCGCATCGAGTTCCCCGGGCGGGAGGCCATCTTCATGGTCCTGCTGGCGACGCTGATGATCCCCGGCACCGTCACCTTCTTGCCCAACTTCATGTTGGTGCGCGGCGAGGTGATCCCCTGGGGCAGCTGGCTGAACACGCTGCCGGCCCTCACGGTTCCGTTCATGGCGACGGCGTTCATAATCTTCCTGTTCAGGCAGTTCTTCCTCGGGATACCGCATGAGCTGTACGACGCCGCCCGCATCGACGGCGCCGGGCACGTCAAGTTCCTCACCGCCGTAGTCATCCCCATGAGCAAGCCCGTCCTCATGACCGCGACGCTGCTCACCTTCGTCACGGCTTGGAACGAGTTCCTGTGGCCGCTACTGGTCACGACCACACCCAGATGGCGGCCCTTGGGCGTCGGCCTGTACACGTTCATCTCCGAGGCAGGACCCGAGACGCACCTGCTCATGGCCGGCGCCGTCATCACGATCCTGCCCGTGCTGCTCGTCTACTTCGTCACACAGAAGCAGTTCACCGAGGGCATCGCGACCTCGGGCCTGAAGGGGTGATTAACCCAGGACCATCTGCAGAGGACAGTAGGAACGACCCGCGGGTGAGTAACATCGGGCACGGAAGCACATGACTGCGCTGGCCCATCGCCGACCAAGGCGGCGGGCGAAGCGCGGAGAGGGAGCGAAGATGAAGCTACGCAGGCTGTTCATCGCAGGGCTACTCGCGGCCACCGCCGCCGTGGCCGCGGCGCAGGACGACGTCGACTGGGAGAGCGTCGACCCGTCCGGTCAGACCGTGACGTTCTGGCACCAGCACACGCAGGAGCGCGAGACCGCCCTGCAGGAGATCATCACAGAGTTCAACGAGAACAACGAACACGGCATCACCGTCGTCGCCGAGTACCAAGGCGGTTACGGCGACATCTTCCAGAAGATGCTCGCGCTCCTCGGCACCTCTGACACCCCCAACATCGTCGTGGCGTACCAGAACCAGGCCGCCACGTACCAGCTCGTCGACGGCCTTTTCGACATGCGCCCGCTCGTCAGCTCCGATACGTGGGGGCTCTCCCAGGAGGAGATCGACGACTTCTTCCCCGGCTTCTGGACCTCCGACCTGTTCCCCAGCTTCGACGGCGCACGCCTCGGCATCGCCCCCAACCGCTCGATGGAGATGCTGTACTACAACATCGACTGGCTGAACGAGCTGCGCGAGGCCGGACACATCGACTTCGACGGCCCCCCCACCACTCCAGAGCAGTTCCACCAGGCGACCTGCGCCGCCACGGCGAACCCGTTCTCCGCCTCCTCGTCGCAGGGCACGTCGCTGGGCTACGAGCTGGCCACCGACGCCAGCCGCTTCGCATCCTGGACCTTCGCCTTCGGCGGCAACGTATACGACGAAGAGTCGAACCGCTACACGTACGACTCGCCCGCGGCCGTCGAGGCCATGACCTTCCTACGTGACCTCTTCGCCGATGGCTGCGGTGCGCTCGTCGCCGAGCAGTACGGCGACCAGACCAACTTCGGCGCTGGCCGCACGCTCTTCACCGTTGGCTCCTCCTCCGGCCTGCCCTTCTACGGCAGCGCGGTCGACGAGGGCTCCGGCCACGAGTGGAGCGTCGCGGCGATCCCGCACACGACCGACGAACCGGTGATGAACATCTACGGCGCCAGCGTCAGCCTCCCGGCCGGCCACTCGCCGGAAGAGACCCTCGCCTCATGGATCTTCCTGAAGTACTACACCGGCCCCGAGGCGCAGGCCGAGTGGGCGGCTGCCAGCCAGTACTTCCCGGTTCGGCAGAGCGTCGCTGCCAACCTCGACCCGGTCTTCGAAGAGGTGCCCGGCTACGAGACCGCGTTCAACCTCCTGCCGTACGGCATCGCCGAGCCCAACGTCCCCGGCTACGACTTCGTCCGCGAGATCGTCACCTCGACGATGGCCGACATCGTGACGAACCCCAACGCCGACGTCGAAGGCATGCTCGCTGACCTCAACGAGGAAGCCAACGAGATCCTCGACGAGCAGCTGGCGGAGCTCGAGTAAGACTCGAAGCCCGACGCAAGCGAACGAGGGCGGTGCCTACGGGCGCCGCCCCCTTCTTTGGGTAGCCTCTCCTTGCATGCCCGACGCCCGCCCCGCCTCGCTCTACGTCCACGTCCCGTTCTGTCCCAGCGTCTGCCCGTACTGCGACTTCCACAAGATGCTGAGGCACGATGGGCTCGCAGCGAGGTACGTAGACCGGCTCGAGCGCGAGTTGTTCGCTCTCGGGGAGCGCTGGGGCGGTCCACTCGACACGCTCTACTTCGGCGGAGGCACGCCCTCTCACCTGCGCGACGACGAGCTGACGCGCGTCTTCGCGGCTGTCCGGGAGGCGTTCGGCGGACCTGGCCGCCTCGAGACGAACCTAGAAGCCGACCCGCTTACCTTCGACCCGGACAGGTTGCGCATGTTCGCCGCGCTGGGCGTCTCACGACTCTCGATCGGCCTGCAATCGACGCAGGACCGGGTACTTGGCTACCTGGGGCGGCTTCACGATGGCGCGCAGGGCAGGCAGGCCGTCGAGTGGGCGCTGGACAGCGGCATGCGCGTCAACGTCGACGTCATGACCGCGATACAGGGTCAGGACCTCGAGCTGGACCTCAGGACCATCGTGGGGTTGGGGGCGCGCCACGTCAGCGTCTACTCCCTGACGGTGGAACCGGGCACGCCGTTCGCGTTGCGTGGCGTGGAGGTGGACGAGGACCTGGACGCGGACTCGTTCGATCTCGCCGGCGATCTGCTCTCACGCCTTGGGTTGCGACGCTACGAGGTCAGCAACCATGCGGAGCCGGGAGAGGAGTCGCTGCATAACCTCGCCTACTGGCGCGGCCACTACTACCTGGCCGCCGGCCCCTCTGCATCCTCCTACCTGCCCGGCGGCGTAGGCCTGGGCGTCAGGCTGAAGAACCCGGGCATCAAGGGTTGGCTGGCCGGTGATGAAGCCGAGGTCGACGTGTTGACCCCTGACGACGTCGTGCTCGAGCGCCTCATGACGGGGTTGAGAACCGTCGACGGCGTCGATCTTGGCGACCTGGAGGTGCGTACCGGGCGGAGGTTGGAGACCCTCGCCGAGAGGTGGCTCGCCGACTGCCTGGCGCACGGGTTGCTGACGCTTGGTGCCGAGCGGGTCCTGCGCACGACGCCAACGGGCCTCACGCGGCTCGACTCCGTCCTGCGCGCGTTCGTCGCCTCGCGACCTGCGCCGGGCGCGAAGCCCGCCATGGACTAGTCGTGCTCCAGCAGCCCTCCCGGGCTCAGCTGCGTCCTACCATCCGACCTAGAACGAGCTGTGGCTCAACAGCCTGGCGATGACGGCCCCGCCCGCAAGGCTCAGCTCACCGGGGACCGAGAGCTCCTTGACCGCGGCGGCGTAGCGCCGCAGGAAGGGCTGCCCCGCGAGGAACGCGTCGAGGGTGAGCTTCGGCTCCTCGGCGGCCGCCTTCAGGTAGGCGGTGGTGAGCCGCTGTTGCGCGGACCTCAAGTCGAGGATGATGCCAGTCTGCGCGATCTTCTCCCACGATCCGGACGCGGGGAGGCTCCGCAGGGCGTCGCGCATGCGCCCCAGTGACAGCCTCTCGCCCAACGCGAAGAACGCCGTGGCCGCCGTCTCCAGCTCGACGTCCGTCGCCCGCGCCGCCTCCGCGACGCCCATGCCGGCGGGCACGTACTCGAGCCCGGCGACCCTCTCCGCGACCTGCTCTTCGAGACCGCTCTTCACGTGCTGCTTGACGTTGGCCCGGTAACGCCGCTTCTCGGCCGCGGGCAAGAACCGCTCCAGCTCCCCCTGCAGGGTAGCGACGGGTTCCGCGTAGACGGCGACGATCTCGCGGATCGGGAGCTTCACGAGGTCACCAGCCAGCAGCCAGCTGACGACGCCCTCGACGGCATGCGACATGGCGCGATGTGCGCCGTAGGCGGCCTCCGGCGGGGTGACGTCGTCGCGCTCGTGCAGCGAATCCGCGAACTCCAGGGTGTTGAGAAGTTCCATCGCGGTGAGGGCCGCACGCACGACCTCGACGGGCGTAGCGCCGTTCTGCCTCACGGCACGGTGTACGAACTCCATGCCGAGGAGGTCGACGACCACGTTGGTCATCTGGGTCGCGGTGATCTCGCGCCTCAGGGAGTGCGTCGCTATGGCATCCGGATGCCGCTCCCTGAGCAGCGTCGGGAAGTAGTCCTCCAGGTAGTGAGAGAGCTGCGGGTCGTCCGGCAGGTCGGTCTCGAGGAGGCGCCGGTAGAGCCCCATCTTCACGTAGGCGAGCATCACGGCCAGCTCGGGGCGCGTGAAGCTGATGCCCTCGGAGCGCCGCTCGGTGAGCTGGCGTGACGTAGGAAGGAACTCGACCGCCCGGTCGAGGCCGGCGGACTCGACGAGGTAGTCGAGCAGCGACCCGAACAGCTCCGGGTCGCTGGCTGCCGACCTGAGCGCGAGGCTTATGGCAAGCGACTGACTATCGTTGTCGCGCAGCACCAGGCGGGCAACGTCGTCCTTCATCTGGACCAGCAGCTCGTCCCTCTGCGCGCGGCTTATCACCCCGGAGCGCAGCAACGGCGCCAGGCAGATCTTGATGTTCACCTCGTGGTCCGAGGTGTCCACGCCTGCGGAGTTGTGGATGGCGTCGGTGTCGATGCGGCCACCAGCCCTGGCGTACTCGATGCGGGCGAGCTGCGTGAAGCCCAAGTTGCCGCCCTCGCCGACGACCTTCGCCCTCAGGTCGTCCGCGTCTATGCGCACCGAGTCGTTGGCGGAATCGCCGACCTCGGCGTGCCTCTCGGTAGAGGACTTGACGTACGTGCCGATGCCGCCGTTCCACAGGAGGTCGACCGGAGCGCTCAAGACGGCCTTTATCAGCTCATGGCCGGACAGGGCGTCTGCCTCTATGCCGAAGAGCTGCTTCATCTCCTTCGAGATCGGCACGCTCTTGGCGCCCCGCTCGAAGACGCCACCACCGGCGCTGATGA
>DASRWD010000229.1:0-9094 GCA_035654755.1 Trueperaceae bacterium
GCCGGCGTGTACCGTTTCGTCACGGTGCCGCAGCTCGTGGCGAAAGGCCCCGCCGTCAAGGTCATGGCCGAACCGCTGTCGACTCAACGCCTGTCGCCAGCACCGCGCAGACTGTCACCCGCTTAGCGGACCCGCAAGGTCCGATATACCGGCACGCTCGCCGCCGGGCGCTACGGGCTCAGCCAGTCGCTGCCCAGGGCCCCAGCCCGTGCCGTTGCATCTCCAGCAGCGCGTCTAGCACGTAGTCGACGCACCGCTCGACGGCTGTCTCGAAGTCCGAGGCGTCCACGACGAGGACGCCCTCAGCGTCGCTGCGCTCGCGCATGTAGTCGTGGAGCATCCTTATCTCTTCGAAATGGTCGAGGTACGGCTGCGCCAACCTGTGTACCGTGCGCATCTCGCGGGCGGCGAAGTGCCTGCGGTGGTCCGACTCGTCGTCGACGAAGAGCATGGAGCGCAGGATCGTTGCGCCCTCCACCCGCCTCTCTGCCACGGCGCCCGGCACGAGGTGCACGCCCTCTATCACGAGCGAGATGTCCTCTGCGACGCTGCGCTCGATGATCGCCGTGATCGCGGGGTCGAGCTGCCGGGCCTGCGCGACGAACCCCCGCAGCACCCTTCCCTCCTCAGGCTCCGCCGTCGCTTGCTCCTCGGGGAACAGGTCGGCCCGCCAGGCCGTGAAGCTCGAGGCGTGCAGGACAGGGCTGAGCTCGGGCCCGATGAGGGACCGGAGCGCCTGCCTGACGATGTCGGTCGAGACGACGCGCGGGATGCCAAGGCGATAAGCGACCTCGGCCGCGATCGCCGACTTCCCGACGCCGGGAGCTCCTCCGATCAGCAGCATTATCGGCCGCTCGTGATGCCTCATCTGGCGCATGATCAGGTAGCGGCGGGCGTACTCGTCTCCTGCCTCCTGGCGCAGGAGCTCAGATACCTCCTCGAGCACGTCCGCCGGGCCGACCACGTCCGTCTCGAGCCCGTAGAGCTCCTGTTCGACGCGTTTCGCCAGGTTGTGGGAGAAGTCGGGCCCCAGACCGATGCCCATCAGTGAGCGGGCGAGGATGCCGCGGCTGAACGGGAACTGACTGCCGTCCTTGCCGCTGGCGACGCGGATCTCGAAAGGCCTGTGCGTCTGGGCTTCGTACCGCAGCCGCGCGGCGCGTCCGTGCCTGGCCTCCACGGCCGATGCGACCCGTCTGGCGAGCTCTACTCGAGACAGGCGCTCGACGCCCTCGGCCCTTATCCCCTGTTCGACCTGAAGCGTGACAGCGTGGGCGTCCTTGAAAGAGAGACCGAGCTTCTCGAGCGATGCCTTGAGCGTGCGACGCGAGAACCTGGCGGCCGGTTGCCCCTCCGTGGTGACGAGCAGCGGAACGAATGGAGGCGTCTGACGCCGGAACCTCGCCACGGCGTCCTCCCCGGCGCGCGAGCCTGCGGCGTCCACGAGCAGGTCGAGCAGGTCGTCGAGCAGGATTCGACGCAGCCTCTGTGCCCTGACCTGCTCCTCCACCTCCTGCACGGCGGCCACCGCGTCGTCCGTCGGCACCCCGGCGCTCTGCAGAGCCTCGATGCAGACGCCACCGCTGTACGGGAACGTCTCATCGCCCCGCGTCACCTTGAGGTCCCTTGCGGTCAGTCCGGCCATCAGGCTGCGAACGGGTCCTCTTCGCGCCCCTCCAGCGCGTCGAACAGGTCCCTTATCACGTTCCCGGTGAAGCCCCAGATGTTCCGACCATGCCAGGCGTAGCTGAAGATCCTTCTCGCCATCCCGTCTGGCAGGCGCCTGACCTCGCTCGTCGGCGTCATGCTCCGGAGCTCGTCGAGCGGCACGAGGAACGCCTCGGCCACTTCGTCAGGGTCGAGCGTCAGCCGCTGGGGCCAGGGGACCTCCGCCACGATAGGGCGCGCGACGTAACCGGCCGGAGACGGGTGGTCAGAGAGCTCGCCCAGGACGGCCTCGCGTGGGACGACGACGCCCACCTCCTCCGCGGTCTCGCGCAGCGCGGCCCCCACGCTGTCCTCACCGGGCTCGAGCCGCCCCCCCGGCAGCGCGATCTGCCCCGCGTGGCTCCGGAGCGTCGCCGCCCGCACCGTGAGCAGCAGGTGGAGCTCGCCGGCGTCCTCGATGAGTGGGACGAGCACGGCCGCCCGCCTGAACCCCGGGATGTCCAGTTCGCGTGATCGGGAGCGCCCCAGCGCCCGCTGGACGTCCCTGACGCTCACTGTCGTTCCCGCGGCCGATCGCATGGGGCACATGCTAGCCCCTGCGTCTAATCGCCTTGGTCGAAGACCGGTGGTCCACGCGATCCCTGACGGGGTTTGAATCCGCGAGCTAGCCCCTAGGCTGCGCCGGGGCCGGCCTGACGAAGCCCCACATCCGGCCGGTCGCCCCCGCATCGCGTCTGTGGCTGAAGAACGTGTCCGGTTCGCAGTGCGTGCACCGCCCCAGCGACGCGATGTTCTCTCGCGGCACGCCGGCCTCGGCGAGGCCGTGGAGAATGGCGGCGTGCACGTCGAGGAGTCGCCTGTCGTCCCCAGGGGTGCCGCGCTCCATCTCTGGCGGCGGTCGGTCGGACGAGCTGACGTGGTCCGGGAAGCCGGCGTTCGCGAACGCCTCAGCGACCTCCCCTTCTACCTGGTAGCAGCGGCCACCGATCCCTTGTCCTATCGCGACGCGCAGGTCCGCTGGCTCCGTGCCGTACACGTCACGGAGTGTCCGCACGACCTCGGCCGGCAACCTACCGAGGGTGCCACGCCAGCCGCAGTGCGCCGCGCCGGCCGCGCCCGTCACCGGATCGTGGAACAGCACCGGGTAGCAGTCGGCGGCGCTCACGACGAGCACGTGTCGCGGGTCGTCCGAGACACCGGCGTCCGCCTTCTCGTCGAACCACCCGGGAGTGGCGACCATGACCCGCGTGCCGTGCACCTGGTGGTAGCCGCAGACGTCTTCCCTGCTCGCCCCGATCCGCGTCAGGAGCATGCGGCGGTTCTCCTCGACCAGCTCCCTGTCGTCGCCGGAGGACAACCCGAGGTTCATCGACGCGTACTGGCCCCGGCTCACGCCCCCCGCCCGCACCGTGAAGCCGTGCGGAGCCGAGAAGCCCTCGATCGAGAGCAGCGGTACCGTATCGGCTCCCTGCATCAGTAGTTCCTCTCCCTGACCTCTAGCGCGGTCTCGCGACTCAGCCACTCCGTGACCTCGTGCACCGCGCCGCGCACCGCCGGCGTGACCACGGGATCACCGAAGGTCTCCAGCCGGACGATCACCTCGTCGGGCGTCCTCTGCTGGACGAGCACGAGGAGCTGCTGCTTGAGGTCCGGCTCGTCCACGGTCGCCCTCACCAGCCAGCTCCCACGCTCCTCCGAACCTGGAAGCACGGCTGCTGCCTCGTGGAGCACGACGTGCCCACCGCCGTGCTCCCCTACGGTCTTGGCGAGCGTCGCAGTCGGCGGGAGCTTTCCTCTCAGCAACGAATGTGGCATCTCTGTCGGCCTCTCGAGGTGGGGGTAGGCGGGAGCCGGTCGAGCGTTGCGCCGGAACACGACGTAATCGAGCGGCTTACCCTGGTCGCGCCATTTGAGCGCGTACTTCGTCTCGAACACCGCGGCCGGTGGCTCGGGACTGAGCTCGTCGTAGAGTCCCGTCTCCGCGGCGCTCTCCCTGGCGAACTGCATGTACTCCGGGTGGTCGGTCGCCAACCTGATCTCGCCGTCGTCGGTGAGCCTGGAAGCGGCCAGCCGCAGGAACGACGGCTTCAGCAGACGGTTCTTCTCATGCCTCGCCTTGGGCCATGGGTCAGGGAAGTTGACGACGACCGACTCCAGGCTGGCCTGCTCGAACAGCTGACGGACGGCGAACTCGGCTCCTACCTTGGCGATCCGGACGTTGCCCACGTTCGAACGCCGCACGTTGCGCAGCGCGCGCTGCACGCTCCCACTCGAGACCTCGAGGCCGACGAAGCGCCCCTCGGGCTCCGCTTGCGCTCGCCTCACGGTGAAGCGCCCGTCCCCGAAACCCACCTCGACGTGCAGCGGGCCGGAGGAACCGAAAACGTGGTCCCAATCCGCCGGGAACGGGAGGCGTCGCCACGGCAGCAGAACACGAGTCATGCCGCCGAGCTCGGACAGCCGTGACTCACTGCGACTGCTCCGGCACGAACGGCCTGACGAGGAGAGCCTCGTTGGCCACGATGTTGGCGCGCACGAACGCGTCCCGGGAGAGCTCGAGGAACGGACCTGCGCCCTCCAGGAGCTGAAGGCCGAAGACCAGAACGGTCCCGTCCTCGCGGCGGCAGGCCACGTGCGTCACCTGACGCTCGAGAGCCCTCTCCCAGGCCGCAACGATGTTCACGTCGACGCCCGCTGCCCCGGTAGCGATGGGTAGCTGGGTGAGGCGAGCGACGAGCCGCGCCGTACGCGGGCGCTTGGTCTGCAGCTTGAGCATGCCCGTCTTGACGAGGCGCTGCACGACGACCACGGCGCGGTCGGCGTCCATGCCGGTCTGGGAGGCCAGCCTGGCGATCGTCTTGATCCCGTCCGCCCCGTCGATGAGGACTTGCTCCTCTGTGGTGAGGGTGACGCCGCCGCCGGTGCGCAGGGCCTCGTCGGCGAGGGTGGCCCGCGTGGGGATGGCGTCCCTACTGACCCGCGGCTCCGCAGGGTCGGCCGGAGTTGCAGCGTCGCGGCGGGCCTCGTCGAGGCGCCGGACGGCCTCGAGCACGAGGTTCTCGGTGCTGCTCTTGATCGTCTCTTCCGGCGCCGGCATGCCGATGCGGAACTCGAACGCGCCACGCTCGTCGGCGAAGAGCGCGTAGACGGCCTCCTCACCACCCATGCCGTCGAAGTCCGCATGGACAGCCACGCCCTTGTCGAAGTAGACCCGCGCCCTGCCTCTCGGGTGGTCGACGGTTAGGCGCCCTGACCGACGCGCCGAAGCGAGCAGCTGGAATAGGTCGACGAGGGAGAACAGTCCCAAAGTCCCCGTCACGTATGAATGGTATCCCGCGGCGGCCGACGGCTCCACGTTCGCGGGCGGCGAATGCCGCCGTGAGCGCGGATCTGGTCGCCTAGAGGCGCCGGTATACTGCCTCGGTGCCCAAACGTCTGGCCAGCACCCTGCTCCGGGAGACCGCTGGCCTCTACGTACTGGGCGTAGCCACGATCTGCCTGTTGCAGAGCGTCGACCTGCTCTCCGTGCTGGCCCGCTTCCTGGTCCAGAACCAGGCGGGTCTCTCGGACACGGGGCGACTGCTGCTCTACAAGGTCCCATGGTTCCTGCACCTCGGCCTGCCTGTAGCGGTCGTGTTCGCCGTGCTTCTCGCCTGCGGCCGCATGGCCAAGGATTCCGAGCTCAAAGCCGCGTACTCCTCGGGGGTCGCTCCCGCCAGCCTCTTCTGGCCGCTGGTGGCGTTCGGCTTCTTCGTCGGCCTGCTGTCGCTGGTCAACAACGGTTTCCTCGAGCCGCGCGGCGAGGCCGCGTACCAGGCCAAGGTCGACGAGTTCCTTTACGTCCGGCCCCCTTCCGAGCTCCAGGTGAACGTCGCCTACGCGTACGAGGACGGCATCTACTTCGCCTCGCGCATGCGCACGGGCACGGAGGACCTGGAGCGGGCCCAGCTCTCGGGCGTGCTCGTGGTGTCTCCCGACGGTACGGTGACAACCGCCCTGGACGGCGAGTGGGACTCCACGGCGCGCGTGTGGCGCCTCTTCGCGGCCGAGCGCACGACGGGCGGCGAGGCGCCGATCGGTGTCGGCACCGTCTCCCTGCCTTTCGCTCTCGAGGCGACGCCGGAGCAGACGCTCACGCGTCCAGCGGAGCTGCCTCTCGACGTCCTCGTCGGACGCCTGAGGAGCGTCGGCCAGGCAGGCGGCGACGTACGCGAGCTGCGGTTCGACCTCCACCGTCGCCTGGCGGACGCCCTCGCAGCACCCATCTTCGCGGCCTTCGCGGCCGCGATCGCGCTGCGTGTGCGCGGGCGTGAGGCCGGATTCGCTTGGACGATCGTGCTCATGGTCCTCTTCTGGGCGGTCTGGGTGCTCTCCGGCGACCTGTTCACGTCCGGCGCGCTCGGCCCGGCCGTTGCGGCTTGGCTCACGCCGACGCTAGCGGCGTCCGGAGCAGCTTTGGTCGCCGCCAGGACGCTTCCGCGGTGAAGCGCTTCTCCCGGTACCTGCTCAGCGAGATCGTGCCGCTATTCGTCGCGGCTTTCGTCGTGCTGGTCCTGCTGCTCATGCTCTACGCGGTGCTCGGCGTGCTGGCGGACGTGCTGGCGCGCGGCGTGCCGCCCGCCCTGGTCGCCCGGTACATGCTGTTCAAGCTGCCGTCGGCCATCGGGCCGGGGCTGCCGCTCGCGCTGCTGTTCGCAGCGCTCGTGGCGCTCACTCGGCTCGGGCAGGACAGCGAGATCAAGGCCGCCCTGCTGCTGGGTGTGGGCCCCTCGAGGTTCGCACTGCCCGTCGTCGCGCTGGGCCTCCTCGTCAGCCTCTTCACCTTCGCCAACAACGAGCTGCTCGTGCCGCGGGCAGAGCGCGCGGCCGGTGAGGTGGAGCGCGACATCCTGCTGCTCTCCCCGGAGACCGTCGTGGCAGAAGGCACCTTCTTCACCGACGCGCTGGGCAGGAACATCTTCATCGGGGATATCGCCCCTCAAGGTCGCTTCGAGGACGTAACCGTCATCACGCCGGGCACCAGTCGCGGGCCACACGAGCTGATAATGGCCGCCAGCGGCCAGGCGCGCCCCGAGGAGGGGGTCTGGCACCTCGAGGGCATACGGTTCCGGTCGCTGCGGGAGTCCTCCGTTACCCTCGACATCGCGGCCGAGGAGGCCGTCCTGCCCGTCAGGGGGCTCACCGCCCGATCGAGCGCTACCGGCGACCTCGTCTACCTGCCGATGGCTGAGCTCCTCGCGCGCATCGCTGCCACCGGCGAGTCTCCTGCGCCGGCCGAGCGCACCGCCCTGCACCGCAAGTTCGCCGAGCCGCTGGCGGCGACGGCCTTCGCCCTGTTCGCCCTGGCGCTGGGCCTCTACACCTTCAGGCGCGGCGCCAGCGTCGGCTTCGTCGCCGCGCTGCTGCTCACGTTCGTCTACTACGCCACCTGGAGCGTCACCAAACTACTCGGCGCACAGGGGACGCTTGCGCCGTGGATCGCAGCGTGGACGCCGGTCGCCCTCTACGTCGCGGGCGGAGCGGTGCTCCTCGGCCTGGCCTGGAGACGGTGATGGCGCGGGGACGAGCCGCCCGGTTGCGGTCTGCCGTCCTTGGGCTACTGGTCATGCTCAGCGGTTGGACGAGCGCCGCCCGCATCGTCATCGACGCCTCACACGACCCGGACAGCCGGCTGGAGATAAGGACCGTGACGCTGCCCGGCGGTGAAGAGGTGCAGCTCTACGTGCTCATAGGCGAGGGCCTCACCGTGACGATAGACGGCGACGTCCTCACCGCGAACCACGTCGAGTTCGACCTCACCAACCGGTTGGTGCGCGTCGTGGGCCGCGGCAGCTTCACGATGGACGGCGAGACCGTCGAGGGCGACGACCTCGTCATAGACCTCGGCCGGGAGAGCTTCGAGGCGAGCGACGTGCTGATAGTCACCGAGCAGATTGACGTCGAGGGCGATTCCGCTAGCAGGTTGCCAGGGCTCATCCGTGTGGCGGCCGGTGAGTTCTCGCCGTGCAGCAGGTGCGACCAACAGGTGGAGGACTTCGGCTTCAGCGCTGCGCGCCTGGAGCTCTACCCGGGTGACCGTCTCGTGGCCTTCGACGTGACCGTGCTGATCCGCGGACGCCCGGCCTTCGACCTGCCGCTCCTCGTCCTCCCCCTGGGTCCCGAGGAGCGTCGCCCCCGACTCCACTACCAGACCGGCACGGCCGTGGAACGCGCGCTCATCGAGCTGACCTGGCCGTACGTCGCAGGTCCCGACGCGTACGGCGACGTCACACTGCGCTACATGGCCGACGTCGATCCCGGGGGCTCGCCTCTGGGCGACGCCCTGTTGGGCGGCTCAGTTAGGCGGTCGTACTTCGGTGTGCGCCTCGACCACGACTTCTACACGGCGAGGGGAGCGGGGGACCTGGTGGTGGACTTCACCCCTGGACTGGAGGAAGCAGAGGGTTGGGAGCCGCCGAAGTGGACGGTCAGGTTCGCGTACGCGGACGACGAGTTGCTCGGTCCGCCGCGGACAGAGGTCCTGCTGGCCCGCGACGACGCCTCGAGGCCCTTCATCTGGGAGGCAAGCCTGCGGGCGAGGCGCGTCGAGTACGGCCTGGACGCCACGTTCAGCAGTCAGGTGTTCGTGGACACGGAATCGGCCGACGAGATAGACAGACCGTCCTATGCGGGCACTCGGGTCCCCCTGATGACACCCGTGCGGCTCGAGTTGCGGCCCGAGCAGGAGAGCCTGAGCCTGGGGCCGCTCACCGTCGACCGCCTGCTTCTCGACCTGGGCGTCTTCGAGGACCGGAGCAACCCGATCAACCGCTCGGCGGCTCTCACCGAGACCGTCGGGTCCGGACGGGTGGTCGAGTCGCACGCTTTGCGCATGGGACCCATCGACCTCTGGACGGGCGCAGAGCTGGACGTCAGGACCGACTTCGTCGGGTACTACTACGGCACGGCCGAGCGCCAGGTCGACTGGTTGTCCCGGGCGACCGCCACGCAGTCCTTCGGCAGCGTGGGGTCGCTCTCGCTCACGTTCACGCGCGACGTGACAGAGGGCGAGACGCCCTTCAGGTTCGACGTCATCCCCTACCGCTCGCGTACGGACCTCCTGGGCGCGCTCGTCCTCGACCCCACGCCCTGGTTCCGCGTTCAGCAGCGCGGCGGCTACGTGTTCCTAGATGACCGCGACCCCGAGCAGGAAGGGTGGGCACCGTTGGAGACCACGATCACCCTGCTCCGGAACGTCGACTGGCTGAGCTTGTCCGCACGCAATGCTTACGACTTCGAAGACGGCGACCCTGGCGTGATCGACGTCGACCTCGGCCTGAGGAACCGGGGGCCGCTGCGCGTCACGTTCGACGTCAGCCACGTCGAGGACCTGGCGGTGACGCCAGACCGCATCACGGGAGATCCCACGGACGACAGCGAGACCGCG
>DASRWD010000230.1:0-4338 GCA_035654755.1 Trueperaceae bacterium
CGACCTTGCGGCCGTCAGCGGCCGTCTGCGCGAGCTTGCCGCCCTGCACAGGCACACGGTCACGATCGGACGCACGCACGGCGTACACGCCGAGCCGACGACGTTCGGGCTGAAGCTGCTCAACCTCCACGCGGCGTTCGAGCGCGACGCCTTCCGACTGGCTGCCGCCCGCGAATCCGTGGCCGTGGCCATGATCAGCGGTTCCGTCGGGACGTACGCGCACGTTCCGCCGGTCGTCGAGCGCAGGGTGGCGGAGTCGCTCGGTCTGCAGCCGGACCCGGTCACGAACCAGACCGTGGCCCGCGACCGTCACGCCCAACTACTGAGCGCGCTCGCGCTCATCGGCACCAGCATCGAGCGGGTCGCCCTGGAGATCCGTCACCTCCAGCGCACGGAGGTGAGGGAGGCCCAGGAGGGCTTCGCTCGCGGCCAGACGGGCTCGTCCTCCATGCCGCACAAGAAGAACCCCATCGCCAGCGAGAACCTGACGGGTGTGGCCCGCCTGCTGCGCTCCCATCTGCATGCGGCCCTCGAGAACGTCGCGCTGTGGCACGAGAGGGACATCAGCCACTCGTCCGTCGAGAGGATCGTGTTGCCCGACGCCACGACCCTCGCAAGCTACGCGCTGCGGCGCCTGAAGCGCTTGCTCGACGACATCGTCGTCTACCCCGAGCGGATGGCCGCCAACCTGGACGTGTTGCGTGGGCTGGTGTTCTCGCAGCGTGTGCTGCACGCGCTCATCGACTCCGGCCTGCCGCGCGAGGAGGCCTACGACGTCGTGCAGTCGGCCTCACTGAAGAGCCTGGAGACGGGCGAGCACCTGCGTGACCTGGTCGCAGCGGACCCTCGCAGCAAGCTGGCCGCAGAGAGCCTGGATGCGGCCTTCGACCCTGCCTGGTACCTGAGGTACGTCGACGACGTGTTCGCGCGCTTCGGCCTATGACGCCCGGTACGCCTGCGGTTCGCCGATAAGCGGCGCTATCATCCGAACGATGACGGTCCCAGAGCGGAAGCAACTCCTGTACGAGGGCAAGGCCAAGCGCCTGTACGCGACCAGCGAGCCAGGCCTCCTGCTCGTCGAGTTCAAAGACGATGCTACGGCGTTCAACGCTCAGAAGCGCGGGACAATCGAGGGCAAGGGCTCGGCCAACAACGCCATCAGCGCCAGGGTCTTCAGCGCCCTGGAGGCCGTTGGCGTGCCGACTCACTTCGTGAGCTCTGTTTCCGACACCGTCCAGGTCGTCAAGCAGGTCGAGATCATCCCGCTCGAGGTCGTGGTCCGCAACAGGGCGGCCGGCAGTTTCGCTCAGCGGTACGGGGTCGAGGAGGGCGGAGAGCTCGCGCCGATCGTGCTCGAGTGGTGCGTCAAGTCCGACACGCTCGGCGACCCGCCGATCAACGACGCCGCAGCTGTCGCGTTAGGACTGGCGACCGAGGACGACCTAGCCATAATGTTCGACCTGGCGACGGCCATCAACGACGCGTTGAAGGCGTACTTCGGAGGGCTGGGCCTCGAGCTGGTCGACATGAAGCTGGAGTTCGGGCGCGACGGTGAGGGCGAGATCGTTCTCGCCGACGAGGTCAGCCCGGACACCTGCCGCTTATGGGACGTCGTCTCCGGTGAGCGCCTGGACAAGGATCGCTTCCGAAGGGACCTGGGTGGCGTGGAGGACGCGTACGGCGACGTTCTCAGCCGCGTGATGAGCGACGCTGGTGACCCCGAGGCGTTCGCGGACACGTTCGATCCGCCCGATGACAGCCCTTACGAGCGGTTCGAAGACGACCACGACCACGACGACGACCACGACGACAGCCACGAACATCACGGGCATGACGACGACGCCCACGCGCACCCAGCCGTAGAAGGTACGTACCGGGCCGTCGTCGACGTGATGCTCAAGGCCTCGATCCTCGATCCCCAGGGGCGCGCCGTGCTTCAGACGTTGCAGCGCCTCGGCTACGCCAGTGTGAAGGACGTTCGCGTCGGGAAGCGGGTCGAACTGGTGCTTGAGGGCGACAGGGACGAGGTCGAGAGGCAGCTCGCAGAGCTCTCGGAGAAGGTCCTCTCCAACCCCGTCATGGAGACGTTCGAGCTGGGCATCGAAGACGGTGACTGAGCCTAGTAGGTCTATGCTCACCGTCCCGAGCGGGGACGATGTCGTCGTCTACAGCTACCGAGCGACCAACGCTCCGGCAGGCCTTACGCTCGTCCTCGTTCATGGCTACGCAGAGCACGCGGAGCGTCACTCGCTGTTGGCCCGGGAGGCAGCAGCGGCGGGCCATGAGGTCTTCGCTCTGGACCTGCCCGGACACGGGCGCAGCGCGGGGCAGAGAGGACTCGTACGGTCGTACGAGCCGCTCGTCGCCGTGGTGTCCGCGCTCGTCGATCAGGTCTCCTCTGATACCGGCACGGTTCCCGCTCTGTTCGGACACTCGATGGGCGGCGCGGTCGCGCTGGCGTACGCCCTCGAGCACCCCTCGAGCATCTCGAAGCTGGTGCTGTCCGCGCCGTACCTGCTAGATGCCAGCCAGCGACCCGGCTGGCAGAAGGCCATGGCGGGGCCCTTGGCGGCGCTGGTGCCCACGCTTCCGGTCGCGAAGCTCAGTTCGGCCGACCTGGCGCGCGATCCCGGGGTTGGCTCGGCGTACGTCGCAGACCCACTCGTCTACTCGGGTGCTGTCGCCGCCGCCACGGGTCACACCCTCACCAGCATGGGCAAGCGGCTCCTCGACCGTGCCGAAGAGCTGACCGTGCCCACGCTGATCGTCCATGGCGGCGCCGACCGCGTCGCGTCCGTGGAAGGCAGCACAAGGCTGGCGGCGGCGGCCGGCGAGGTGGCCCGCCTGGTGGTGATCGAGGACGCGTACCACGAGATGCACAACGAACCGGACGAGAGCGGCGTACCACAGCGCTTCGTCGCGGAGGTCCTCGGCTTCCTCGACGAGCCTGCCGCCGGGGTCGAGCGGCCCTCCTAGGCAGGGAGCGCCAGCGCGGAATCCAACCGCTCGAGCGCCTGCTCGAGGACGTCGTCACAGGTAGCGAAGTTGAGCCGGACGAAGCCCTCGCCGCCCTGGCCGTAGTCAGCGCCCTCGCTGAGGCCTACCTTGGCCAGCTCGGTCAGGCGGGCGGCCGGCATGTCGCCTAGCCCGGCCTGGCGCAAGTCCAGCCACGCCAGGTAGGTCGCCTCCGGCACGTGCATCGCGCCATCGGGTAGCGCCCTACGCGCGAACTGGGTGACGCGGTCGCGGTTGCGCTGTAGCTGCTGCAGCGCGGCGTCGAGCCAGTCGTCGCAGTCACGGTAGGCGGCCATGGTGGCGGCTTCCGCCAGCCGGCTCGGCCACGAGTGCAGCCCGCCTCTCGCCGCGTTCAGGCGCTCGAGCACCTCCGGGCCGTCCGTCAGCATGAAGCTGATGCCCAGACCCGGGAAGTTGAATGCCTTCGTCGGGCCATAGAGCGTTACCGTCCGCGCCGCGACCTCGGGGCTGAGGGACGCGAACGGTACGTGCTGGCCGCCGTAGTTGAGGTCAGCGTGCAGCTCGTCTGACACCACCATGAGGTCGTGCTCAAGCACTAGCTCGGCGAGTTGGTTCAGCTCCTGGCGGGTGTACATGAGCCCGATCGGGTTGTGCGGGTTGCACAACATGAGCAGCCGCGTCCTCGGCGTGATCGCGGCCCGCAACGCGTCCATGTCTATCTCGTAGCGATCGGGACCACGGACGAGTTCGACCTCGACAGGCACCCTGCCCGTCTCTACGACGGAGCGCTTGAAAGGCGGGTAGAGGGGCGTCAGAAGCAGCACCTCGTCCCCCGGCTCCGCGAAAGCCCGGGATCCGTAAACCATGCCGGCGACGGTGGAGCCCAGCGACGTGATCCCGTCCACGGCGAAGTTGGCGCCGTAGCGCACCGAGAGGCGTTCAGCGACCGCCTCCTTCAACCCGGGCTTGCCCTTCATGGCCGGGTAGCCGAGGTCGTCCGTGTCTACGTGGGCCTTGATCGCCTCCTTGATGCCATCGGCGATCGCGAAATCCATCTCCGCGACCCATAGCGGCAGGACGTCATCCGGGTAGAAGCGCCACTTCGCGCACTCGCGGGCTCTGAGCTCCTCCAAGCCCAGCAGTCTGAAGGTGTTAGACATCCTCAGAGTCTACCGCCGGCCCAGGTGAGCCATCCGGTGGCTACACTCGCGTCATGCGGGTCAGGTTGGACGCGCCGGAGTGGGCGGATAAGCTCGTCAGCGACCTCACGGACATGGATCGCGCCCCGGGCGTGGTGGAACCGGGCGAGGTCATCGAGCACGACCTCCCGGACGACGTCTACTTCGAGTACGGGTTCATGGG
>DASRWD010000231.1:0-5166 GCA_035654755.1 Trueperaceae bacterium
ATGTCAAGGGGTCTACGCCGCCTTGGCCCGGATAGGCGCGGTGGACATGAGGGCCCTCGCGACGACAACGAGCACGACCGTGAACGCCTTGGCGGCCGTCGCTGGGTTGATGCGGGAGCGGGTCCTCTACGCCAAGCGACATGCTAGGTGCCAAACGTGCGTGCCTCGCCTATGATTCGCTGACATGCCTGGCGCAGGTCCAGTCGAGTTCGTGAGACTCACCGGCCCACCGGCGGCGGCGACAGGATTGGCCGAGACGTCGTTCCTGCCTGACAAACGGTTCCAGCTCCTCGCCTACCTCGCCTACGACTCGGGATGGGTCGGGCGCGAGCGCGCCGCGTTCCTGTTCTGGCCCGACTCCGATACCGCCACCTCCCGCCAGAACCTCAGAGGACTGCTCAAGCGGCTAGTCACGCTGCCCTTCTCCCCGGAGATCGAGGTGACGAAGCATCAGCTCCGGTGGCAGGTGCCGACGGACCTGAGCGTCTTCTCCCAGGCCTTGGAGCGCGGGGACACGGCCGCGATGCTCTCTTCGTATAACGGCCCGCTCCTGCAGGGCATGGAGGGCGACGGCTCCGGCGAGTTCGGTGAGTGGCTCGAGATCGAGCGCGAGGCGCTCCACGGAAGATGGAGGGCCGCCGCGCTGGCTCGACTGGGCGCCCTGGGTCGGGGCGAGGAGGCCGAGGCCGGGCACCTGATTCGACGCCTTCTCGCCGAAGATGCACTCGACGAGGAAGCGGTCAGGATCTACCTGGAGACGATGGAGCGGGTGGGCGACCCCATCGCTGCGGCGCAGGTCTACCGCGAGTTCGGTGCCCGCCTGGCGCGAGAGACGGGGTTGGAGCCAACGGCGGCCACCGTCGCGGCCTTCGACTCCGCACGCGCCGCCGGTGCTGCCGGCCAGTACACCGGCCCAGAGCGCAGGGCCGTGGCTGAGCGCACGGGGCTGAGGACGACCCCGGAGACGGCAACCCCTCGTCCCCTTCCCATGCCGGTCACCAGCTTCGTCGGGCGCGAAGAGGAGCTCGCCGAGGTGAAGGCTGCGCTCCAGGATCCGACTTGTCGACTCCTCACTCTCACCGGACCCGGTGGAATGGGGAAGACGCGCCTCGCGCTGGCCGTGGCACACGCCCAAGCCGACCCAGCCACTTTCGTGCCTCTGGATGTCGTCGCCTCCAAGGAACGAGTGCTACCGGCGATCGCGAGCGCCCTGGGGCTGGGGCATGTGGAGGAGGCGCATCAGTGGGACGCCGTCACCGATGCCCTCGTGTCCCAGCCCAGGCTGTTGATCCTCGACAACTTCGAGCAAGTGTTGGACGCTGCGCCTCTCGTGGCGGAGATCCTCGTCGCCGCACCGGGGTTGCAGGTGCTCGTCACGAGTCGGGAACGGCTGGGCCTGGAGGCTGAGTGGGTGTTCCCTGTGGATGGCCTCGACTACCCGGTTGGCGCCATGGAGCCCGACACCCTTGGGGAGTTCGGTGCCGTGCGCCTGTTCCTCGACCGTGCCAAACGGGTTCGGCCGGGGTTCGCGTTGGGCGCGGGCGACATGCCGGCTACACAGAGGTTCTTCGCGGTCACGCGGGGGATGCCTCTGGCCATCGAGCTGGCCGCCGTCTGGCTCAGAGCGGTCCCGTTCGAGACCCTCGTCTCCGAGATCGAGTCTGGTCTCCAGCTCTTGGAATCCGCCGCGAAAGACACGCCCGCCAGGCATGGCAGCATCCTTGCCGTGTTCGAGCAGTCGTGGTCGCGCCTCACCGACCAGGAGAGGTCGGTGCTGGCGAAGCTGACCGTGTTCGCGCAACCGATGAGTCCGGAGGCCGCCATCTACGTGGCGGGCACGAACCGAGTGACCCTCGCCGCGCTGGTCGACAAGTCCCTGCTGAGGCTCGACCCGGCCGGCAGGTACGACCTACACCCGCTCCTGCAGCAGTTCGCACGCGTGAAGCTCGCGGAGAGAACGGAGGAGAAGCTCGAGGCGGAGCGCAAGCATGCCGCCTTCTACCTTCGCTTCCTGCGCGAACGCACCGACAGCGCCATAGGCCCAAAGCTAGCTGCCGTCATCGCGGAGGTAGACGCCCAGATCTCCGAGCTCAGGGTCGCCTCCAGCGCGGCTGCGGAGCGCGGAGACCTCGAAGCCGTCGTCGCGATCATGAGTCTCCTCGAACTAGAGATCGGCTACTTCCTGGCACGCGGCCACGACGAGCTTTCGCTGAAGATGCTCGCTCTCGCCGCCGATGCCGCGGCCGGCGCCGGAGAGGCGGGGCTCGCCGGGGACCTACGCGGCCGACTGGGCGACGCTTACGGCATCAACCGCGGTCAGGTGGACAGGGCGCTCGTCGAGTACCGCGCCGCGGCTGCTCTGGCACGCGCAAGCGGTAACGCCGGCAGGGAGGCGGTCTTCACGAGCCTCATCGGCGTCATGGAGAGCTCCCGGGACGTCGAGGCCGGGCTGCGGCTGGTCGACGCCGCAGTGGCCACGGCCCGCGATGGCGCTGACGAGCTGAGCACGGTGACGGTCCTGGATCACCGCGCCTACGTCCTGGCCCAGGCCGGTGACTTGAAGGGGGCAAGGGAGCAGTACCACGAGCTATTGAACGTTCTCGCCCACGTGGATGACGGCGATCTCCACCCGTACGAGATGGCTCGCAGGCGCTTCTACGCCACCGTCAACCTGGGTGCTGCAGACCACATGCTCGGCAACTACGAGGACGCCTTCGCGTCTCGCCTGCAGGCGCTGGACATCGCCCGGGACATGGGCAACCGCATCTGGGAAGCTCACGCCCGCCTGGAGCTGGGCGAGATGCACAGCTCACGCGAAGAGCACGGTGCGGCCAGAGATCAGCTCAGCGCCGCCCGGGCGTTGTACTTGGAGAACAACGTGACCGCACAGCTCGCGAAGATCGACCGTCTGGCGCGGGAGTGCGGCTACGAGCTCACCGATTGAACGCGCGGCGCCCGCCGCGCGATAGCGGGAGTCGCTGTACGGGACGTTGGACGGGAGGGGTCGAGATGCACGCGAAGCGAACGATCTGGGTCTTGGCATCGGGACTGGCGCTGTTGCTGGCCTGGGGGGTGGCGCAGGAGGAGTTCGAGCCAGCGGCAGCCGTCACCGAGGAGTTGCTCGCATCGGATCACTGCGTGGCACACGAGTTCAGCCTGCCGCCGCAGGGGTTTCACATCTCGGGTTCCGGGTTCCACATCTCCGGCTCGGGTTTCCACATCTCGGGCTCGACCGGGGGCATGGTCATCGGAGACATCGTCTACGAGGACCGGACGGGGAGCCACGAACCCACGGCGGTCAGCCCGGCTACCGTCTCGGATGTCGTGAACTCGGTTCTGGCTACGCCACTCAAGTACCTCCTCAGCGAACCTCTGGCGCAAGACGTCGCGATCGTCGTAGCGGACGACTTCGCTGGCGGACGGTACGAGCCGCCGGCGGCGCTCTTCGGGAGCCTCGACCTCGACCAGCTAGAGGAGCTCATCACGTCCGGAGACTTCTCGCACGGTGCCCTTGTCATGCACCACTTGAACTCTGCCATAGCCGCCACGGAGGGCTACGGCTTGGTCAGTCGGTCGGGCCCCATCACCGCGTGGCAGGACAGGGCGACCGGCCACCACCTCGTGGTGGCGGCGCTCGACATGAGCGGTAGCTCCGGCCCGGCGAGGGGCATGCCTGTGATCCCGGTGCAACAGGTCTTCACCAGCCTCACACAGGGGGTCAACGAGCTGCTCAGCGACCTGGAAGCGACCTACGACTTGGGTGGCGCCGTGATCAACATGAGCTGGGTACTACTGCCCTGCGCGACGGTCGAGGAGTTCATCGCGAACGCGGGCACCTACTCGACTATCTGGGACTACCTGATCGGGCTGGGGCTGGACCCCAACATCGACCTCGGCGAGGTGCTCAGAGTCCTTAGCGAGGTGGACACCTGGCCCCTTCGTGCCCTTCTCGACACGGGTAGGTACGCGTATGGCGCGTGGCCGCTGGAGTTCGTGGCGGCGTCAGGCAACTTCTCGATGCCGTATCAGATGCTGCCCGCGCTCGGCGACAACGTGGTCGGCGTCGCGGTGGAGCCGGTCTTGCGAGACTTCCCAGGCAGATACTCGAACATCGGAGACGTGCACTTGCCCGCCGAGTGGTTCGTCCTACAGGACATCGACGCGACAGGGGTTCTGGGCCCGGCGACGCCTATCTCGTACGCCGGCACTTCCTACACGGCCCCGCTGGTGTCTCTGTTCATCGCCGAGGACCTCGTGGGGGTAGGGCGCTGCACGCCCTCGGCCCCCAGTAGGCCACCGCTCACGACCGACGCCGCCGGGAACCAGTACCCCGCACCGGCGGACGTGCCACTGGAGGTGGCTGTTGGCGACTGCCAGTGACGCGCTCGCCTGAACCGGAGCCCTCCTAGCCAAGGCTAGCGCCGGCCAGCCGTGGTGGCTGACCGGCGCCGCCGTTCGTGGTCCTAGATCAGTAGGCGGTGAACCAGCATTCCAGCTTGAGGTTCGCTCCGACGCGGTTGGGCGCCGGCCTGATCTCGAGGACGCGCCGAAGGGTTGGATCCCGATTCTCGGCGCGGATCGCTACGTCAACGGAGTCGAACATCCCGGGGTCGAGCCGCTCGTAGCCGATCGCGCCGATGCTGCTGACCCTCGCAGCGCTCGCGCCGAACTCCTCGAACTCCACGTCCTTGGCGAAGGCTGCACTCGCGGACACCAGCAGAAGAACTACCAGGAACTTACGCATGCTCTGACTTCCTTCCGGCGCTTCTCGCGCCCGTCTGGGGGCTTCGTTACGGTCTTGCCTGATGGTCGTTCTCAACCTCGTTCACCTCCTGATCGAGAGCATGCGAAACGGACCGTGTCGCGCCCGGGATGCGGGCGTGACGCGGCGTGACGCCCTACTAGCCCCGTGTTGGACGAGGCTTTAGCGGTGCATGTATGAGGTGTATCGCTGGCTGGCGCCGCGGCCGGCGCCGGGATCGAACCGGATCAGGCGCGCAGCAGTGGCGGTCTGAGCCCGAACTGGGCATCGTGCAGCCTGCGGTACACGCTGCCGCCCTGCAGTAGCTCGTCGTGCCTGCCCTGTTCCACGACCCGGCCGGCGTCCACCACGACGATGCGGTCCGCGTGCTGGACGGTGGCCAGGCGGTGCGCGATGACGAGCGT